>JAOUOS010000089.1 GCA_029880285.1 Spirochaetia bacterium
CTAATTTTCAATTGCTTTTCGCTTAAACGCTTTGTTGCGCAAGAGAAAGAGCTTTATTGTTGCTTACAAAGCTGACAAAAAGCAATTGAAAACTACTGGTAGCCGTCGACGTTGTACGCAATTTTTATAATAAAAATGTATTTCTCATTCTATCCTAAATATTGTTGACAATAAATATTATTATCTTTTAATGCCCTATAATAGGAGTTGAAATGAATATATTAAAGAAATGGTACTTTTGGGTTGGTATTTTATTTGTTTTCGGTACAGTTGGTAGATTAATTGAAAATAATAAAAATGAGCTGTCTTCTAACAATAATATATCTCAGACCGTGGCAGAAAAAAGACAATCTGACCGAAATATGATTGTGAAAAATCTTACAGATATTGCAAAGAAAAATAAATTTAAAGCAAAATTTGAAATTGATCCAAATGACGATACAACTTTGATTATACACAGGGAATCAACAATGAAGCCCGATGAAATTGAGAATTGGACAAATTATTTATATAGTGTTGAAACATCTCCAGAAAAAATAAAAGAGCAAGGTTTTAACAAAGTTAGAATATATACATCTGTTAGTAAAAATATTGATGATTATTCCTTGAAAATATTATAGATTATATTATTTAATACAATAGATTTTTTTTTTGGAGTTCCAAATATGAATAGACTTTTTTTAATTTGTATATATTTTATATTAACTTCTAGTATTTTCTCCCTTGAATTTACAGAAGTACATAGAACAAAGGAAGAGAAGGTTAATCTTGAAAAATTGCATTCAGAATTGTTAATAATTGCGAAACAAAAATTTGATACTAAGCGCATGGAAGAATTGGAAAACAAAAGCTACAAAGAAAAGTTAAGTGCTGAAGAGACTGCTATATTGCGATTATATTTTTTAAATCAAATAATAAATACAGGCAGTGGTAGTGGCCCGTCTGATATTAATAGAACTGTTTTAAATAAATCAATGGAAATGTATGAGAGTAATCAATCTCCTACAGAAAAAGAAGAAGTAAAAATACATGAAGAATATTATAAAGGGCATAAAGTTTATACTGGCCCAAAAGGTGGTAGGTACTATATTAATAAAAAAGGTAAAAAGGTTTATGTAACTGATAAGATGAAATAATCTTTATTATCGAATCATTAACTTTTTCCTAAAAAACTGCGTACAACTAATCTTACAAGCTCCGCTCCCTTGCGGTCGCTCGGTTTTGCGTTTTATGGGCTTCAAGAAAAGCTTTACGGTTTAATGATAAATTGTAAAGAAGTATTTTGTAGCGAGCCGCAAAACTCATTGCAAATCGTTTTTGCTTAACGGCCTTCTTCGGGCAAGAATTGAGGTTAATTCGCCCTCATCAGGCCTACAAAAACGATTTGCAACGACTTTTAAGATTTTCCGTTAGAGTCAATGACGGGTTTTTTATACTAAATAGAATATATTAATATTTTATTTTTTTGATCTTTGATTTTTTGAAAAATACTCCATAAAACATATATAAGCATAAATTAATTATATATCCAAATCTTATTCATTTATATTTTTTACAATTGACATTTTGATTCTTAAATTTTGTATAATTAAATTATATGCCTGAATCGTTATTTAACGAAAAACGTATTCGTAATTTTACAATAGTAAATATAATTCTAATATTTATTTATTTTTCTGAGCCAGATTTCAGTAGTTTTCATCCATTACTGAATATCAATAATTATAATAATAAAAAAAATGCTATAGTTTTATTGATCTTTGGATATTTTTATTTTCTTATTCGATTTTTAATATTGTTTTTTGAAAATGGTAAAAATATTTTTATGACTACTTATAAAAGTCTGTGGGGTTTGCATCATGGCAGATATCTTCAAAAACATACCTATAGCCATTTAAATGACAATAAAAACCTTAATATTAACCCTACTAAAACCTATACATTTTTTGCAAATTATTATCATACAATAAAAAGTGGTGTTTTGATTCCTAATGAAATATCTTATAGTTTTTTTTATAATGGAAAATACAGACCAGATGAAATAAAAGATTTTGCTAAAAATAAATCAATGAGATTTTTTCCTGATAAAAGTAAAGATGATACTACTTCCACATCAGTACCTCTTAAAGGTATGCTGAAATTTAAATATTGTTATTATACTTTTTTTCTTATTTTTAAAACTAGTTTTTGTAATAGTGCAACCTTTGATTATACTTTTCCAACAATATTATTTTTTATTAATTTATGCTGGAGTCCATATATTATAAATTTATTTTTTTAACGATTGTTGATTATATCTTTTAGAACTATATTTTTATTATATTATAATTATTTTGCGATATAATCAATTTTGTAAACATCAATTTATATAATTTATTAATAATAAATCTTTACCCGTCACATGCCTCTAACTAATCTTTTAAGCTGCGCGCCCGCTTTCGCGGGCTGCTCGGTTTTGCGTTTTGTTTTATTATAAATTATGATTTACTTTTTATAGATAAAATGTAAAGTTGTTTTTAAGGTGAACCGCAAAACTCATCGTAAATCGTCTTTGCTTTACGGCCATCTTCGCGCATGAATTGAGGTTAATTCGCGCTTATCTGGCCT
>JAOUOS010000090.1 GCA_029880285.1 Spirochaetia bacterium
AAATACTTATTTTCTAATTATAAATAAAGCAATTATTTTAATTTATACACATTGCCTTTTACCGCAGTTTCTAATGTCTTTTCTATTTTATCAACAAGCGGCAATATATATTCCATAGTGTTCATTGGAATGTCAAAAATAATAAAAGCAAGATTATATTTGCATAAATTTTGCTGAAATTCTAAATTTTTATCGCTGGTAATAAAAATATTAAACCTATTTTTATTTTTTTAGGAAGACACTCATCTACTAAAATTTTCATTTACGCCATTTTTGATACCAAAAGTTGTTCTGCCTGTTCTAATATTTTAACGGCGATTTCTTTAGAAACAGAAGGAAAGTCTTCTAAAAAATCCTGCAAGCTCTCTCCCGATTCTAAATAGTCAAATAAATTTTTGACCGGTACTCTCGTGTTTTTAAAAACAGGCGTACCGCTTAGAATATCTGGTGATTTTGAGATGAATTTATTCATATAAAGATAATATAGAAAGGTTTTGCTAAATAGCCAAAATTTTATTACTATGACAATACTGCCTAAAGTAATTCAAGGCTTGTCAACTGTACGGGAGAGAGAAAATTCGTATCACAACGGCCCTTGGCGGCCCCTTGCCATCAGACTCAAAGAGCAGCCGGGGTTTGAGGGACAAAATCTGTATGATGTCATATAAAAATCTAATTGTCAAAGTATTGTGAATAAAAAAATATAACCTTATGCTTACGAGAGAATCTATCTTAAATAAAGTAAAAGAAAATTTAACAAAAATAAATTCTTTTGGAATTATTAATATTGGTTTATTTGGTTCCGCAGTTAGAGATGAAGTGAAAGCAGATAGCGATCTTGATTTTGTGGTTGAATTCGCAAAAGGTAAGAAAACATTTGACAATTATATGGACGCAAAATTTTTTCTTCAGGATGTTTTTAATAGGGAGATTGATCTGGTTATTAAAGAAAATATAAAGCCTGAATTAAAAGAATACATCTTAAAAGATATAATTTATGCCGCGTAATCATAAAATTTATCTTAAAGATATTTTAAATTCAATTGATGAAATACTAAATTATACAAAAGATATTACAGTTTTTGACGACTATAATTCAGATATTAAAACGATGAGAGCTGTTGAAAGAAATTTAGAGATAATTGGCGAAGCTGTAAAAAAGATACCTGATTCAATTAAGAAAGAACATCAGAACATTGATTGGAGAAAAATTGCCGGTTTAAGAGATGTTTTAATTCACGGTTATTCTGATATTGATAACGAAATTATTTGGGAAGTTATTCATGAAAAAATTCCTAAGCTAAGAATTCATATTCAGAACATTTTAACTATTGAATGAATTCAGATTCTTTGCTGTGCAGTCTTGACCAGCCTGAAACAGAGGTTGATAAAAAATGGTTATCTGTTGCGCAAAAACGTTTGAAAGAAAAACGAACAGGCAAAATATAAGGTTCTTTGAGTGTTGAATGATACTGAAGCTGGCCCGGCTTGTACTACCTTCGGTTAGCTTCGCTTGCGAAAGGGTGAAGGTGGTGGTTCACCGACTGACGATTGTATTGAGGGGTCAACCTGTAAAAAGGTTAGAAAACGGAAAAAATACTTGAATGTATGTCTCTAAAATATTAAATTCATAATATGAATTATAAAGAACGCATAACAATAAATCCTGAAATCAGAAGAGGCAAGCCTTGCATTAGGGGTATGAGAGTGACTGTTTATGATGTTCTTGAATATCTTGCTTCTGGCATGACAACAGAGCAAATATTGATTGATTTTCCTTATATAGAAAAAGAAGACATTTTTGCATGTCTTGAGTATGCGGCCGATCGTGAGAGACATGAAATTGCTGTTTGACGCAAACTTGTCACCAACATTAGCGAAACATTTTGAAAAAGATTTTCCTGGTTCAAAGCATGTACTTAATATTGGGTTAAATAAAGAAGACCATTTTATATGGCAATACGCGAAAGATAATAATTTTACGATAGTTAGCAAAGATTCAGATTTTTATGATAGAACAATTTTATTTGGTTTTCCGCCAAAGATTATCTGGATAAGAAAGGGCAACTGTTCAACTGAAGAAGTTAAAATTCTTTTAAGCAAAGCAAAGTTGTTAGAATTTATTGAAGATAAAGAAAATGCTGTGCTTGTCTTAAAATAAAAAAATACTCATAAATACACAAAGGCGGTCACAGTGACGGCGAATGTATTACAACTGTCTTGCTCGTGCCCCGTAGGGGTGCGAGGACCCCGTAACATTTTGGTTTTCTTGCGGTGAGCGAAGTCGAACCGTTACATTTTTTCGTCGAGTGCTTTTCAGCCAGCCTGTCTGCGCTCGACACTTGGGCATCCGTGCCCTGCCAAAATTCGTATCACAACGGCCCTTGGCGGCCCCTTGCCATCAGACTCAAAGAGCGGCCGGGGTTTGAGGGGCAAAATATGATTTGAAATTAAAAAAATGAAAGATTACCATATAAATATATTTTACAGTGATGAAGATAAGGGATATATTGCCGATATTCCTGATTTGAAATATTGTTCCGCGTTTGGCAATACGCCAG
>JAOUOS010000054.1 GCA_029880285.1 Spirochaetia bacterium
ATAACTCACCTTCTTTTAACTGCGATAAAGTACGATAAAGACGCATTAAAGCGATCTTGAAAATTAGAATGCGGTAAAAGAAACTTTTTTGGAAAATATGAAAAAAAAGTGGACTATAATAAATTAGAACACAGAGACAAATTACACTATGTGCTGATCAAAACGACGAAAGTGCACAAGGTTCATAAACTCTGTGTCCTCTAAGGGCTCTGTGGATTCATTATTAAAAAAATATGCCTTTTCTGGATTCCGAGTGATTATTATAGCTTTTTTATCTTTTTCTTGTCAGGTCATATTTAAAACGCTTACTGGTTTACATTCTAAATTAAAAAAAAGAGAAAAATGATAGAAATTTGGCATATTGTTAGTTTTGCGGCGGGGCTTCTTATAGGTGTTCTTGTTATGGCCATAATTTCAAGAAAAGAAAAGAGATCAGAAGAAGAAAAGCAAAAATATTTTGAAAACCTGTTCGGCAATTTATCTAAACAGGCCTTAACCGAAAATCAAAAATCTTTTTTTGAAGTTGCTAAAAACGAATTTGATAATCTGGTAAAAAAATCAGAATCTAAATTTGAAGAAAAAAGTAAAATACTAGATACTTCGCTTCAAGAAATGAATTCTAAAATAAGTAATCTGACCGCGAAGACTTCTGAGTTAAAAGGTCAGATGGAAGAATCTAATTTAGGGATACTAAAACTTTCAGATACGACTTCTAACTTAAGACAAATTCTTTCAAGCTCACAGCAGAGAGGTTTTTGGGGCGAAAGAATGGTAGAAGATATTTTAAATTTTATAGGTCTTACCGAAGGCATCAATTACGACAAACAATCGGTAACAGATTCGGGCCGCCCCGATTATACGTTTCATCTGCCCAGAGACAAACATGTGAATATGGATGTAAAATTTCCTTTGGCGCATTATGAAAATTTCTTGGCCACAGAGTCAGAGCTGGATAAAGAAAAAGAAAAAATTTTATTTTTAAAAGATGTTAGAGATCATATAAAACATATTGAGAAAAGAGATTATATAAATCCGGCTGAAGGTACGCTTGATTACGTGTTAATGTTTATACCCAATGAAAGCATTTATTATTTTATAAATCAAGAAGACACAAAAATTATAGACTATGCCTTATCGAAAAAGATAATTTTATGCTCGCCGGTTACGTTATACGCGGTCTTGTCTTTAATACGGCAGGCGGTTAGCAATTTTTCAATGGAAGAAAAAGCGGGCCTTATGCAAAAGCTGGTTCAAAACTTTAGAGAACAGTGGGCAAAGTATGTTGATAAAATGGAAAAACTGGGCAACTCTTTAAAAACAACTCAAAATCATTATGAAGAACTGGTAAGCGCTCGTTCAAAACAACTTGAAAAGCCTATGGAAAAAATAACAGAACTTCAATTAGGGCAGGTAACGGGCAAGAAAGACTAAATTAATGAAAAAACTAATACTATTTGCCTATAAAAATGTTCTAAGAAACAAACGAAGAAGCATTATGGCGTGTCTTATTATTACACTGGGCATTACTTTTCTTTTTGTGTTAAGAGGCATCTTAAATGGTCTTCAAAAAGAAATTATTCATAATTTAACAAAAGCAGAAATAGGCGAAATACAAATTACAAAAAAAGGTTATCATGAAGCGCTACCCGGTAATGCGGATGATTATCTATTTGAATTTACAGAGCCTCTCAAAAAAGAAATTTTTCAAGTTAAGGGTATTGAAGAAATTACGGGCAGGCTTTTATTTGGCGGCCTTATTAACCATCAAAAAAATCAGGTTACAACGCCTTTTATGGCCATAGCAATAGATCCTGAAGGCGAAAGCAGGGTTTGTCCAAAACTTAAAGATTATATAGAAAAAGACAAAGGATACTTTCTAGATATTAAAAAAGAAAAATCAGGCAGTCAAGAGAAAAACCCAAAAATAGAAATAGAAGACGCTGAAATTGATGTTGATGAAGAATATAAAAGTTTAAAATCAATTTCTGAACCTGAAAATATAAATGTTATTAAAGATGAATACCATCAGGTGAATATTGGTTCTTATATGTTAAAAGGTTTTTCAAACGGAAAAAGTAAGCCTGCGCAAATTGAAGACGAGCTTATTTTAATGACAAAAGATACTAACGGATTTCAAAGGTCGCTTTCTGCCCGTTTAACAGGTGTTTTAGAAGCCAGAAATCCAATGGCCGATAAAACTATTGTTTATTTAATATTAGACACGGCCCAAAAACTTCTTTCGGCTGAAAATAAAGTCACACAGATAGTAGTTTCAGTTTTTAATTCAGAAGAAAGACATAACATTGTAAAAGAATTAAATGAAAGGTTAAATAAATATAATTTAACCGCTGAACCATGGGATAATATCAACAAATTTTTTGTTAACATCATGAGTCTTCAAAACATGTTTTATAAAATAGTTACGGGTATTATTTCTTTATTTGTGATAGCGGCTATTGTTATAACAAGTCTTATGACTGTGGCAGAAAGAACAAAAGAAATAGGAACACTAATGGCCATAGGCTATAAAAGAAAGCATATCATGTTTTTATTCTTAACAGAAAGCGGTTTTATAGGCATGGGCGGCGGAGCTATAGGAGTTTTTTGCGGAACCTTACTGGTTCTTTTATTGGGTTGGATTGGTTTTCCCTTTCAAATTCCCGGCACAGAAAGAGCATTTTTAGTAAAACCAACGGCTTCGTTCTCTTTCGCCGCATTTGGTTTTATGCTGGGAGTACTTTCTGCCGTTATTGGATCTTTTTTTCCCGCTAAGAGCGCTTCAAGGCTAAGCCCTTTAGAGGCAATGGCCCATGTTTAAAAAGGAAGATATATTGTTATGGAAAAGATGATGCTTTTAATATTACTTGTTTTTAATTCTGCGTTATTTTCAGAAACAAATAAAGCAGAAATTATCATTCAAAAAATATTAGATAGATTAGCTCCCGGAACATGGCAGGGAAAATATGATTTTACCAATTTTAGAACCGATGGAAGTAAACATGATTATACTTTAGAAATTCAGGCATTGAATAATAAAACGGTTCATATTACTTTTTTATCTCCGCTTCGCGAAAAAGGAAGACAGATTTTAAATAAAGACGGCGAAATCTGGAGCTATCTTCCCGATTCAAGAAAAGTAGTTCGTCTTGCCGGCAGGGATAGTATAGGTAACGGCGACTTTAATAACGCCGATGTTTTAAAACTAAATTGGCTGGATGATTATACACCACAAATTGTAAAAGAATCAGATAAGCAGTATGTGATTGATTTAACGGCCAAAGAAAAATCTGATGCAGATTACCATTTGGTTAGGCTTTGGATATTAAAAGAAAATCTTCAGCCTGTTCAGCAGTACTTTTATGATAACATAGGCCATCACCTGAAAACCTTAAAATACCGCGAAGTGAAAAAATTTTATAATATTGAAAGGCCTTCTTTAATGGTAATGGAAAATGTCATAACAAAACAAAAAACTCTTTTGAAAATTATTGATTTTAAAAAAACCAAGAGTCTGCCCAAAAATCGTTTCATGCAGAGTAATTTAGGCAAGTAAATTATGAAGAATAAAGTTTTATTAAATTGGAAAAAAAATAATAAAAATTGTTGAAATTATAGAAAAGAATGCATCTTATATACCTAGATATGAAATTACTAAATTTAATAAAAGGTTTCTTCGTTTTGTTAATTATTTCTTTTTTTCCTGTTCATGGTAAAAATATTCTTGTAGGCCCCAATATAGGTTACTGGGGTTCACCCGGAGGTTCTTTTGAAGTGTCATTATTAGATTTGAACAAAAAATTCCCCATGGGTTTTATAATAGGCGCAGGATATTTTTTTCAAAATAATCCGGGTAACGCTGAAGAAGCCAGACGTATTTTTATAAATGATAATACAGGCGGTGTTATACAAAAAGATGGAACAATTTTAATGACTTATTTTGATATCACATATCCCCTCTATCGTTCTGAGAGTTTTATTTTCAGATTAACAGCAGGCCCCCGGTATGCAAAGCATACCGCGAATTTTGCTTTTTTGGGTGATAATGAAGTGTTTGATATTAATTCAACGCCGTATGGCATAGGAGCAGGCATAAGATTTGATTTCGAATTATCAAAGAATTTTATTCTAAAATTAGGAACGGGTTTTGATGTATATGAAAAAACTCAGTTAGGAGGTCATGGCAAGTTTTACTATGATCCAGATTCAATTGACGATAATCCCAGACAAAATTATACATATGAAGACGCCGACAAAGCCATATACCAGCCTGATAAATTTATAAAATTTGTTATAGGCATTGATTATCGTATTTAATAGATAAGTACTACGGAATTAAAAATTAAAATCTTTTCTTAAAAATCCTTCCGATCTGCGAAAAATTATAACTATAAAAAAAATGTAATATTTTTTTGAAGATTTTTAATAGTTAAATATTGCGGGTAAATTACTTCAAAATATTATTTACGAATAGTATCAAAATGGTTTTATTGAAGAATAAGAAATCTTGTTCTATTTAATAAAGTAAAACCTTTCAATTCTATAGTATGTTGAAAAAAGAAAAAAAAAGAAAAAAAAATAGTATTATATCTTCTAAACAAAAGGCTGATTTCAAATATGATATAGAAAAAAGTTATGAGCGTTCCTTCCGTCATATGCTTTTATTTAGTTTACTACCTTTATTTGGATTTATTCCCATTGATGTTTTCTATTTAAAGGTTCCTTTTTGGTTATCATTTGGTTTAAGGGGTTTGTTTTGTTCTTCCCTTATTTTATTGGCATACTTTGGATTCTGGCGGCGCTATTTTAATTTGTCTATTGCCGATCAATATTTAACCCTGCTGATATTCCTATTTTTAATATTAGTCGTTATTATTGGTTTTTCTCAGGAACAAATTAGATACTCTTATCTGGCTTCTCTTCTTTTAGTTTTAACGATGACAAGAGCGATTCCCGTTGCCGATGAGCGAACACATCTTAAAATAAATATTATTATGTTGGTATTATATGGCACGTTAAATCTATTCCCCTATCCCTTAGATTTGCCTTCTTATATTATTATTTACATACAGCTTATTGTACTAGCTATAGCAAATCAAATATCATATAGCCAGCAAAGAAAGAATATTGAACTTGAATGGCAGGCGAGAAAAAAATTATTAGAAATAAATACTGAATTGGATAAAGCCCGTATTTCTGCCCATGAGGCAAATAAACTAAAAGATAAATTTTTCGCGCTTATTTCGCATGATATGCGCTCTCCCATGGGAGGTATAATAGGATTTCTGGATTATTTGAAAGAAAATCCCAATTTGAGTAAAGCTTCTAGAAATACAATAATTAACGATTTGAGAGATGCCTCTGGAGCAATTTTTAAACTTATTGAAACACTGGTAAAAATAAGCCAGATAAAGTCAGGCTCTATACATCCCAAAAAACTTTTTATAAACGCGAGAGAATTAGCAAATGAAGTTTTTAAAAGACTTAAACCACAGGCTGAAGCCAAAAAAATCAGTTTAAAAAATAATCTGCCTTCGAATTTGAGCATTTTTGTTGATGAATCTCTGTTTTGTGAGCTTCTTTCTAATCTTATTTCAAACGCGATTAAGTTTTCTTTTAGAAAGGGGGTTGTATCTGTATTTTCTTCAAAGAAAAACTGTATTTCAGTTAAAGATAATGGTATTGGAGTTCTGCCTGAATTTTTACCAAATTTATTTAATCATGAGATTAAAACAACCAGTCTTGGATCTGCCGGCGAGAAGGGTACGGGATTAGGTCTTCCTTATTGTCGCGATATTATTTATGCTCATGGGGGAGAAATTAGTGTCAATTCAATAGTTAATAAAGAAACTATTTTTCAAATTACACTTCCCGAATTTGATAAAATTATACTCTTAATTGACGATCAAGAGGCCCATCGTAACATTATGAAAGAAGCTATAAATTCTACTGGTATAAAAGTTGAATTTGTTGAAGCTGAAAATGGTCTTGAAGCCTTACAGTTAATTAAAAAAATAGTTCCCAATTTAATTATTACCGATATCGAAATGCCAAAAATTAACGGTTATGAATTCATAAGCAAGGTTAGAAAGCGTAAGCGTCTTATGAAAATACCTATTTTAGCAAGCTCATCTTACCATTCATCAAAGGGAGAAAGTGAAACTGTACGGGATAAATCTTTAAAATGCGGGGCGTCTGCTTTTATAGAAAAACCTGTTGAATATAAAAAGTTTGTTTCTATTGTAAAAAAACTTATGAGTGAAAAACAGTCTATGTAATTTTATAGCTATATATTTATGAGAAAAAAAATCTTTATAATAATTATTTTAATTAAAACAAGCTTTTTGTATACGCAAGAGATTGAAGACGCTCCCACGGATGATTTATTAATTGAAACTGAGCAAAAAACGGACTCTGTTAAAAATTATCGTTACAGGCTTTTTTTTGTATCTTTCATAAACTACAATCATTTGAAAATTGAACCGGAAAAAGAAAACCAGGGGCAGGGGATGCTCTCTTTCTTTGAAGAAAGAAGCGCCGTTTGCGAATTAAATTCAGAGCTGCTGTATAAAATTCCCGGAATTTTTACTTTTAAGGGAGACATTCAGGGTCAGTATAGTACATCATTTTCAAAAAGTACGCTTCTTTTTGAAAAAGGATATCAAGATTATGTAAGAATAAATGAATTATTTTTTGAGATATTCTTTTATGATAATATTTCTTTTTTAACGGGAAAATACCGTAGAATTTATACACCGGGAATTTTTCAAAATCCGCTTGATTTACATAACCCTATTTCTTCTATGCCGGGCCAGCAGGCAAAAAGAGATGGAGCTTATATCGCTCAATTGAATGTTAATTATAATTTAAATTATAAATATATTGAGTCGGGTGAGATTATTCTTGGTTTTTTACCTATGTTTTACCAGAATAAATTTGGAATCTTTTCAGAAAATAAAGATTATTTTTTTCTTGAAAAAACTCCCAATGAAAAATATCAATTAAGTAAAAGAGAAAAAGAATGGAAAACAGATGAGATGGGTATTTTTTCTCGATTTTATTTTGATATCATAAAAGGCGATTTAAATTTAATTTACTATTATTTAAATCAGCAGTCACAATACGGATTTTCATACGCGAAATATTTATTGAACTTTTTTGAACTGCATATTGAAACAATATTTTATAAAAATCCGCGATATAATTTTGTTACCAATAATAAAAATTTATATTTTGATACACTAATAGGCAGTAGAATTGAATATGATGATTTTAGCGGAGTAACTGCTGAATATATTTATAATGGCGAAAAGCCAAATAAGTTACCCCAGAGTATGCCCGATAGATTAAAAATTTTTAGTTCACTATTAAACGAAAGCAGAAGTAATGATTTTTTAACACCTCTTCAAGATTATCTTGTGTTTTCTGCCTATATGAGAGAAATAAAAGATGTATACGCTGTAACTTTTAATGTACTTTATGGAATATACCATAAAGAAGCTTTTTATTCGTTAAGATTTGACGCGAAAAGCGGAAATACTGCTGTTTTTTCAATAACAGGAGGAATCACAACTGGCGGCGAAAATTCTTTTTACGGAGGAATTATTCCCTTTGATTACAAAATATCCAGTGAGCTTTTAGTATCATTTTAATTAATCAGAAGAAAGATGAGTAAGAAAAATTTAATCATTGATGTAAAAAATGTAAGCCGCTATTATGGCAAAGAGCATAGTCTTGTAAAGGCTTTAGAAAATGTTTCTATGCAGGTTTATGAAAAATCGTTTTTAACCATTACCGGTCCCTCGGGTTCGGGCAAGAGTACGTTATTGAATATTTTGGGTTTTTTAATAGGGCCCACCAAAGGTGAGGTTTTTTTTGAAGGCAAAAAAATGATGTACGATGATTATGATAAAATGGCGGGTTTTCGCCATGAAAAAATAGGCATTATTTTTCAATCTTTTAATTTAATTCCTGTTTTAACCGCCAAAGAAAATGTTTTGGTGCCGCTTATTATTCAAAAAGATATAACAGAAAAAGAAAAAGAGAATAGGGCGCAAGTGCTTTTAGAAGCCGTAGGATTAAAAAATCAAGCAGATCAATATCCCGCTGAATTATCAGGAGGCGAAAAACAAAGAGTGGCTATTGCTCGCGCTTTAATATGTAATCCCGCGGTAGTTTTAGCCGATGAACCCACGGCTAATCTTGACACAAAAAGTGCCGAAGAAGTATTAAAAGTAATGCGTGACTTAAATGAAAAATCAGAAACAGCATTTATATTCAGCACACACGATCCGCGTGTTATTCAGTATGCCAAAGAAAAATTAGAGTTAAAAGACGGCAGGGTAGTATAAGTTATGAAATAAAAGGCGGCTTGAAAGATGAGTACAGTATTGTATTTTGACTAACAAGGCCGTCTATATTTTTATAAAATACGGTTAAAACTACGCGCGATTTTTTAGGTCTGCTTAATAAAACAGTTAAGTCGCCCGTGTTTTTGTTATAATTAAAAAAGGCAGGCAAATTATTGTAAACAAAATCAGATCCGGCTTCAACCCGCAGGTTATTAAACTCTAAATTTTTTTCTAATTTTACGCGAATTACTTTTTTATCATAAATATTAGAACCTTCTTCGGGTTCTATACTTAAAAAACTTAGGTTAGAGGTCATTATTTTATTTTTTAAATTTGATATTGATAAATTACTTGTAATTAAAATTCGTTTTAATGAATATTTATCTTCACCGGGAAAATTGGACCCCGAAAAAACCGTAAAAGCGCCTTCATAATCGGCTTTTTTTAATTCATTTTTTGTGTCTGCATTATATGCTCCAAAAGGATAAGCAAGCCACTGAACATTAGAATTTAATTTTTGCTCAATGGTTTTTTTAGAAAGTTGAAATTCTTTAGATTGTGACGAGAGTGACATTCTATCTAACAAAGGATGGGTATATGTATGGCTTTGAATATCATGGCCCTCATTATAAAGTGTTTGAATTTGCTGCCATGTTAAAAAAGAATCATGATTTATATTAATGGGGTTTGGATAAATAAAAAGCACAGCTTTATATTGGGCGCTGTCTAATACAGGTTTCGCGTTTGTAAAAAAATTTTTTCTGCCGTCATCAAAAGTAATAAGTATAGGCTTTTCTGGCAATTTTACAGATTCTTTATTTAAATACTTATTAAACTCGTTTAATGTAATGGTTGCATAACCGTTTTCTTTAAGCCAGTTTATTTGCATTTGAAACTGGTTTTTTGTTAAATGAAAAATATTTTTTTCTTTTGATTCCCAATTATCAGATACAATATGGTGATAACAAATAACAGGAATTCCGTATATGTCTGTATAGGTGAAGTTTTTATTATAAACTTTAGATAATAAGTTAAGCCGTTTTGTTTCTTTTTTTAGTTCATAAATATTATTACTTAATATAGATAAGCTTACATAAAAAGAAAGTAAGAAGAATATTAATATTTTAATTTTTCTCATACATATATATGACGTTTGTAGATTATATGTAAAGCATATTATTTTTAAATTATAAATAGTAAAATTCAATTTGGAAAAGATAGGGATGATGGTACCCCCCTGAAGCGATTGAAACGTCACAAACAGTTTGGCAATTTAGGAATATTTTTACCTATAGACTTAAAAAACTTATTGGAGGTTATTGAAGAATTAAT
>JAOUOS010000091.1 GCA_029880285.1 Spirochaetia bacterium
AACGTTAGCGGGCATATCAAGGCCAGTGTATTTTTTTAAATAAATATTATGATACCTTTTTAAATTCTAACCGGTATCCCAAAACTGAGGTTATATCATCAAGTTTTTTCAATGTAACATTGCTGGTTTTGCCTGATCTAATATTTTGTATTATTGTTGGCGAGACTTTTGCCTTTTCTGCAAGTTTTCTTACTGAAATATGATTTTCTTCCATCGCATCTGTTAAAAATTCTGAAAGTAAAAACTTGTTATATCCTTCATCAAATTTTTCTTTTCTTTTTTTATCTTTCATCATTCTAGAAAATGTAGTTTCTTTATTCTTTTTCATAGTAAATTCCTTCTTTAGCTCTTTTGATATAATCATTCATATTATTTATTGCTTTTTTTTTATCATTCTTGGGTAATTTATCTGTTTTTTTATGAAAGGCATTTGTTATTATTATTTTATTTCCAATTGTAAAAAAGCATAAGAACCTGTGTGGTTTGGGTTTAAATGCAAATATTTTATCTCCTTCATTTCGAAATTTTGTTTTATCTGATATTTTACCAAAATCCCCCATTCTTTTAAGTAAAAAAAATAATTTATCTTGTTCATTTTCAGATAATTTTTCAAAATAATCTAAAACCTCACTTTTATTTGTTATATTAAAAAACCATTCTATTATAAATTTATCACCTTCATATGCAATATACTCCATCTACGACAAATGTACCATTATAGTGATACACTGACAATATTTTTTTATATTTGTAACTGGCCTTGAAACGACCCGCTAACAGCGGCTTTAAGCTACGCTCCCGTTGGTCGCTCGGCTCGGCGCTATATTTTAATTCAAGAAAAGTATTTACGTTTTACTATCAATTCTCAAAATAGATATAGGCTTTACGCTTGAGCAAATATGCAATTGCTTTTTGCTTAAACGCATGGCCTCGCAGAGCAATAGAGGTTTATTGCCGCTCGCCATGCTGACAAAAAGCAATTGCATACTTCTTAAAGCCGCCGACGTTATGTGCAATATTAAATTTATTTATTTTCAATATACATTTCCTATTATTTTTATTGATTTTATATATCATTTTTATCATTGTCAGCATATTTTATTTTCTATTTATTGCATATCTATATGAAAAATTCAAAAGACGAATCACTTTCTGTTGTTGATATAGAAAAGTTACTAGACTCAAATAAATCGGCATATGAATTTCATGATGCCCTTGGCATTGGTCGCAAGTATTTTAATAAATGTGCTGATTGCATATATCCTACTGAAATAGCAATAATTGATCCAGATAAAATACTTAACCGCTTTGAAGAAGTTTATTTAGCAATTCAAGATATTATTTGTGTTTTCAATACTGAGTTATCTGAGCGAATCTCAAAAATTGAGACTAAGCTAGATTTATCACAAAACATAGTACGCCTTGGTATGATATCCTCAACAGAGTTTTCAAAAAAACATTTGCTGTCAAATATATTTAAATCAATAGAATTTAACGTTTCAAGTATAAAATTAGCTATTCCGGAAACTGGTCAAACAACTCTTAATACTGAACTGTTGTTAGAATTAAAAACAGCACTCACTAGATTAGCTGGTTTAACAAGTGTTGCCTCAAAATTTGCAAAAGATTGGTGGCGAGAAAATGAAGACGTTTTTGTAATAAAAGATTTTTATGATCCGAGGAAAACATCTAAAGTCTACTTAAAATCTCTTTTGGATAATGTTTTGTCTGATTTAAAAGAGAAGCCCAATAATGTACCTGAGGTTATAAAAATTGAACTCACAAAAGAAATTGAACAAACTATTAAAGAATTAGATAAAAGAAAAACATCATGGAATAGTGTTCTCTCAAAAATTGCACAAACTGTTATGGTTATCGGCGCTTTAGTTGCCATTGGTGCAAACATAGATGATGCATATGAAAATATTAAAAAAGCTTTTAATTATATTTCTACTGAGGCATTAGCAATTCCACAATTGCCAAGAGATCAAAAGCCATATAAACGCAATGATTCTCATTCAGCATTAATCCCACAAGCAATACCCAGTAAAGATGATGATAATAAGATTTTAGAAGAAGATGAATTTTAATTTAATACTGCACATAACTAATCTTAAAAGCTGCGCGCCCTCATCGGGCTGCTCGGTTTTGTGACAGATTTTTACCACAGAAAAGCTTTACTGTTTATAGATAAATTGTAAAGTAGTATTTGTGCCTTGTCACAAAACTCATTGCAAATCGTTTTTGCTTAACGGCCTTCTTCGGGCAAGAATTGAGGTTAATTCGCCCTTATCAGGCCTACAAAAACGATTTGCAACGACTTTTAAGACTTTCGTTATCTGAAAGAAACGGCTTTTTTATGTAAGTATTTTTAGTCTGCTGGTCTACTTCTTCTCATTCTTATTTGTTGGTACGTTCGGTTTTTTAGTATTTTATTTTTTTTCTTTATAGACTTTT
>JAOUOS010000092.1 GCA_029880285.1 Spirochaetia bacterium
CGAGCCGCAAAACTCATCGTAAATCGTTTTTGCTTTACGGCCATCTTCGCGCATGAATTGAGGTTAATTCGCGCTCATCTGGCCTACAAAAACGATTTACGACGACTTAAAAGATCGAACGTTATCTGAAATCGCTTTTAATTATTTGCAGTTTTCAATCTATAGATAATTTTATTTATTTTTTTTCTATATTCTTGCTATATACATAATTCAAATCTAAATTAACTAGCTTTCTGATCATCTCTCTTGGTTAAATCAAAATAAATTCCTGTAATTATGCTTAAAATCAACAAAGGAATCGACAATAAAAAACTATTAGAAAATGTATCTCCCTCGACAGGAGCAAAAAAGTAGGCAGCAACAATATGGCCAATCACTAGAAAAATTCCATTAAACAAGCAAATCGTATAAATAAAAGGCCATGCTTTAGCTATAATTTTTTTAGCATTTTCACCCAAAATATTATTCCACCATACATATTTTGCGCCAATACCTAGTCCAGCGATACCAGCTATTAGTGTTAAGATCGGCGGGCCTACTCCACCGCCTGATAATAATAATAGAATAGCAAGTACGATTAAAATAAAGCCATCTTTTTTATTCTTTAAATACCGTACTGACCATATTATAATTATACTTGCAATAACTACAGTAGTGATTCCTGCTATAAGCATGCTCGGTAAAACAGTTAGACCAGGATCCCCATCAAAGTATAATGCAATTGGTCCTGTCGCCCAAGAAGATATAAATAAATTTTCCGGCTTTACATTTCCTTGTAATATTTCTCCAATGCCATGGATTCCTCCTCCAATTGCTCCAAGAACGCCAAAAATTCTACTTATTGCTTGAGCAGCATTTATTTTTAGATTTTTCATATTACTCCTTCGTATTATTTAAATACAGCACAATTATAATAATAGCAATATTGATTAAAATTGCTATAGCGCCTTGGCTATGAATTTTTCTAATACTACCATCCCAAAAAATAAAAAAAATGATAGAAGAGATAATTGCTGAAGCAATTATCTCCCAATAACTCCATGAAAACTCAATAAAAACAAGAATCCCACCTATAACAAATCCAATTGCTACAATAACGCATGCTATACTTGCAATTTGTTTGATGAATTCAATATTAAGTTTATTTGAAAATAGCCATGAATTATCTGGCCATATAAAATTCTTTTCTAATTCTATTCGTTTAAGACTGTGAGCCGAATATAGCAAGTGGACCAACCCATGCAAAATAAAAAATATTCCAACTACATATTTCATTAATTTTACCTCCTTTTTCTAAAATATTATTCCTGCGTTTATTGCAGGCGCAAAAGTATAAATTGTATATTTGTCATCAATACTTTTAAACTGTTCTGGCCCTTTGCTTGCTAACGGCCATATATTGAATTCTGCAGCTATTTCGAAATAAAATGGTATACTTCCTAATGAAAATTGAAATTTGTATCCGACTCGTGTAGCAAATAAAACCATATAACCAGATTCCATTTTATTGCTGGCTTCATCATAGTAATCAAGTTTCATAGGATTTAGAAGCTGGCTAATTAAAATATTGTTATTAAAAACATATTCATATCCAATTATTGGTCCATATGTCCATATTGGACCCGGATATTTAAGGCAATCACTCATACAAGACATTGGAGCATCTATCCTATATATATGAGCCCCAATCAAAAAGTAATCATTTGTTGATAGTTTTCTACCATAATCGATTTCATAAAAATCTACATCTAATGATGGAATAAAAGATGTTATAATCATAAGAGAAGTGCCAATAAAATTATTTTTTATCTCTTCTTCTTGTAATTTTTCTTTTTTTGGTGAGGCTATAATAGATATACTTGTAATTAAACTGATTACAAGAACAATTTTAACAATTTTGAAAATATACTTCATATATATCCCCTTTCTTTGTTAATATCTATTATTAGTATATATTTTAAAAATTAATCGGTCAAAAAAAAATAATCATTACCATTTTAGGTATTAATAATATTTGCTTTTATATCACCTTCTATCTGCATTATATGTTTTAAGCGCGACTTCAGATAACTAATCTTAAAAGCTGCGCGCCCTGATCGGGCTGCTCGGTTTTGCGACAGATTTTTACCACAGAAAAGCTTTACTGTTTATAGATAAATTGTAAAGTAGTATTTGTGGCTTGCCGCAAAACTCATTGCAAATCGTTTTTGCTTAACGGCCTTCTTCGGGCAAGAATTGAGGTTAATTCGCCCTCATCAGGCCTACAAAAACGATTTGCAACGACTTTTAAGATTTTTCGTTATCTGAAAGAAACGGCTTTTTTATGTAAGTATTTTTAGTCTGCTGGTCTACTTCTTCTCATTCTTATTTGTTGGTACGTTCGGTTTTTTAGTATTTTATTTTTTTTCTTTATAGACTTTT
>JAOUOS010000093.1 GCA_029880285.1 Spirochaetia bacterium
TCAATTATTTTTTTTATATAATGCCTTAAAGATTTCTGCAAAGTATTAACAATTTTAAGCCGTTCCCTTCAGATAACAACAGCTACCAGCTACGCGACCGACTGCGCGGTCGCTCGGGTCGGCGCTGTAATATAATTTAAGAAAAGTATTTACGCTTTACTATCAATTTTCATAATAGAAATTGGTATGACGCTTGACCTAATTTTCAATTGCTTTTTGCTTAAACGCTTTGTTGCGCAAAAGAAAGAGCTTTATTGTTGCTTACAAAGCTGGCAAAAAGCAATTGAAAACTACTGGTAGCCGTCGACGTTATGCAAAATTAATAAATTATTTAATCTACTCAAAGGATTTATTTTTGAAAAGTGCGATATTAAAAAATGGTATAAATTACCTAGAGCGAGCTATATCAGATTATCATAGTAATGATTATAAAAGTGCTACCATAAATTTATGGTCTGGCCTTCTTCTTTTATTTAAATATAAATTGTTTTTAGAAAATCCAGTTTTAATTTATTCAAAAATAACAGATGCAATTAAAATTAATAAACTAGGTTATCTTTCATCTTTATTAATAAAACCTCAAAAGAATATGAAAACAGTTGATTATGATAAAATTATTGAAAGATTAATTATAATGGGTGATGTAGATTCCTTAATACTTAGATATCATAAAACCTTTGAAAGTTTACGTAAAAAACGCAATCGCATAGAGCATTTCGTCTATGATATGAAACAATCAGAATTTTTAACAATATTTCATGAAATAATGCCCTTTATTAATAATTTTTTAGAAAAGGAACTTAATATAGATCCAACCTCTATTTTTACAAATTGGGATGAATTTTTGGATATTGAATCATTTTACAAAGAGAGACTTTTAGAAAATCAAAAATTTGTTAAAGAAATGCAAGTTTCTGACCGCGATGTAGCTAAGGGCGGCGAATATATTTATGAAGACAACTGTCCTAGTTGCACTAATGGTATTATTATAGAAGTATCATCCAATGAACTTTATTGCAAAACTTGTGGTTTTCAAGCATCCTTCGATAAATGCGAATATTGTGGCGAAATTATACCGGATTATGGTTGGCTATCCTATAATAATGAATTAGGTCTTTGTAGTTCTTGTATCGAACATCTAAGTGACAATCTATAATTTATTAACTTCGCATAACTAATCTTTTAAGCTGCGCGCCCTGATCGGGCTGCTCGGTTTTGCGTCTTATTTGTTGCTAAAAAAGATTTACTTTTTATAGATAAATTGTAAAGTTGTTTTTAAGATGAACCGCAAAACTCATCGTAAATCGTTTTTGCTTTACGGCCATCTTCGCGCATGAATTGAGGTTAATTCGCGCTTATCTGGCCTACAAAAACGATTTACGACGACTTAAAAGATCGAACGTTAGGGGTAATGTCAGTCTGTTATAGATTCTTAAATTAGGTAAACTCAAGCGATGATAAACTAATGGCCACGAAAAGAAATATTTATATTGCTTTTTTTCCCTTCATTTTCTTTTTTATTCATTATTCGCCCAAAAATAAATACGCCAGCTAAACCAGCAATTGCTGTAATTACACTCGCAAGCCCCCAAATCTCTTTCTCTGTTAATAACATAATCAAAATACCCCCAATAATAGCAAATGATCCTAAAATAAATGAAAACCAGCTTCCAGCCCAAGCTCTTTTACTATTACCCTCAATAACTATTTTTTCCAAGCCTCTTCGGTGCGTTCCTTGTTCAAGGGCAGCCTTCAATAAACTTTCAGCAGCACCAGGAACTAAAGCTTCATATTCCCTCAATAAGGCTGGCGGTAAAAAATCGGCTTGGCTTCTAGTCTGAATCGAAACCTGATGAACTTGATTGGCTGTAATTTTTACATTTTTCTTTAGAGATTCTTCAAGATATTTACTAATATTTTGTCTTGTCCCTCTTTTTAGATTTGGGGCAATATCTTTTATTTTGCTGTCTATTTCTTCTCGATTTATAGGGAGATTGATATTTTGATTAGAATCAGACGGGTTTTTCATCCATTTAATTCTTTTTCAGTCTTTATATTGCTTATACAATGAATAATGTCACCTTCAACAGTTCTCCAGTCCGACATTAATGCATTCATGTCCGCGCTTTCAGCATCTTGACTCACATTATAAGAATCAAATATTCCACCTAAATCAATATTTCTAGCGATACCAGATACAAATCCAGTCCTTGGATACAAAAATGTCGTTAAACTGTAATCAATATCATTCATAATGGTAATATATTAATATATCGACACATTGGCAACAAGAATCTATACTTTTTATGGAAAAGATAGGGATGATGGTACCCCCCTGAAGCGATTGAAACGTCACAAACAGTTTGGCAATTTAGGAATATTTTTACCTATAGACTTAAAAAACTT
>JAOUOS010000094.1 GCA_029880285.1 Spirochaetia bacterium
ACGCTTGACCTAATTTTCAATTGCTTTTTGCTTAAACGCTTTGTTGCGCAAAAGAAAGAGCTTTATTGTTGCTTACAAAGCTGACAAAAAGCAATTGAAAACTACTGGTAGCCGTCGACGTTATGTGCAAAAAGCTTATACATATAAATAATAACTCGGTCGGCCATCCGTGGCCGATTAATAATTAGAAATTATGAACATTAAGGTATTTTTATTTTCTTGTAATAGAAATAACAATTAAACTTATGAAATACTTAATAATAACCTGTATTATTTTTATAACAGCAGTAATTCTATCTTTAGTTAGAGGTCTCGGCTATTTAAGTATTGAATATAATTCTTTATTAGATACTGCCATAATAATCATGTCAACATTTATTGGTGTCTTTATTGCATTATATTTTTCAAATTTAGAGTCAAAGCGTCTTGAAAAAAAGAAAACTATTACATTGTTGGAAAGTGCCTATGGCGAAATAAATGATATTCGTTTACAGTTTTACAATTACTCTAAACTTGCTAATGATCTTAATGTTGAAATTTCAAAGATAATTGTAGATGACCCATTGAGAAGTATTGATTTTTTTAAAACCTTAATAGAAAATGATCTTGTTATTCGAAATATTGATGCTTTAAGTCTTTCAATTATTAGACATAAATGTATTGAACTTGATAAGCTCATATATTTAATTAATAAAAATCTTCAAGTTGATAATCTAAATCTATATGATTTATTTTTAAAATATACTTCAACAATAATAAGTTTAGAAATTGAATATTTGAATCAAAAACTTAAACTCAATAAATTAAGGTCTCTTCAAAAAGAACTTGATCAATCACTAATTAAAAATGACTTTTCTGATCTAGATAACCTATATCTTAAATATAAAAGAGAAATACCATCTTTATTAAATTTTGACAGAGCCAAGCAATAAACCAATTCATTCAAAATAACAGAAATGATACTTTACTTTATGAAATTAATAAATAATATGGCTGACATAATTTTATGTTGTAGATATGTTATATTTATATGACAATATACAATCCTATTTGTGCATATTGCCTATAACTTATATACATAAAGGGGCATACAAAAATGAATATTGAAAAATTAAAACAGGAATTTGAAGAATTTGATAAAAATAAATTTGATAAATATAAACATTTAATATCATCTAAAGATAAAGAAGAAATATTTCCACCCTATATTCCCCATATTGGCTTAAAATATGATAAATATAAGCTGATGATGTACGGGATGGCTCAAAGTATCGATAAGCCTTGGCCAGATCTAATTAATAAAACAAATGCAGAGAAAGTTACACAACTTTATGATGCAACAGATTACAACAATACTTGGATTGCTCCTTATAAAGTTATGTTGGCAATAGCGGGAACTTACATTTATGCAAATTATCAAGATATGGTTGATTCATTTGATGAGCTTCATAATTTGATAACGGCCACAAATTATTACAAATTTTCATTTCGTTATAATGGGAATGATGTTAATCCAAATACTGATCTGTCAAATCATGAGTCACCAGATTTGTATTGGCAAGAGAATGATGAATTGTCAGTATCTGAACTTGAATTACTTCAACCGTCTATGATTTTGAGTTTTAAAGGTAGGCATAATGATATAATAAAAAAGCAAGGTTATAATTATATTGAAATTAATGATCCTTCTTGGATATTACAAGGTGGTGGCGGTGTGTTGAAGAAGGGTGGGAGTTGGGATTTAGAAACTCATGATAATTCTGTACATCAACTGGTTGATTCTTATCTAAATCAAATTAATGATAAATACTCTGCCAAAAAAGAAGCTATCAGAATCTATTTATTAAAATATTTTAATGACTGGAAAAACGCATAAAGATATATCAATCATTAGAATTTTATTAGAAAATTATAATTAAATATATGTTAATTTTTTTAAGTCAAGCTCAACTTCCTGTTTCGCTTGATTTTTACACCCGCGCTTTCAGCACATAACAAATCTTACAAGCTCCGCGGCGCTTACGCGCCTGCTCGGTTTTGCTCATTTTCTTATCTCAAGAAAGACTTTACTGTTTAAATATTGTCTGTAAAGATGGTTTTGCGTCAAGCCGCAAAACACAATGCCAATCAATTTTTGTTTAATCGCCAGACTCGCGCGAAAATTGAGTTTAATTTGCACTCGTCTGGCTGACAAAAATTGATTGGCATCGTCTTGTAAGATGAGACGTTATCCGGCATTATTTTTTTAAGAACGTGCAAATTTAATTAAATTCTCATAATTACCATTATCAGCTTCTCTTAAAGATTTTATGTACAAATTTCTACTTTGACCTGATTTATTTAAATTATTAAAACTTCCCCATGTGAATACTGGTTTATTAAAAATATGTGAAATTATTATAT
>JAOUOS010000007.1 GCA_029880285.1 Spirochaetia bacterium
CAATGTAACGGAACTTGAAAGTATTGTAGATAGAACAGTTTTTAACCCTGCTATTGATACTCTATTTTTCCCGGGTACAGTTGCCAACTATTACTGGTCGTCGTCTACGTATGTTGGTAATACTTCTTTCGCGTGGTACGTCCACTTCTCCAGTGGTGGCGTGGGCTACAGCACTAAGTCCCATAGTTTCTATGTGCGTTGCGTTACCAACTAACAAAACGTTTTCAACTTACAAAACGAAGTTTTGTTAGTTGAAATGTTAAATGTTGAATTTTTAGTTTTGAATTTGTGCCCGTGAAGGTGACGATCCGGATCGTCACCTTCACGGGGTGTGAATCAGGCTCAAAGAGCGGCCGGGGTTTGAGAGTTTATTTCGATAAGAATAAATTATTGTTGACATCGTTGTAAAATTTATGTTCATTACATGTATTAGATAATGAAATCAGAGAAGCTGTTGCGAAAAATTATTAATTCGCAAAGTAATATACGTTTTGAAGATTTTATTAAATTAATAAAAGAATATGGTTTTATACAAAGCCGTGTAAAAGGCAGCCATCATATATTTAAGCATCCTGAAGTTGAAGAATTAATAAATATTCAAAATGCAGAGGGTAAAGCGAAACCGTATCAAATAAAACAATTTATATCGATTATAGAAAAATATGATTTGAAATTAAAAAAATGAAAGATTACCATATAAATATATTTTACAGTGATGAAGATAAGGGATATATTGCCGATATTCCTGATTTGAAATATTGTTCCGCGTTTGGCAATACGCCAGAAGAAGCTTTAAAAGAAGTTGAAATTGCGAAAAAATTATGGCTTGAAACCGCAAAAAAAGACAATAAGGCAATCCCTGAACCTAAATATAAGCCTATTCTATATCAAATATCTTAAACATATATTAACGCTTGCCGGCAAAAGATGCCGCCTTTAAAATAAGACCCTGCCCCGCAAGCGTAGTTGGCCAAAGGCCTGTGATTTTCAGATATTTCCTGAAAATCAAAATCGGATGATTCAATAAATTATAGACTTTTGATATCAATAATTATTTTTGACTTGTTGTGGAATTCAGATTTTATTATGATCCAATAATTGACAAACTGCATATACAGAAACATAATGTTTCTATTGAAGAAATTGAAGAATTTTTTAGTGAAAAAACAAAAAGATTTAAACGGCAAAGAAAAGATAAGAGTATTGTTGCAATTGGGAAGCTGGCTACAGGTAGATTTTTAGAAGTGATTTTTAGGCGAATGTCTAAAAATTTATTATTTATTATAAAAGCTTATGATATTACGGATAAAGAGACTATCAAATTTTTAAGCTTAGGAGAATTCGAAAAATGAAAGTTATAGAGACAAAATATATTAAAATTTCGTATGTTATACCTGAAAATAAAAATGAAGATAATAAAATAAAAAAAATTATTGAAGAAGTTAAAGAAGAAAATAACAATTTTAACCCTTCTGAATGGATATCAGATGATATAGATTACTTTCAAGATGATAAATGAAATTAAAACCATTGATTGAGTATTGCCTCAAAATTGTATCGCAACGGCCTTTGGCCGTTACCTTGGCATCAGGCTCAAAGTGCAGCCAGGGTTTAAAATTGAAGTATAGAATGTGCAAAATATAAAAAGAACTTGCAAAATTAGAGAAAAAATACAGTATAGCCCTATATAATAAAAAAATTAACAAGTGTACCAGAAATTTATGTTTATACGAAAAAATTATAATTATTATAGGAGAATAAATATGAAAAAAACAATAAAAATAAGTGTAATTGTGGCATTTCTTTTAACAGCAGTTGGTTGTTCAGAAAAACAAAAAGAAAAAGAATTTACTGGAGTATTTACTTTTGTATCAGGTACGGTACTTCATAATAGTCATCCGGCGAAAGTTGGCATGAATGTAACCCAGCATGATATTATAGAAACTAATGAAAAATCGGGAGCTATTATTCAGTTTGAAGACAGCGCCTTAATTACTTTAAAAAGTAATACCAAACTTGATGTAAATATGTTAGCTAAAGGCGAAGAAGGCAAAGCTATGATTAACATAGCGCAAAACTCGGGATCCACATTTAGCAAAATTACGCCAAATAAATCTAAATATTCTATAAAAACGCCTACTGCGGTGGCGGGTGTTAGGGGAACTTCTTTTTCTGTAGAAGTATCTGAAGATAAAAAAACTGATATTAAACTTTTACAGGGCAAAGTAGCGGTTAAAAAAACCGCGCCTGATGCCGCTAAAAAAGAAGCAAAAGAAACACAAGATATATTTGTAGAAGGCGCGAAAGACGTGGTTTTACTTGAAGCCGGGCAAAAAATAGAAAGTACTGAAAAAGAAATTTCTAAAAAAGAAGAGTTAAAATCTGAAGAAAAAATAGAGTTAGAAACATTAAATAATATTGCCTTTGTAACAGAAGAAAAGTTAAAAGATACCTCTATATTAAAAAAAGAAATTGAAAATATAGCCCCTTCAAATGTGCAAGAAAATATAACCGGTGTTGAAGCAGAAGAAAAAAAAGAAATTATAGAAGATAAAAAAGAGGTAGAGAAGCCAAAAGCAAAGGCAGAACCTAAAAAAATAACCTTAGATGATCTTCGTAAAAAATACGGTCAGCTTTCGCGCATTAAAACAAAAAGCGGTAAAGAATATATAGGCGCTTTTAAGCAGGCTGGTAACGAAATGAAAATAACAACTATTGATGGTATAGTAAGCGTACCAGTTTCAGATATTGGTAAAGTATCGCCTTATTAAATATTTTCATTTATCATCGCGAAAAATAAAGGCAGCATAATTTCATGGTGTCCGGTAAAGTGATAGCCGTTGCCTTTTTTCACGGGTCTGCTTAAAATATTAAACTGCGGACGATATTGTAGCATCATATCAAAATTAGCCGTAAAAAAATTATATGGTTTTTTTGCAGAATTTCGTGCGATTGTAAGCGCTTTTAAAAAAACTTCGGGAATAATAACAGCCGAACCAAAGTTTAAAAATACACCACCATTATCTAAATTAGGTAATAAATTGGTAAACTTATCAAAATCGGCTAAAGACGCTGTACCAATATCTTCACCGTTTATTTTCGGGTTTTGATAGATAATATCGGTACCAATTGCCGCGTGAACAGTTACCGGTATATTAAGATTATAAGCGGCAGCCAGTATTGAACTTTCTTTAAAGGGCAAGTTTTTTTCTTCTATTAGTTTGCCGGCTGCCCATCCGTATCCTTCTTTTTTATATTTATTTAATGCTTCATAAAAAAAATCGCCAGTTTCTTTTATCATCCCGAAAGTTCCGTCTTCAAGACCTCTGGCTACATCTTCTGATGTTTTTCCCTGAAAGGCAATTTCGAAATCGTGTATAGGTCCGGCCCCGTTTAAAGCGATATGATTAATAACGCCTTTTTTCATCGCGTCAATTAGTAAAGGCGATAATCCAGTTTTTATAACATGAGCCCCCATGCCTACAGAAATAAGTTTGCTATTTTTATTTGCTTGAATGATATTTACAACAAGTTCTTTTAATTCGTTAACCTTTAATATTGATGGCAGTGTTTCTAAGAAATTTGAAAAACTTTGGTTTTTTTCGGCTACTTTTGCGAAATTATCAATAGAAACTTTATTTTCTCTTTCTGAAATAGAAAATAAATTTACATTCTCTCTTAAATTTTTCACAAAGCCTTTTTTCGTCTTTAAATCAATTCGGCAAGTTGTTATTTTAATACATTGACGTTGACATTCTAAAACAATATTTTTTACTTTCCTAAATATGAAAAATATAAATGATAAAGTGTTTTTCGTAATGTTTCCGGTTTTATTATTGGTTTATTTATTAAGTTCAGATGTGTCTTTAGCTGAATCTAATTTGCTTTTATCAAAAGAAGAAAGACTGGCCCTAAAAAGAGAAATGATAGAAATGGATATAGATATTCGAAATTTAGCATCTATGATATCAATGGGGAATATTAATGAAATACGGCGTATTTTTTATACGTCTTCTTCTATTAGAACATTTCAAATAAATGAGCATAAAGACGGTATTAAAAGAGCTATAAAAAAAATTAGAGGCAGGGGCTTATTGTCTTATCTTTTAAATATAAATAATGAGTCTTTAAAAATGTATAATTATATTAATGATAATATTAAAGAAAAAAAAGAAATAAACTGGGAAGTCATAAAGTCATCCTATAATAGAATGATAGAAAATTGCAGATATTGTCACTTAAAGACACTCCCAGATTCATATCGTGAATAAGTAAGTATGTTTCAAAAATATTATAATTTTCACGAACAAAGAAAAAAATTCTATGAAAAATTCGGTTTTATTCATTTCTTTATTTCTATAGGCGCGTTAATATTTTGGGTTTTTGCATTTAAAAGTTCAATATTAGACGCAAATAATATTCCCACAAGTTCCATGGTACCTACATTAAAGGTGGGCGATTTTTTATTTGTAAACAAGATGCGTTACACTCTGCGAATACCTTTTACAGAATACGAACTTTTTCGCATAGATTATCCAAGGCGGGGCGACATTGTCACTTTTTTACCGCCAGAATCTTCTGGCATTATTGATAAAACTTTAGTTAAAAGGGTAATTGGGGTACCGGGAGATACCATAAGAGTTGAAGATGATGAAATATACGTAAATGATATGAAATATCCCGTAAGAAAAGTAAAAAATTTATCTATACTTGAAGAGTATGAGTATCCGTCAATTTATCGTGAACTTGACGAAAAATATGAAAATACAGGCGGTGGACTTTACAAAGAAAGTATAATAGATCCGATAACAAAAGAGGTTATAGTAGATCATTATATGTTAAAAAATCCGCGTGAGGCTTTACCAAGCGTGTCTTTAAATCTTAGAAATCCTAAAAAAATATGGAAGATACCCGCGAAAAAATATATGGTTATGGGCGATAACCGCGATAATTCTAGTGATTCGAGAGATTGGGATCTCATAGATCTTGAAAAAGTTCAGGGAAAAGTTTTTATGATTTATTTTTCTGTTAACTGGGGTTCACGAGTTGACGCTATAAACAGCATGAGAGAGCCAGAAAATCCTTTTGTTAATGTCTATTATCTTTTTAAATATGGCGGTGGTGATGCTTTTGTCAGATGGGGTCGTATTTTTGATCGCGTTTATTAAATTTTAATAACTTCTTATTTATTGAGAGATATTAAATTTTCGCCGATAATTATCTAAAATAAAAGTTATGGTTCAAATTTATGCATAGCAAAAAAATTATAGTATTATTCTTTTTTTTAATAAGTTTTAGAAATATATTTTCTGAAGAAATTGATATAAAAATTCAACAGGTTAATGTAGAAAAGTATCCAGTTGTACGTGCCGAAGTTTCGGTATCTCATATTACCCCAGTACTAAATTTGAATGAAAATAACTTTGATGTTTACGAAAATGAGTGGAAAGTTGAAAATAAAAGAGTAATTACTTCAATATCAGAAAAAATGTCAAAAAAAATCACTATTTTAGTGAATGTGTCTGAGACTTTATCTGAAGAAGAATACACAAAACAAATAGAGGCAGTCAAATTATTCATAGAAAAAACTCATCCTAAAAATAAAATAGCAATTATTAGTTTTAACGGTGCAGTTGATAAAGTATGTGATTATTCATCTAATAAGCAGTTATTATTAGACTGCTTAAATTATATTTCTAGAAAAGGTAATAAATCGGTTTTATATGAAGCTTTAATAGAAGCTGTTTATTTGGCTTCAAAAGAATCTGAAATTGGCAGTTCCATTGTTTTATTTACAAATGGCGACGTTAAAGAATCTTCAATGACTATGAAAGATGTTATTTCATTAACAAGAAAAAAATCAATACCCATTTATATTGTTGGCATTTCTTCTAAAGAAAAAATTAACGAGATGAGTAAAATTAGCGCCATAAGCGGAGGTCAAATTTATTTTGTTTTAAAACCTGAAGAAATAAAAAACATTTATCTATTATTAGCCGAACTTATGGATAATACCTATTTGATTGAGTATTTAAGTAAAGCCATAGAAACCGGTTTTAAAAATGAAATGGTTGAGTTAAAAATTGTATTAAAAAAAGATAATATTGAAGCTTATGATTCTTATAAATTCTTTATAGCTGATAATATCATTTTTGATTTTTGGCATAGAGTTATTCATAAAAAAGAAAATCTTTTTTACGCGGCTTTTATAATTATATTGCTCCTAATTTTATTAATTATTTACAAAAAGACCGGCAGCCAAGCTGAATATGAAGAAACAGAAGAATTTGACAGCAGGTTTATATATGAGCCGGAACAACCAGAAAAAAGTTTTAAAGAAACTATTATTGAAGAAAACAATGAATATATTCCAGAAAAAAAACATGTAGAAATAGATGCTCATAAAGCAGTTTCATATGATGTTGTTAAACCGGTTTCTCAAACGACTATAGAAAAAAGTGATACAGCCATACAATTTGCCTACCTTTTAGAAAAAGAGGGTGTTAATATGGGTAAAAAACATGGTATCTTATGGAGGGTCGCGACTATTGGCTTTGATGATGAAAATTTAATTGTAATTAAAGATCCCGATGTTTCTTATTCGCATTCAAAAATAGAAAGAAGAAATGATAAATTTTATATTTTTGACCTTATATCAGATACCGGTACTTTTCTAAACGGAAAAAAACTACTACGGCCAAAAGAAATAAATGATTTTGATGAAATAACAATAGGAAGTTCAAGATTTATTTTTAGAAAGATATTAAAATAAATATAACTTTATACCATGAACTTAGCTTTATATGCCGTCAACGAAAACCAATTTATAGAAAGAAAAAATTCAGAGAAGACTCACAAATATAGGTCTGAATTCCAGCGTGATAGAGACAGAATTGTTCACTCAAAAGCGTTTAGAAGACTTGAATATAAAACACAGGTTTTTGTAAATCACTGGGGCGATAACTTTAGAACACGTCTTACTCATTCTATTGAAGTATCTCAAATTGCAAGAACAGTTGCTCGTTCTTTGGGTTTAAATGAAGATTTAACAGAAACTATCGCCTTGGCTCACGATTTGGGCCATCCGCCGTTTGGCCACGCGGGCGAGCGGGGCCTTCATAAAATGATGAAAGAGCATGGGGGTTTTGACCATAATGATCAATCATTAAGAGTTGTAGAAATTTTAGAGCAAAGATATCCTAATTTTGACGGGTTAAATTTAACTAAGGCTACTTTAATGGGTCTTCAAAAACATAAAAAACCCGGAGGATTAAACCATTCTCTTGAAGCGCAAGTGGTCGATTTGTGTGATGAAATAGCATACAATAATCATGATTTAGATGATGGTATAGAAACTGGTATATTAAAAATATCAAATTTAAATGAAGTAGAAATTTGGGCAGACGTATGGACCGAAACAAGCCAAAAGAATAAGAATGTTTCTGAAAAACGGATAGTTAGAGAAAGCATTAGACAATTAATAAATAAAATGGTAACAGATTTAATTGAAAATACAAAAAGAAACATCGAAAAATATAAAATAAATTCTGTGGATGATGTATTAAATTTTAAAAATCATGAAGAAAAAATTTGTTGCTTTTCTTCTGAAATTTCATTAAAAGTTTCTCGTTTAAAAAAATATTTATATAAAAACTTATACCGCTATCCCGATATAGAAAAAATGAATACAAGAGCAGAAGAAATAATTCATCGGATTTTTAATTTTGTAACACAAAACAAAAATGTTTTGCCGCCAGAATTTCAAGAAATGCTTCAAACTGAAAATATTTATAGGGTATCTGCTGATTTTATAGCAGGTATGACCGATAGATACGCGCTAAGCTGGAATAAAGATATATTGGGTTTAAGTTAATTTATCGAAATTATATACCTATAATTTATTATAAAATATAGGTATATAATTCTAATTATTTATTTTATATTAGAAAGCATATCCAACAGAAACTTCTAAATCGACTCCGCCAATATATGCCACAATTCCCGTAAATAGATCCATTATATCGTCAACAGTAGGATTACTTGGGGTTGTTGTGCTATCATACATTACGGGATATCCATATCCTATTCTAAATACCGCATTTAGTCCACTATCTGATATTTTCCATCTTTTTCCAAAGTTAGCACCTATCCATAACATTGAATAGTCTAATGTAAATTCTTCTTTCTGATTTGTCAGAGAATTATCCCACTTTCCTGTGCCATTGCCAACAAGATATCTACCAAAAATTCCCATAAAGCCTGATGATTGCATTACGTTTGAAAAATGCCATCTATAATGCAATGCTCCACCATAAGCTGTACTTGTTGTATCGCCATCTGAGCTGCCAGAAAAATATCCTTCTGCCACAATACCATGCGCACCGCCTAATAGTTTTTCAAAGTTTACAGTGTAACTGCCGGTACCAAGACCACCAAGATTCACATTCACAGCCATAGTTTTTTCTGAACTTCCTTCGCTTGCCGCGGGTGCTGCTTCAGCTTTTTCTTCTGTTTCTTGTGCAAAAATACCATGCGAACTTATTGCTAGCATAATACTTATTACTAATATTTTTTTCATGTTTATTTATCTCCTTTTTTTAGTCTAATTTATTTTTAATATGCCCTTTATAAAATCAGTACTAAAAAATAAATTAGTTTTTCCATTAGTTGAAAATATTTCATTTTGTCAAATATATTTATTGTTACTTTATGATTATTGTGTTAGAGAATATGGCTATTATGTTTTTTTTTTAAACATTTTATTATTATTTAATTTATAATGACATATGTGAAATAACTGCCTGAATTCATCAGTTAAAAAAGTTTTATAGGGTTATACTATTAAAGTGAATCTACCGATTATTTTATTTCATTAGAATTATTTTTCACAGAAATGTTATTAAAAAAGAATAATTTAATACTTTAAAGTTTTTATTAAATAAAATGTTGTGAGTTAAATCTTCTTACCCGCTAGCTTTTTTTTATATTTCTTAGAAATTGAAAAGTATATTAATATACTAATAACAACAGCGGGAAAAATTTCATAAACTTCAGCTGAAAGTCCCGTAAAGTTCCAGATTACAACAACAAGTAAAGATGTTAGCTGTAGCGTAATTGCTTCCCATTCTTTAATTTTTATATTAAATATATAAATTATCAAAACAGGTAAAAAAGCTGAAGCTAAAACGGACCACGACAAAACTACAAGATAAAAAACAGATTGATTACCCAAAAGCGCTATTAATAAAGTAGCTAGTGTTACTATAACTGTGGAACTTTTAATTAAATAATATGGCATGTTTCTTTTTTGAAAAATATCATGAGTTAAAGCGGCTGAGCAGCTTAAAATAAGAGAATCAGCAGTAGAAATAGTTGCCGCAAAAATTCCCGCCAAAATTATGCCGGCAAGAGGGGCGGGTAAAATTTTAGCCGCAATTGAAGGCAGCGCAAGTTCTGCGTCAAAACCAGAAGCCTCAGGAATTAGTATTCTAGATAGCAAACCTACCATAGTGGCAAATAAATAAAAAACAATGTACCATGAATAATAATAGATGCGGGCCTTTTTCATATTTTTCGAAGAATCTAATGCCATAAATCTCACCATTATATGAGGCTGTCCCACCACTCCAAAGCCAGCAAACATCCATCCGATAATAAATAAAATAGGCCCGGCAATATTGCCAAGCGCTAAATTTGTAGGGAACAGACTATTAAAATCTCCTTCGATTGCAGATAGTTTGTGATAAACAGCAGTAAAGCTGCCTATCTCGTTTAAAGCCGCAAAAAATAAAAATATCATCGAGAAAATCATAACTATTGACTGTGCAGCGTCTGTCCAAATTGAAGCTCGAATACCGCCCGAAAAACAATACAAGAGAACAATAATACTGCCAATGACAGCGCCCGAGGCGATATCCCAGTTAAATAATATATGAAGCGCTTTTGAACCCGCATTAAACTGCGCGGCCGCGTATGAACCCATAAATAATAGAGATACAATGCCTGAAATAAACCTAAATTTCTTAAAATCTGTCGCAAACCATTTACTTAAAACTCCAGGGTACGTATGCGCATTTACCGCCTGTGTTTTTTCGCGGAGTTTTTTATGTATTAATAACGAAGCAAAATAATCGCCTAATATCCACCCTATCATAAGCCAAATAGCAGAAAGTCCCGAAGAGTATGTATAACCAATAACACCTATAAACATATATCCGCTATTATTGGTTGCCACTGCAGAAAGTGCCGCTAACCAAGGTTTTATATTATGCTCTGCTAATAGATAGTCTAAGGTTGTTTTTTTTCGCGCTTTTAGAGATGAAATGCCAACAATAACAAAAAAAAGTAAAAATATTAAAAAAGTTATAAGCATTTATAAAAAGTATGATTAAAACCTAGTGTCAATGTCAATGAAGTTTTTTCTACAATTATAATCACCAATATTGTTTAGGTATTTAATCATTTTGCTTTAGATACTTTTTAGTTACAAATTCGGGCAATGGTAATTTTTTTAATTTAATGGCGAGTATTCCTGTTATAATTAGAACCATACCTAATATTTGAAAAATATCTAATCTTTCATTTAAAAAAATATAGGCCCATGTTACCGTAAACGCGGGGCCCAATGAGCTAACAATTGTAGATTTTGAAGCTCCAATTATTTTTACGCCGTATAAATAAGCGACAAAAGGAATAAATCCGCATATAAAACCCAGTAAAAAAGCAATAAGCCACACCTGCCAGTTTGAGGGGTAGGTTCTGTATCCAAAAAAAATTACGAATAAAATAGAAACAAATATCATGCAATAAGTAATAACTTTTATAGGTGATACTTTCTTAACGTTTTTTTCTGCCAATACATTGTAAACGGCGTAAAAAAAAGCGGCTAAAAAAGCAAACCAGATACCGCGTTTATCAATACCTGTTAAATTTGATTCATGTATTTTAATAACAAAAAGAAGTCCGCAAAAAGTAAGTATAATAGATATTATTTTTGATGATGTTAGTTTTTCTTTTTCAAAGAATGTCATCATTAAAACAGTAATAGCCGGGTATGTGTAAACAAGAAGCGAAGATACAGAAGCATCAATATATTTTAATGAATAAAAAGAAAAAATAATAGGTAAAGCAAGACCAAAGGTTCCCATCAATGAAAAATTAATTATTTCTTTTTTTTGAAAAGTAAAAGCCGCTTTACCTTCAATTATAAAAAGTGCGATAATAAAAAACGGCAGTGATATAACAACCCGCATAACAGCTAATGTTATAGGATCAACACTGTAAGTATAGGCGGTTTTTACAAGAATTGATTTAAATGATATACCAATAGCGGCAATAGAAATTAAAAAGTAACCCGATGAAAGTAATTTTTTCATTTTGTCTAAAGTGTATCTATTTTTACACATCGTAAATCGTTTTATATTAGTTAATGTCATAATAATATAATTTTTAATAAGAGATATCTTTTTATAGAACAATCATGATAATTAATAGTAAAATTAATTTTTGTTGCCATTTTATCCGATATTTTATATTATCTATTGTATGAAAAAACGTGTATTTTTCATATTTACATTATTCTTTTTTATAGGCTCACAAACAGCGGCTGTGAATATAGCGCATTGTGATATGTATAAAAAAATAAAAATAGAAGTTAAAGAAAAAAAAACGTCATGTCATGAAAATGAAAATGATAAAGCATTAAAAATAACTGAAAAATGTGGTTTAAATTGTAATTGCACGATATCTCAAACCAAAACAAATGATATTTTTACCTCTAATGAAATAAAATTAAGCCTTAAAAAAGTAAAGGCCGCTAAAACAGCTGAAATATTTTTTTCAAAAAATAACAAAACAAAACAATTTCATGAGCAAAAGCAAATTTATATACTCTCTTCACGGGAACAGCCTCTTTATATTAAGCTAAATTCTCTAATAATTTAAAAACCTCCCAGAAAGATTTTTACGGTATATCCGAAAATTTTTATGAAGGAGGTTTTAAAAATGTATTATAGTAAATATGGTATAGTTAAAAATAAATTAATATTCTTAACACTGGTTTATTTTATAAGTTTATTTTCAGCTTTTGCGGTAGACGTGTCTTTCTTTATTAAAGAGGCTTTTAAAAATAATCCATCTTTAAAGGCAAATGCATTTGAAGTTGAAAAAGAAAAAGCGGCTCATGATTCTGAAAGTTTATTTTTAAATGCTACTAATATAAACCTTGGTTATAATAATATTCCTATATCAAACATTCCTTCATTAGATTCTCATATGATGTCTAATGTTTCTATTGGTATATCTCAGAATATTGCCTTTCCCTGGGAAAGCTCTCTAAGAAAGTCGGCAGCTTATGAAAAATTTATTTCTGAAAAAGATAAGTTTACTCATAAGAAGAATGTTTTTGCTTATAATATTAGAAATATCTATGAAAAACTCATGTTCTTAATTGCTAAAAAAGAAATATTGAGAAAAAACGAGAAAGCGCTGGAAAACATATTAAAAACATCACGAGCTTTGGTTTCAGTAAATAGAATGGCGAGTTCGCAATTATTAAAAATTGAAGCTGATATTTCTTTTATTAATAGTAATATATTAAAAATTGAGGCCGAAACAGAGAAAAAAAAATACGAGTTAAATCTTTTATGCGGAGTCTTTTTCGATTGGGTAAATATAAATCTTTCAACAGCAGATTGGATTTATCTAAGCGATAATATTATTGTACCAGAAAATATTGACGTTGAAAATACAGCTTTATATAATCAATATAAAAATTTTTATGAAAGTCAAAAAACAAAAGAATCATTAGGGTATGCTTCTCTTTGGCCTTCTGTAATGTTAGGCATAAATTATTCTATAAGACAAGAAATAGCCGGTAAAGATAAAGGCGAAGATTTTATTTCAGTAAACGCTTCTATGCCTTTTCCTTTACATTATGCTTATAAAGAGAAATACCAAATAATAAAAAATGAAAAGGCGGCGCAAGCGGCGTATGAAAATTGGCTAAATATAGAAAATGATATTAAAATGAATTGGCAGGGAGAAAAAAATAAAGCTTTGTTATTAAAAGAAGCTTATAAAATTATTGAAAAAGAGGTGCTGCCAAAATACTATGCTTCTTATATGTCACAGGTTTCGTCTTTATCAGCGGGAAATTTAACTTTAATAGATGTTTTAGATTCTTACAGAAGATATTTAGAGGTTTCTCTTGAAAAAGTAAAAACATACTATGAATTAAGAGAGTCAATTTTAAAATTAGATTATTACAGCGAAAATTATCCGGCAAAAGAAAATTTGAGTAATAATAATTAATAAAAGGAGATAAAAATGAAAAAAACAATTTCAATAACTATCATGGTCATTTTAGCCGTGATATTTTTAGGGGTTGCCGTTAATTCAAATGTTACGGCTCATGAAAATGACGAGGTTTATACTTGTCCCATGCATCCTGAAGTTGAAAATAAAGAAACGGGTGAATGCCCTAAATGCGGTATGGATTTAGAAAAGCATTCAGAAGTGGACCATGATCATGATGATAAAAAAGATAAAGATGATCATAAAAAGCATGATGATCATAATGATCATAAAACAAAGAAAGAAAAAAAATAAGATTTAGAATTAGAAAACAATTATGTTGAATTTAAAGGAGCTTTAATAGTTATTTGGCAAGTTGTGTAAAAAGCCGCATCGATAATATTTGTACGCCGGCCTTTGAGTGAAAATGGCATACAAATCACTCGGCGACCATCTTTTTACACAACGCCTTATTGAACAGCCCTTACAAAATTAAAGCTTCTTTAAATTAATTTTCGCTAAGATATGACTATGAAAAAACTAATTTATATAATTTATGTTTTAACAATTGTTTTTTTGATTCATTTTGCCTGCTCTGAAAAAGAAAAAAAAATTGAAGAAACCGGTTATTACACATGTCCCATGCATCCTCAGGTAATTGAAAATAAACCGGGTCGCTGCCCTATTTGTAAAATGCATTTAAAATTTATAAAATCGGGAGAGTCTTTAGAAGAATCTCATGAGAGTCATAACCACTCAGATGAAGAGATACAAAAAAATAAAGAAATAGAAAATTCTGAAAGCGAAAATACTAGTACTAAAACAAGTAATTTTCAATTTTCACTTTCTGCCGCTGCTCTTGGCAACGCCGGCATCACAACATCACCCGCGGTAAAAAAAGAATTTGAAATAAACTCAGTTTTTTCGGGTCATGTTGATTATAACGAGGGGCCGCAAAATTTAGTGGTAATAAGCACAAAATATGACGGATGGATTGAAACGTTAAATGTTTCAAAAGAGGGCCAGTACATTAAAAAAGGCGAAACAATTTTTGGTATATATAGTCCGCAAATATTAGCAGCGAAAGAAGAATATCTTACCACATTTCAAAGTTTAAAAGAAATATTTCATGGGCAGGGTAAGTCTTCAAAAGATTTATATGCAGACCCTACTTTAGTTTCGGCCAGAAGAAAACTGCTTTATCTTGACGTACCCCAGTCACAAATTAATGAAATTGAAACAGAAAATAAAGTAACGAGAACAACAAATTTCAAATCACCAATTACAGGAACAGTAGTTTCAAAAAATATGTTACAGGGAGCTTTTATAAAATCGGGACAAGAGATATTGCGCATTGCCGATTTAAGTAAGTTGTGGGTTTATATTCATATTTTTGAAAAAGATCTGGCTTTTGTTTCAAAAGGTCTTTTGGTAAATATTAAAAGCGCGGCTTATGCTCAAAAAGATTTTACGGGCAAGGTAGATATGGTGTATCCTTATCTCGATAGAAAAACAAAAGATATTAAAGTAAGAATTGAAATAGATAATAAAGAAAATCTGTTAAAACCCGGTATGTTTGTAGAAGTAAATGTTAACAAAAAGTTAAAAGGAAAGAATATAATAATTCCCGAAAGCTCGCTTATATTTTCAGGTGAAAAAAAATATGTGTTTGTTTCTTTAGGTAAAGGAAAGTTCGAAATAAGACCGGTACACACATTGGCTTTTTCAGATGGATTTGCGGCTGTAGAAAATAATCTTAAAGAAAAAGACCTTGTGGTAACGAATGGACAGTTCTTATTAGATTCAGAAGCCTCATTAAAAGAGGCTTTGCAAAAAGGTTCACCTAAAGAACATGTTCATTAAATAAAAGAGTTTGATCATGCGAAAAATAATAGACTGGAGTTTTTCAAATAGAACGCTCGTTCTCTTAATGGCAGTTGTAATTCTTATCGCAGGTATTTGGTCCATAGAAAAAATAGAAAAAGATGCCATACCCGATTTATCAGACACACAGGTTATTATCAAAGCCGATTATCCCGGTCAGCCTCCGCAGGTAGTTGAAGAACAGGTAACGTATCCACTAACCACCCGAATGCTTTCGGTACCGTATTCAAAAAATGTTAGGGCTTATTCTTTTTTCGGTTATTCGTTGATATATATATTGTTTGAAGATGGTACCGATATATACTGGGCAAGAAGCCGTGTTTTAGAGTATCTAAACGGAATGCAGGGTAAACTGCCCGAAAATACAACACTAGAGCTGGGGCCTGATGCAACATCAATAGGATGGATTTATCAATATGTTTTAAAAGACAAATCTGGCAGACAAACACTGGCAGATTTAAGAGATATTCAAGATTTCTTTTTACGATATGAGCTTACGGCTGTTGAAGGGGTTAGTGAAATTGCGTCTATAGGAGGTTTTCAAAGGCAGTTTCAAATAGAAGTAAATCCGGAACTTTTATATCAATACAATATAAGATTAACTGATATCGAAAAAGCGCTTAAAAAAGCAAATATGGAAACCGGCGCTCGATTATTTCAACAGGCCGAAACCGAATATATGGTTTTAGTGAGAGGATACATTCAATCGGTAAATGATATAAAATCAATACCAATTAGAATTGGTCATGAAGGGGCCGTACTTCGCATGGAAGATATAGCTCATGTTAAAGAAGGCCCTGATATAAGACGGGGTATTGCCGATCTTGATGGTGAAGGCGAAGTAGTAGGCGGCATTGTTGTTATGCGTTCGGGCGAAGATGTTACTAAAACCATCAATTCAATTAAAAAAAGATTAGAAGAAATTAAAAGCGCGCTGCCCGAAGGTGTAGAAATTATAACAGTATATGATAGATCAAAAATAATTAAAAAAGCTGTTTCAAATTTAACCTTTAAGCTTATTGAAGAGCTTTTAGTTGTTTCAATAGTTACAGCGTTCTTTCTAATGCATTTTAGATCGGCGGCTGTTGCCTTAATTACTTTGCCATTGGGAGTTTTGCTTTCATTTGTACTAATGCGGGCGTTAGGGGTAACGGCAAATATCATGTCTTTAGGGGGCATTGCTATTGCCATTGGTGTTATGGTTGATGCCAGTGTTGTTATTGTAGAAAACACTCACAAACATCTTGAAAAATTACAAAATATTAAAAATAATACCGATGTATATTGGCAGGCCGCGAAAAACGCTACATACGAAGTGGCTCCCGGGTTATTCTGGTCAATGATGATAATTATTATCAGTTTTACGCCGGTATTTGCTCTGCCTGAGCAGACAGGCCGGTTATTTACACCTCTTGCTTTAACAAAAACTTTGGCAATGATTTCAAGTTCTTTTCTCTCTATAATTTTACTGCCTGTTTTAGCCGGATACTTTGTAAGGGGAAAAATTCCTTCTGAAGAAAACCATCCGGTAAGTTCATTTTTAATTCGAATTTATATGCCAACTTTAAAATGGTCATTGGATCATAAGAAATTTGTTTTTATTGCTTCTTTTATTATTTTACTTTTCAGCTTTATTCCGCTTACGGGATTAAAAATTCCTTTTTTAAATAAAAATTTAATAGAACCAATAGGCAGTGAATTAATGCCGCCGCTTGAAGAAGAAGACCTTCTTTGGATGCCCTCAACTAATATTCCGGGTATTTCTATTTCAAAAGCCAGAGAAATATTGATGAAAACAGATAAGCTTATAAAGTCAGTTCCTGAGGTAAAAAGCGTATTTGGTAAAATAGGCCGCGCCGATACGGCGACAGATCCCGCGCCATTAACCATGATTGAAACAACAATTTTACTAAAAGATAAAGAAAAATGGCGGCCCGGTATGACAACAGAAACAATATTTGATGAAATTGATAATAAAGCGCGTTTACCGGGTTTAACGGCGGCCTCTTATGGAATGCCCATACGAACAAGAATTGATATGCTCGCAACAGGCATTAAAACACCTTTGGGTATTAAACTAATGGGCAATGATTTACAAAAACTTGAAGACTTGGCCAAACTTCTTGAAAGTGAAATAAGTAATGTAAAGGGTGTGCGAGCCGTTTATGGCGAAAGAACAATGGGAGGCAATTATATTGTTTATGATATTGACCGGTATAAAGCCGGTATTTATGGTCTTGAGGTGGCCGATATTCAAAATGTTCTGGCAACGGCGCTGGGGGGCAGAAAAGTTACCGATATTATTTACGGCCCATACCGTTGGAGCTCTAATATAAGATATATGCGCGATTATCGCGAATCTATTGAAAATTTAAGAAATATATACATTCCTCTGCCGGGTAAGGGAGGTGGTAAAATACCCATTTCACAGGTGGCCCATTTAAAAGTTGAAAAAGGTCCCGCGGCCATAAAAACCGAAAATGCCCGCAAGACTTCATGGATTTATATTGTACCCGAAACCAATGACATGGGGGCGCTGGCGTCTTTATTAAAAGATAAATTAAACAGTATAAAAACTGAAAAAAAATATGGCTGGCCCAAAGGGTATACCTATGTTATAAGCGGGCAATTTGAACAAATGGAATTAGCGGCAGAAAGAATGAAAATACTAATTCCGCTGGTTTTAATAATAGTTTTTGTGATATTATTTTTACATTTTAAAAATTCATCCCACCCAATATGGATTATGGTAACAGCCTTATTTTTCGCGCCGCTAGGAGGATTGTGGTTTATGTTTTTTGCCAGCTATAACCGGTCTGTGGCTTCAGATGTTGGGTTTATAGCTCTAATTGGTCTTGCGGCCGAAACTGGCGTTTTAATGCTTATTTATCTGGACGAAGCATGGGCACGATATAAAGATAAACAAAAATTGATTACCGTAAAAAATTTAAGAGATGCGGTTCTTGAAGGCGCTGTTTTAAGGGTAAGACCAAAGATGATGACAGTATGTACGACTATTTTTGGTCTATTGCCTATTTTTTGGGGCGATGAACCGGGAAATTCAGCTATGCGAAGAATAGCGGCGCCCATGGTTGGCGGTCTTATAACGTCTACCATAGTAACTCTTGTTTTACTGCCTGTTATATTTGAGATATACTATAAAAAGCGTTTTAATTAAAAATTAAAAAGATTTATTTATGATTCAAGAAGATTATATTATGCGACAAATTAATCAAATTCATAAAGTTTTTGAAAAAATATTAAATTTAACAAAAAGAAATAATTTTGATAAAGCCGGTGACGTAATAAAAACAGCGGTAAAAATTTTAACAGGTTTGAACATTCAGCTTGTTCCCGCTTTTAATATGAAAGAGCTATTAGTAATGATAAAAAATTATGATAATAATATTGATACTGATAAAAATAAACTTTTTTCTGTGTCAAAGTTAATTCATGAGCAGGCGAAAATTGAAAATTTTTTTGGTAATCTTAAAATAGCGCAGGAATACCAAAAAAAAGCAATATTGTTTTTAACCCATATTTGTAATTTAAATAACTCTGATTTTACAGAAGATGAAACAAAAATAATAAACGAACAATTTATATTTAGTAAAAAAATAGGTTTATCAGAATCTTTGTTAAACGATTTTAATAGTATTTTAAAAAAATAATATATGCTATGAATTGTTTTTAAACAAAGCAGATTCTTCTAAATCTAAAAGAAATTTTAAATCTTTCTCTAATATACCAAGCTGTTGATATAAAAGGGTCCATGTATTGCAGGCTCTTTCAGGAAGCTGATATTTATTGGTTATGTTACTAATTGAATCTAATAACTTTATTATTTCATCATGTTCTTTGCTGGCTTTTTTTATTTCGCTTTCTACATTATTTTGTTCTTTTGACGTTGTTAATTTAAGAAGTATTTCATCTTCCTTTTTTATATGATTTATAAATAGTTCTGATAAATTTTTTAATGAAGCTGTTAATCCTTTGGGACATTCATCGTGAGATGAATGTACATTTTCAACTTTATCAGATAAAAATATCAGTTGTTCAAACCTTTCTTTAAGCGCAGGGCGAATTTCTGATATTATGTGCTGTACTATTTCTTGTTTGGGTTTTTCTTTTATATCGTTTATGTTATTCATTATTTTACCTACTAGATTATTTTTTAAAAATTATACAGGAGGTAAAATGTTTTTTTTATAAATACAGGAAAACATCAACGATGTCTCGGAAAGGACATCTCATTTATAATTTTAGATTCATTTAAAATAAATATATTTTTTACTCTAATAGATTCTACATCAAGTGCACAATGACTAATTCTTTAATATAATTAATAGTGATGAAGATTTATTATTATATAAAATATCTTTCCCACCACCAGTAGTTTTTTAGCTTGAATTATGCGTTATAAAGAGTAATCGAAAATTAAGTTAAAAATAGAAATTGACAGTGTATAATAGCGAGAAATGCTCATAAACTTAACAATGAAAGAAAATTTATTATTGAATATCAATAAATATAAAAATAAACTGGGTATTACTGAATTTCGCGCCTCTCAGAAAGAAATAATAACAGATATTTTATCGGGCCGGCATTGTTTGGTTATTATGCCTACAGGTATGGGCAAATCGGTTTGTTACCAGCTGCCAGCCTTAGTTTTTGATGGTTTGACTATTGTAATATCCCCTTTAATTTCATTAATGCAAGATCAAACTTCAACATTAAAAAGAAGCGATATTAGCGCGATTTTTATCAATTCATCTTTATCTAAAGAAAAGAGATTAAGAACATATAAAGAGCTCGCAGATGAAAATTATAAAATTCTATATGTTTCGCCTGAACGGTTTCGCAAACCAGAATTTATTGAATCTATTAAAAACCGTAATATTTCATTGCTGGCAATTGACGAGGCCCACTGCATAAGCCAGTGGGGGCATGATTTTAGGCCAGATTACACCAAAATTAAAGAATTTCGAGAAAAGATGGGCAATCCTGTTACTATTGCCTTAACAGCTACGGCTACCAATGAAACACAAAAAGATATAATAAAACAGCTGGGCCTTTCAGAGAATGAAATTAAGGTGTATAATGAAGGAATTTGCAGACCAAACTTGTTTTTAAGCGTAAAAACAGCCGTAGACGAACCCGCAAAATTTCAATTTATTATCAATGAAATAAAGAAAAAAAAATCAAATACTATTGTTTACTTTAATTTAATTAAAAGTATAGAAAAGTTCAGCCAGCTTTTAGATATCAATCATATTCAGCATGAAATATATCACGGAAAGCTACCTTCTGATAAAAGAAAAAGAATACAAAATAATTTTCTTAATTCAGATGATGCTATATTACTGGCCACAAACTCTTTTGGAATGGGCATCAATAAACCCAATATAAGAAATATTATTCACGCAGAACTACCTGCTTCACTTGAAGCCTATTATCAAGAAATTGGCCGCGCCGGTAGAGACGGCAATTCTTCTTTTTGTACCGTTTTTTATAATGAAGACGATTTAGCGGTTCTTATGGATTTTATTGAATGGCAAAATCCCGATAAAGAGTTTATTTTAATGGTCTATAAAAAAATGAAAAATATGGGCAATGAATTAAAATCTATAGATTTTGAAGATTTGCAGTCTAAAATGGTTTTTAAAAACAAGGGCGATCAAAGATTGCAAACTGTATTAAATCTTTTTGAAAGATATAATGTTACAAAAGGAGATACAGAAAAACATTCTCTTACAATAATTAATGATCTTCCTAAAGAGCTGCAATTGCAAAAGCACTTCAAACAAAAAAAGAAAAACAGTTTAAACCGATTATATCAAATGCTTCAATATGTTAAAGCAAAAGAATGCAGAAGAAAGTTTGTTTACAAGTATTTTAATGCCGCATTTGAAAAATGCGGCAATTGTGATATTTGTAATTTATAGAAATAATTTTTAGAAAAAGGTTAGTTCTGTAGCGGCTACCACAGAAGGCACGTATGGCGAAACCAATGTAGAATCAAGACCATCGTAACCAGCGGGAGCTGATGTTGCAGGGTTGCCTGCGGCATCAACACCTTTTGCTTGTACAGCATCCCATGTTTGAACAAAACCGGTACTGTCAAAATAAGCTGGATTTACAATACCGCGTATTTTTTGAAAGTCTATTACCCAGTCATCATCAGTACCAGCCTGATCTACATAATTATCTATAAAGTTTGTAAATTCAGTTTCTGTAAAATCAGCGTTTTTCTCACAATATGACTCACATATAAAATGTTCAATAAATAATATATACTCCGATAAGCTTAATTCAGGGCCTGAAATTGTCTCTCCTTGTAAGGATAAATAACTGATAATACCGTCTTTTTGTTCAGCTGTTAATGAATTAAATTGATTATTAATTTCATTTTGTATCATATTGTATGATACATCCGTAAAAAAATTAGAAACAGAGTATGTATCAAACATATTGGTTGTATCTGATATGTTCCCTTTCGGCAGAGCTAAATCAAGAACAGCAATGTTTTGAGACAAGCTGCCCTGAGCGCGAAAATTGTATACAATACCAATGCCATCGTCTGTTATGCCTAAATCTGGAATTTGTGGATGGTAACTGGCACCTTTTAAGTTAAAGATGTCACCATTTTCAGTGTAATTAATAACAATTTTTGTTGGCGCTCCCGAATCACCCATATTATCAATGTCAGAAAGCGTAACATCTAAAGATCGGGTAGTGGTTTCTCCATAGCCCCCGTCAAAGATAATTTGTGCCTTCATATTTATATTATTGGGGTCATTAAAAAACAAACTGCCAAGCTGAATCATTCCTTTGGCAACTTTTTCACTATCTTGCGAAAAATAAATGCTGGCGCCTTGTTCTTCTGTAGTCGAGCTGTTAAAAAATACATCTACCTGATGATCGTACCCATTGGCGGCACCCGCAATTACAATTCTACTTGGCTCTGTAGCAGAAGTAGGTTTTAAATCATAACTGCCTTCGGGTTGTGTTAATACGTTTTGCATATGACCCATAATTTCTTTTACCAGCTCAGCCGCTCCTTCGCCAAAAGCAATGTAGCCTCTAACGCCTTCATATACACCGCAGGAATGTCCCGTACAGCTAGCGGTTGTTGCCTGTAAATTAGCTGGCGCCGTAAGTTTATTGGTTGTTGGTTCAGGGTTTGAACTTATAGAACTAGGTATGTTGGGTATAGATGCCGTAAGGCTCATTTGAATTTCATCTTCAACAATTTCTGTCTCTTCTTTAGCGGCGCATGATTGAATTAAAAGAAATAAGCTTATTAAAAATAAAAAAGCTGTTCTTTTTAATACTTCATTATTAAATATTTGTTTTATATTGGTTTTTTTCATATTTGGTACCTCGTTGTTGATTTATTTTTGAGTTTTGAATGTATGTTACTTATACGTATTTTATACACGTTATTAAACAAAATATTACATATTTTTTTAAGAATTGGCAAAAAAAAGTCTGGTAGTCGAATTAATCATAAGAAAATTAGCTCATGGCTTTGCCATGCCTACCTATGGTTAGCTTCGCTTGCGAAGAGAGAGAATTTTTAATAATGATACTATCTTTGGCCCACCCATTTACAATTTTACCAATATTTAATTTATTTTCAAGGTAGTCTTATTATTTAAATTGTCTTTCAATGTCGCATCAAAAATTCTTATTAAATATATTATTTATATTTATTGTATCGTGCGGTTCTACGCAAATAAAGAAAGAAGAAAATATAAATGAAACCAAAACAGTTCAAAATTTGACAGTTAAAGAGAGTGTTGAATTAGATAAAGAAGATGAAACGAAAGTTGCAAAAGATGAAACCGACGAAATCAATATACAAATTAAAGAAGCCGAAAGCAATAAAAATATTGAGAAAACTTCAAATATAAATGAGAAAGAAAAAGTAATTATAGATGAAGAAAAAAAAGAAAATATAGTAGAAAATAAAATTAATATTGAAAATAAAAACTTAATAAAAAATACTTCTAAAATTGCGGTTATTTATGATTCAATTTCAAGCGGTACTGATAATTTTGTTTTTGAAATCTCGAAAAAATTAAACGCGAATATTATTAAATTAAATACGAAGCTGAATACGGTTAATTATATTGGATGGATTTATGAATTTAATGGTATAGAAAACATGAATCAAATTGAATTAAAATCTTTAGAATTTAGTATAAAGAATTATGATTTTATAATTATGGTATCACCTGTATGGTTTTACAGACCCAAAATACCTTTATGGCCAGTTATACAAACAAAAGATATATATAACAAAAAGATTGTAGTAATTAATATATATGAGGGACGTTTTAATAATCGTGAAGTTAATAAATTTTTTCAAACAATAAAGAATAACGGAGCAATTTTAAAAGATAAAGAAATGATTAATAGAAAAGATTTTTTTAATATTGAAAAAATTAAAAAGATAGAAATAAATAACTTTATAAATAAAAAAACCAATACATGGTTAGAGTATTTGAAGAGTAATAATTAATCTTTAAGTATGTTGACGCTTTGTCTTTTTTTGTTGAATTAACCGATGGCTTCTCTTGAAGAACTTCACAAAAATTGGGAAAATGAATTTTCAGACATTCCCTTAGAGGCTTATTTTAAGCAGGATCTTTTAAGGCAGGGTATAGCTTTCGATAAAAACGCATTTGTAAGCGAAAGCTATAAAAAGAAAGATTATTTTATATTTTCTTTTGACAGAATACCATTGTCAGAAATGAATCAAAATGAAAACTTAAAAGCGCCCGAAGAAATTAGATTTTCAGGCGGTGCTTTTGAATTAAAGAAAACAGTAGTTTCGGTAAGAATTAATCCATCATCAAATTATAAAATAAAATTATCTGAATCTAAAAAAATGCGATGTTTATATTTTTTAGATGAGTACATTGCCGATATCGATTTTGCGCCTGTTCCAGAATATTATAATAAAACGTATAAAATGCCCAAACCCATAGGCGAGATAGCTCCTGTTATAGAATGGGGATATTTAATTTATCTTACAGTATTTAGAAACTGTCAGTATTTTGGTAAAGAAGAAGAGTGCCAGTATTGCGATATAAATCATAATTGGCGCCAGCAAAAAAAAGCCAAAAGACCGTATACGGGTGTAAAACCTATAGAATATATTTTAGAAGCTTTAAGCGGTATTGATAAATATGATAACGAAGCCAAGGCCTATACTTTAACAGGCGGTTCAATAACATCTAAGTTAAAACAAAAAACAGAAGTAGATTTTTATCTTGAATACGCCAAAGAAATAAATAAAAAATTCCCCGGAAGATGGATATCAAAAATAGTTACTCAGGCTTTTAATAAAGATGATTGTAAGAAATTTAAAGACGCGGGAGTTGAAATATACCATCCAAATTATGAAATATGGGATGACAGGTTATTTAAATTAATATGCCCCGGCAAAAGCCGCTTTGTAGGTAAAGAAGAATGGGTAAAAAGAATTTTAGATTCTGCGGATGTATTTGAAAGTAAAAACGTTATACCTAATTTTGTGGCAGGCGTTGAAATGGCAAAACCATACGGATTTAAAAGTGCCAACGAAGCGGTCTTAAGTACCTCAGAAGGTCTTGAATTTTTTATGAGCCGAGGAATTTCACCTCGGTTTACCACTTGGTGCCCCGAACCCTATACGCCGCTGGGCAATCAGGAACCGCCGCCTTTAGAATATTATATGAAGCTTTTAAGAAGCTATAAAAAAATTCACGCAAAATACAAGCTGCCTATACCTCCCGGTTATGGTCCCGCAGGCCTTGGCAAGGCTGTTTTTAGTGTATCAGCTTTTATGGATGTATTATAGGAAGAATTGTTAATTTAATGAAAAAATTAGCGACGCAGGGACTCGAACCCCGGACACACGGATTATGATTCCGTTGCTCTAACCAGCTGAGCTACGTCGCCCTTTCTGTGTTTTTTGATTGGCGCGGGCAGGACTTGAACCTGCGACCTTTGGGTTATGAGCCCAACGAGCTACCAACTGCTCTACCGCGCAATATGTTCTTATATTAGACTAAAATGGTTTTTTAGATAGGGCGTCAAGAACAAATCAATTAGAACAGTTGTTTGAACTAAAATATAAAAATAGCCTTGACAATTATAAGAAAATATAATAGATTTGATATAGGTTTTTCATGGTAAAGAGTAAAATTGAAGTGATGAAAAATATTTGTTTAAGAATATGTATTTTCATCTTTTTGTTAGTAAATATTAGTATTTATTCTCAGGAAGAAAGTGATAAAATAAATAATAAATCAGATACAAAAGCGGAATTTAATATATTTGATGAAACGCGTAATAAAATTTTAAGATGGCGATTTAATCCGGCTGATATTTTAGAGATAAAAAAGTATTCTAATCAAGAAATTATAGTGAATGATAATCCTATTCGCCGTAATTTTTTTCATAGAGTGATATTAGAAGTTAGAGAAATAAATAATAAAAAAGGATATTTAATGAAAGGCCGTTTCTTTAGCAAGCTGCGTCAAATTGAAGAAAATAATGCTGTTTATAAAGAAGAAATATCATATCCATCTATGTTTTATTTGGCGCCCACGGGAGTTATGGATATTTCAGGGGAATATTTAATGCCAAATGTAAGAAATATTCCTTCATTTCCTGAAGTTTTAGATCCGGGTAATTCAGAAAAAAAAATGAAGCCAAATGATACATGGTTACTACCGGGCTATTTAGCAGAGAAAAATGAAAAAATATTTGTAATTCCTTTAGACGTTAAATATGAATATAAAGAAAAAAATCAAATTAATACACCCGATGGCCTTAAAACTGTTCATAAAATACATATAAATTATCAAATAAACTATAAATTAAATGAGCCTGGTACATTAGCAGAAGAAAATGTATTTGGTTTTGCGAGTGCCGTTTTGCTTTGGGATGAAGAAGAAAGCATTCCATATGCCATACAAGAAGAATTTAATATTGTTACTGAAGATAACAAGGGCAATAGTATAGAAATAAAAAACAAAACCAAAAGTATTTACAAAAAAATAAAGCCAATAACAGCAAAAGAGTTACGGCAATTGGGTAAACAAATTGAAGAAAAAACAGCAAAATTGCCTGAAAATCAAAGACCAAAAATTAAAGAAAGTACCCAGGGGCTTATTATTGAGCTACCCGATATTTTATTTGAATTTAATTCTTCTAATATAACAGAAAAAAACAAGTTAGTATTAAATGAATTAATAAGTATATTAAAAGATTATTCTGAAGCAAATATTAAAATAATTGGACATACAGATAATAAAGGTTCAGTAGAATATAACTTAAACCTCTCAGAAGAGAGAGCGAAAAATACTGTAAATTATTTGTTAGAAAATTCAAACATTGTTCCAGAAAAGCTTAGTTACGAAGGCATGGGCTCTACCAGACCTATTGATAATAATAATACAGAAGAGGGAAGGCAAAAAAATAGAAGAGTTGAAATAATTATATTAGATAAATAAATTTAATATAATTATTATTTCATTTTATATTTTTTCTTAAATTTATCTACACGGCCCGCGGTATCAAGAAGTTTTTGCTGACCAGTATAAAATGGATGACACGCAGAGCATATTTCAACATGTAAATCTTTTACCGTACTTCTTGTAGGATATTTAGCGCCGCACGCGCACTGTATTGTTGTTTCAATATAATTTGGATGTATTTCTGCTTTCATAATATATCGTCAAATATGATATTTGATTCAGGCCGTCAATTTAAAAAGAACTATAACAAGCCAATTATTTAAAATTATTTGTTAGTATGATAGTAAAATATTTTTTGGCTTTATGGCCGTAACGCTAATAGTAGGCGCTCAATGGGGTGATGAAGGCAAAGCAAAAGTCATTGATTATTTATCAGAAAATATTGATATTGTTGTACGATATCAAGGCGGCGCCAACGCGGGGCATACTGTTGTTGTAAACGGTGAAAAATATATATTTCATTTAATTCCTTCAGGAATTTTATACCCAAACACAATTTGTGTTCTTGGCGGGGGGATGGTTATAGACCCTGAGGCCTTTTTTTTAGAACTATCAAATTTAAAAGAAAAAAATATTGATATAGAAGGCCGCATAAGAATTGCCGATAACGCGCATATTCTTTTACCGTATCATTCATTAATTGATAGATTAAGAGAAGAAAGTGAAAGTATAACGAAAATAGGCACCACAAAAAGGGGTATTGGCGTTTGTTATGCAGATAAAGTTAACAGAACAGGTATTAGAATAGGTGATTTAGTTGAAGAAAATTTTTATAAAAACAGACTTCCGCGAATAATACAAGAAAAAAATATATTATTAAAAGAAATCTATAAAGATAAAGAAATAAAGGTATCACAAGTTGAAGATTTATTAAGAGAATTAGGTCAAAAACTAAAACAATATTTAATAAACGCGCCCTATTATTTAAATATGGAAATTACATCAGGTAAAAGAGTTTTATTAGAAGGCGCCCAGGGTACTATGTTAGATGTAGATTTTGGTACTTATCCTTACGTGACTAGTTCGAACCCGACTATAGGCGGCGCACTTATTGGTTCTGGTATAAATTATCGTTTTATTACAGAAAGTATAGGTATAATGAAAGCCTATGCTACAAGAGTGGGAGAGGGACCTTTTCCTACTGAGGCTTTTGGTGAAGATTCTGAAAAACTTCAAAAAATGGGCAATGAATTTGGTTCTACTACAGGAAGACCAAGAAGATGCGGATGGTTTGATGTTGAAGTTATAAAGCACGCGGCAAGAATTAATGGGTTAACCGGTCTTGTTTTAACAAAGCTGGATGTATTAGATGAATTTGACAAAATAAAAATAGCTGTTGGTTATGAATTAGACGGTAAAAGAATATCTTATTTTCCTTCTTGTGCCGTTGAACGTATTAAAGTAATTTATGAAGAAATGCCCGGCTGGAAAGAGTCAATAACCCATTGCAAGAAATTTTCAGATCTTCCCAAAAATACAAGAAAATATATAGAGGCTGTAGAAAAATTTTGTGGTGTTCCGGTAAAATGGGTGTCTGTAGGGCCTGATAGAGAAAACACAATTAAATTAAAATAAATTAATAATAATTTATCATGAAAGTTAGAGAACTCTTTGAATACAGAGTGTTTACAATTTCGAACTTTCTTTCAATGGTTAGAATTTTTCTAGTGCCATTGATTTGGTATTATTTAGAAAAATCAACAACAGATCCTGAATATAACTATTTTGCCGCAGTTATAGGTTTTATAATGGTGTTAACAGATTATTTTGACGGATTTTTGGCCCGCAGGTTAGGTCAAGAAACGCCATTGGGACAATACTTAGATCCGGTTGCCGATAAAATTACCATAATTAGCGTTGCTTTCATGCTTTATGAATATAAAGATTATCCTTTATGGATAATTGTTGTTGTCATTATTAGAGAAATTATAGGTACATTTGGGGGAGGTTATTTACTAATAAAGAGAGAAATTCTTGGCAGACCAAATTACTGGGGCAAAGGCGGGGTAGCCATGGCAGCGTTATCTGGTTTAATGTATGTTTTAGAACTGCCTTATAGAGAGTATACAATATACAGTATGGCCGTATTGTTTATAGGGGGGACCTTTTCGTATATTAAAAAGTATTGGAAAACGGTTTTATATGATAAAAAAAATTAAATATTATAATTTTAGTTGAAATATTGATATAAATTTAGTAAAATTAAAGTCATACATATGAAGGTTATTAGATTTATAATATCGCACTCTTTAACAAAGAAATATATTATGGCTTTAACCGGTTTGTTTTTAATAACATTTCTTGTAGTACATTTAATTGGAAATTTGCTTTTAGTCATTGATACTACGGGAGCAAAATTTAACGAGTATAGTTCAGAATTAAAAAGCAGTCTTTTTATTCAAATAACAGAGTTTATACTTATATTTGGGTTTCTTTTTCATGTTACAGATGCAGCTATATTATATATAAAAAATAAATCCGCGAGACCTGTAAAATATCATGTTCTTAAACAAGGCGAAAATATAAAGCTATCGTCAAATTTCATGTATATTACAGGCATATTAATATTACTTTTTCTATTTTTACACTTATACCAGTTTTTATTTCTGGGCAGGATATTAAAATCTGAAATTTTAATGCATGAACTGGTAATAAACGCGTTTAAAAATCCAATATATCTTTTTATTTACTTAATATGGCTAATTTTTCTTTTTTTACATTTAAAACACGCTTTTCAAAGCGCTTTTCAATCACTTGGGTTGTATCATAAAAAATATACAAATATTATAAAAAATATTGGCAGTATATATTCATTTATTGTGCCGGCAGGATTTGCATTCATCTCTATTTATTTATATTTAAATTAAAAGAAATTTTATGAAATTAGACTCAAAAATACCAAAAGGAAACCTAAGCGAAAAATGGGATAATAGAAAGTTTGAAATGAGGCTGGTAAATCCGGCTAATAAAAGAAAATTTGATATTATAGTAGTGGGAACAGGTCTTGCGGGCAGTTCAGCCGCGGCCTCTTTGGCCGAGCTGGGATATAATGTAAAAAGCTTTTGCTTTCAAGACAGCGCGAGAAGAGCTCACAGTATTGCTGCGCAGGGCGGTATTAACGCGGCCAAAAATTATCAAAACGACGGCGATAGCGTTTTTAGGTTGTTTTACGATACAATAAAAGGGGGCGATTACCGAGCGCGTGAGGCCAATGTATATAGGCTTGCTCAGTTAAGCGGCGGTATTATAGATCAATGTGTCGCTCAGGGGGTTCCGTTTGCGCGTGATTATGGCGGGCTGCTTGATAACCGCTCATTTGGCGGCGCTCAGGTATCAAGAACGTTTTACGCTCAGGGTGAAACCGGCCAGCAGCTGCTTCTTGGCGCTTACGCCGCTTTAAGCCGTCAAATTCATCTTGGCAAGATTGAGTACTTTCCTTATCATGAAATGCTTGAACTTGTATTAATAAACGGTCACGCAAAAGGCATTGTAACAAGAAATTTAATTACGGGAGAAATAAAAACTCACGCGGCCCATGCTGTTATCATAGCAACAGGCGGATACAGCAATGTGTTTTTTTTATCTTCTAACGCGATGGGTTCAAACGCTTCTGCAGTATGGAGAGCCCATAAAAAGGGTGCTCTGTTTGCAAACCCTTGTTTTACACAGGTGCATCCTACATGTATACCTCAAATGGGCGATCATCAGGCAAAGCTTACGTTAATGAGCGAATCTCTTAGAAACGACGGTAGAATATGGGTTCCTAAATCAAAAGAAACGGCAAAAAAACTTAGAGAAGAAAAAATAAAACCGGCAGATGTGCCAGAAGATGAAAGAGACTATTATTTAGAAAGAAAATATCCATCTTTCGGTAATTTAGTTCCGCGAGATGTTGCCTCAAGAGCGGCAAAAGAAATGTGTGATCAAGGTCTTGGCATTACTAAAAACGGTAACGGAGTTTATCTTGATTTTGAAGAAGCCATAGGCCGTTTGGGAATAGATGTAATAAAAAGCCGTTACGGCAATTTGTTTCATATGTACGAATTATTGATGGGTGACAATCCGTATAAAACGCCCATGAAAATTTTTCCCGCGCTTCATTATACTATGGGCGGTCTATGGGTAGATTACGATTTAATGACAACTATTCCGGGTTTATTTTGTCTTGGCGAAGCAAATTTTTCAGATCACGGGGCAAATAGACTGGGCGCCAGCGCGTTAATGCAGGGTCTTGCCGATGGATATTTTATTATTCCCAGTACTATAGGCAATTATTTAGCTTCTCTTGGTTTTGAAAAAGTAAACGCTGATCATCCAAACTTTGAAAAAGAAAAACAAAAAGTACTTAAACAAATTGAAAAATTCATGTCTATTAACGGCAAAAGTACGCCAGATGAAATTCACAGAGAGCTTGGCAAAATAATGTGGAACCATGTAGGCATCGCCAGATCTGAAAATGGATTAAAAGAAGCCATAAAACAAATTCAAAGCTTAAGAAAAATCTTTTATAAAGATTTAAAAGTTACCGGCGAAACAAACAATTTAAATGAAACGCTTGAAAAAGCCGGCAGAGTGGCTGATTTCTTAGAGCTGGCAGAGCTTATGGCAATGGATGCGTTAAATAGAAAAGAGTCATGCGGCGGACATTTTAGGGTTGAAAGTCAAAGTAAAGAAGGAGAAGCGGCTAGAAACGATAAAATGTTTACTTATGTAGCTGCGTGGGAGTATGCGGGAGAAAATAAAAAGCCAAAACTGCATAAAGAAAAACTCACATATGAAAATGTTACAATGACAACTCGATCATACAAGTAAAAAGGTTAAAAAAATATGACCATTAATGTAAAACTAAAAATATGGAGACAAAAAAACGCTCAAACTAAAGGTAAATTTGAAACCTATGTAATGGAAAATATAAATATACATCTTTCTTTTTTAGAATTACTAGACGAGTTAAACGAGAAATTAATTAAAAATGATGAAATTCCGATATCATTCAGCCATGACTGCCGCGAAGGTATTTGCGGTACATGCGGGCTTTTTATTAATGGCCGTGCGCATGGTCATTTAAGGGGTGTAACCACATGTCAATTGCACATGCAAATGTTCAAAGACGGCGAAACTATTGTCATAGAACCGTGGAGAGCGCGAGCCTTTCCTGTTATTAAAGATCTTGTTGTAGATAGATCGGCACTCGATAAAATTATTCAGGCAGGCGGGTATATGTCGGCCAATGTAGGCGGGGCGGCAGATGCAGACGCTATTTTTATTACGAAAGGTATTGCCGATAATGCTTTTGCCGCAGCAAAGTGTATTGGCTGTGGAGCCTGCGTTGCTACCTGTAAAAATGCTTCGGCAATGTTATTTACAGCGGCAAAAGTATCTCACCTCGCAATTTTACCCCAGGGCCAGTGCGAAAGAATGCGGCGCGTAAGAAAAATGGTAGACGAAATGGATAGAAACAGCTTCGGCAACTGCACCAATACATATGCGTGCGAAATGGATTGTCCTAAAAATATATCAATAGCGCATATCGCCCGAATGAATAGAGAATATTTACGTTCAGTACTTACATAATATCCCTTGACGATTTAAGGTTTTTTTATACTTATAACCGTGACCGAAAAAATCTTAAATATTAACCAAGAACTTGATTTGTTTCGAAAAAAAGTAAGCGAAAAAAACTATAGATACACTCCGCAGCGGGACGAAATAGCCCAATGGATTTTTAATGAGCATGGTCATTTTTCAGCAGAAGATATTGTTTTACAATTTAAAAATAAGGGCAAAAAAGCCTCACAAGCGACCATTTACCGCGTTATTCAAATGATGATTGATATGGGTTTTCTTATAGTGCATGATTTCGATAAGGGTCAAAAAATTTATGAGCACACAACCGATCATTCTCATCACGATCATTTTATTTGCGACAAATGCGGCAAAATAATAGAATTTTATGATAAAAATCTCGAAAACTTAAAAAATGATATAGCAAAACGGCATGAATTTGTAATGGATAGGCATTCGTTAAGAATATTTGGAACATGTAAAAATTGTAATTGAAAGTTTAGCAAAATAGTCCGGTTTTGACAGGACGACAAAAACCGGCCTTGCCTGATTTTATGGCTGAAAGTCTTTTATCAAGCATAGTTTTATGAGACTCTGGAATTTTTTCATTGATAACCTTTTCTGCTATATCATCCCAAAGTGAATCTAATATTGCAAATTTGGTATTAATATCCTGCTTTTTTATTTCTTCAAGGGCGCTTTCTATATTCATAATATCTATTATACTAAATTGAAATGAATTTGTAAAGTAAATTTAAATCAAAACTCCCTCGCCAACATATCAAGCTCTTCTTCAAAACCTTTTTCAAGAAAAAGTTATTCAAAAACAGAATGTTACTTTTTCTTGCCGCCAAGAAAAAGGCAGGCTAACGGCGTCCATGCCTTCGCCTGCATACAGCACATCGTGTGCTTATAACCAAAAAGCTTGTGCCGGCGAAGCCGGTGAACCGCCGCCGGTGCCTTCGGCTAGCTGCGCTTGCGGCCGCCATCGTGGCGGATACCGGCGGGATTGGCGCGTACCTCACTGTACGCGCTTTGTCAACATTAGGTTTTTGGCGTCTGATTGTTTGTCTGTTCAAACATGGCTGTTTGCTGATGTTGCGAAATTACCGCATCTTGATATAATAGGATTGCAGCCTTCACGATTATCGCCGGTTTTACCAACATAAAGTTCTATATCAGAATCACTACGGGCAATAACTACATAAACCGCATATTCCCGTTTCAAGCTTTCTTTGTTGATCTTAAATTTATGTGCCATGGTTTTTTGTTGAGTTGTTATTAAACCTATGTTGAAAATGTTTTATTTCCCATATAGACTATGAGCATTATGTATTTTCTTTTATTCGAATTTTATTTTGATCTACGATTAAAAGTTTTCCTGATATATCAATATTTCTTAATACTGGTATAACCTTTTTTACAAGAGTATTAATAGTTTCAACGTCTTGATTTTTTGGCCTTAAAACAATAATTCCGTGATAATCTTGCGGAGGATATTCACGAATATCAGAGAAATCTAAATCCATCGTTAAGAATATTCTATTTTCTTTTTTAGAAATATTTATTAGAGATTTATCATCAATACCCTGGATATTTTCATCAAAAACAAGGTGAGCGTCAAAACTATTATCTTTCAGAATATTTTTCAAATCTGTGGGCAGATTTTCATCAATTTTGAATTTCATGCAAATTCTATAATACGTTCATTTGCAATATCGGCTGCATATTGAATGGCCGCTAAGATGTCTTTATCTGTAATAGAAGGATAGTTTTTCAATATAACTTCTTTATCAATATCATTTGCTAAGTTATCTAATATTGTAGAAACCATTACCCGCGTTCCCTTAATACAAGGCTTTCCATGACATATATTAGGGTTAGAAGTAATATGTGATCGCCAATCCATATTTACATATTAAAGAAATTTATTCAAATAGTCAATTTATTTATGAGCTGCCAATCCAGTCGTCAATTGATTTTGACATATATTTGTTCTTACTTTACAACCAATCCCACGGCTATCACCCTACGGGCACGAGCGCCGTGGGCTAAATAAACTCCAATGGATCAAAAAACCCTCATCAAAATTTCATACTCTTCTTCAAAACTTTTCTTTTCATGATGCTTTGGTTGATTTTTAATATAATGAAATATTCTGCCAAAAGACCGTTTGTCTACAGTAAAAGCGCCGTAGGCCCTTTGCCATAAATATTTTATTCAAAAATTTTCTTATCTAGACCGCTTTGTCTTATAATTGAAACTAATGTACCTCGTTTTATTTCTTTGTGATTTGGTACGATAGCAGTGTATGTATCATCATTCAATTTTCTTTGTAAAACGATATGACTGCCTTTTTGACGGATTATTTTGAAGTCATGCCTTTTGAGAAGATCACAAAGAGTTTTTGAAGAAAATACTTTTAGTTTTCCCATTTAATCAATTAAGCAGAAATTGTCGTCACATAAGTTTCAGGGTGAAATCTTCTTTTCTTCTCTTCATCTGAAGAATTCTCAAGAAAAAGTTCTATTGCCTCTGTAAGATTTTCTTTTGCTTCTTCAACAGTTAATCCCTGGCTGGCCACGTCAAGCTCAGGACATAAAGCCACATACATATCATCCTCTTTTTGAAGTATGGCCGTATAATTATTTTTCATAAATATAATATATATAATTCTTTCTTTTTGTCAAATACAATATTATAATCTAAACGGCAGAAGGGGTTTTCAAACTTTTTTAGAAAAAGTTTAGCAAAATTATTTTGCAACCCATTTCTTTTTTGTAAAAGAAACGGGTTGCGCCCAAAGAAAACCCGAAACGGCTTGCATCCGTGCAAGACGTTTCTCCGAGGCTCGGTCATCCTTGACCTCGCAATTTCTTTCATTTAATTATTATTCTATACCAAAAATAATATGATAATCTAACGGCTGTAAACGCAGGGCGGAATTATAAAACTTTTTGATAAAAGTTTTTCAAAAACAGAATGTTACTTTTCTTTGGCAGCAAAGAAAAGTAACCAAAAGAAACTGCCCGCAATCGGCCGTCATCCATGACGGATATTGCGGGGTTTGGCTTCGGGCATCCATGCCTCGCTTTGTCAACGGTAGGTTTTTGACATTTGATTGTTTGGTTATTCAAACATGGCTGTTTGCTGATGTTGCGAAATTACCGCATCTTGATATAATAGGATTACACCCTTCACGATTATCGCCGGTTTTGCCAACATAAAGTTTTATATCAGAATCACTATGGGCAATAACTACATAAACCGCATATTCCCGTTTCAGGCTTTCTTTGTTGATCTTGAATTTATGAGCCATGGTTTTTTATTAAGCTATTCTTCATACACAGGTTCGCCTGCTTCTAAGTCAAATACCATACTTTGAAAGCTTATATTAAACCATTCTTTAAACTGATCCCATGTTATATTTTGGGGCCACAACGATTCATCTGTTATCCAGCCTTCTATTTCCTGTTCAAATATTACCATATAATTCTTTTCAAGATATTCATAGGCTTCTTCTTCATTAAAGAAATCAGCAGAAACAAGATATATTCTCGATGAATCGTTGTTTTGAACAGACTCTTCTTTTTCAGGTTCTTCATTAAATATATTTGCAATCATATCATGAAAAGCCTGTGTCGACGTTATGATAAAAGCGCTTCGATTAAGTTCATAGCCAATTTCTTCACCGTTCATATTTGCCTCACTTTTATAAAATTCATTACTCTGTTTTCTATTATTAACTCTGCTGAAAATAATTTTTTATTTGAACTTTGGCCGCCACGGCGCTCGAATCCGGCGGTGTGAAACTGCCCGCGGTCGGTTGGCCTTCTGCCAGATACTGCGGGGGCAATGCCGTGGCATCCGTACGATTGTTGTTACGAAAGATTTAAATATTATAATTGTTAAATCAATACTCCATCATCAGCACCTCAAACTCTTCTTCAAAACTTTGCTCTTCATGATGCTTCGATTGATTCTTCATATAGGCAAATATCCTTTCAAAAGACTGCTTATCTACCGTAAAAGCACCGTAACCTCTTTGCCAGTACAAATCTTCAATTTCGTGTGAAGTATAACCCTTTATATTTTTTACCGTGACTGAAATTGAAACTTTCGCGGGTAGCGACAATAAAATATGAATCTGATCAAGATAACCGTTTAAGATATGCAGCCTGCCGCCCCATTCTTCAACCTTATCTTTCGTGTGTTCTCGTGTCAGGGAATTTTAAAACTTTTGATAAAAGTTTAATAAAATCATTTGCAACCCATTTCTTTTTTGTAAAAGAAACGGGTTGCGCCCAAAGAAAACCCGAAACGGCTTGCGTCCGTGCAAGACGTTTCTCCTGGGCGCATACTTCCTGTATGCGCTTTCGCCCTTAAAATGAATATATCTTTATATCTTCTTTCTCTTGATCATACTCCCAGATTTCAACGCCTTTTGGGATCAAATGCCTGTAGCGCGAGATATAATAATTTGCCAAAGTTTGCGACTGGCCGTTTTTATCTTTTTTCTTTTTGTTCTCATCTTTTAAAACGAAAAATATTTTTCTATAGTCTTTAGGCGCAAGATGAAAATAATACATGGCTTCGTTCCATACCGACATTTTAGCGCTTGGCGCATTGTACCCGGCTGTCCATTTGTGCGATTTGCATTCTATAATGATTTTTTCTTGTTTCGAACCAAGGTCAAATTTATGCTCGCCTTTTTCTTTGCCGTTTGCGCTGATTTTCAATGATAAACCTCTTTCTAACGATAGGTTTAGTTTATTTTTAAAATACTCTTTAGCTTCATTCTCAAATAGCATACCTTTTTTTGGGTTGTCTGCGTTGTTTGATTTTTTTTGTTTGGTTGGCATGTTTTAGGTTTCTATATTTTGTCGCACCGGTGCGACAAAATTACAATTCATCTATAATATCTTCAATAAGAGCTTCAATTTCTGTAGATGCCATTGTTGGTTTTACTTTTTTAAATATTTCGATTTTCTTTTTTTCTCTTTTATGCGTATCTACTATTATTTTATCAATCGCATTGACGCCTTCTGTTATATGACGCATTTTTTTATGTCCAAATTCTACTGCTTTTTCTTTTGAAAAATATTTTTTATACTCATTTATTAATTTTAGAATACTGATGTATACATAAATTGTCTGCCTCGAAAAACCCAATTCTTCTTCGCAGAACTGGGCAAAAGTTTTATATTTAACCCTGTATAATTTTTTCTTATTAATTAAAAAAATGCTTTGAGCCAACTCTATAAAACCTGTTTCAATTTTATACCTCGCTTGAAAAGCTTGAGAAACCAAGTTATTAAATTCTGCCAAATCTTTCGGGTCTTGCTTTTTTAATATTTTATCATTTCTACCCATTCATGAAGCCTCCTAAAATATTTTTACATATTGTCGCACCGGTGCGACAAAACTATATTCTACTCATTCGGCGCTAAAAAATATATTGGCTTTAATGGCAGCATAGATTTATCTTCATCAGTCATTTTCTCATAAAAATCTATCCATAAATTAATGAACTTATTAATATCAATTAATTCAACATGAGTATGGGAATCGCGTGTAAATTGAGTTGCGTCTGATGTGAAACCGCCTGATGCTACAAATATAGCTATTTCGCCCTCTTTAGAAAGAACGCCCATTAACTGCTTTATCTCTTTTGCTGTAGCTTTTGTATCGGGTCGGTGTTTCACCTGAAGTTTTATTCGAGGATTTTTTGCGCCAAGTGGATCTTGATATGCAATAATATCGATACCGCCGTCTTTACCTTTAGGCGCTACAAAAGGGGTAAAATAACCCATGCCTCTTAGCAACGCGGCAACCAAGTCTTGAAATTCATAAGGATTTTTAGCATAAATATATTTTTTTAAACCTTCAAGAGCCTCCTCTTCTTTTTGTGTTAATGTTAAATCTTGTATATCACTTTCTTCTTCAACAGTTTCATCATCATCAATGTCAGATTTTTTATTTTCAAGCTGCCATGTTTTGTATGCATCTATGATTTTTTGTAAAAGCTTTTCTTCTGATAATTTTAATGCTTCAACGCCCTCAGGTGTTAAATACCAGATACCTCTATTTTTTCTAAGAAGACCAGCTTTCATACAGTTAATTGTATAAAAATGTAAAATAGATTCCCATCGAATATAGCCGGTTTTTTCATAACGTACTTTTTCCCATTCGCTTAATTCTACAGTTTCACTAATTTTTTCTACCACATCTTTACCGGGCAGTTGATTGCCATTTTCTTTTAATATTTTGAAAGCCGCATAAATAGTTTTCGCGGCGGTTTGTTTGCTAGGGGCTAATTTTGTCATTTGAGTCAATTTAAAAGATTATTTATCGCGATCAACAACTTTTCATTTTAGCCATATCAAAAACTTTTCTGGGAATTCTCTTTTATCCCGCAACAGGCTAATTAATTTTATAGACTTAAATTATAATTCCCGGTTTATTGCAAGTGTTAACAGCAACTGTTTCATTAGCTGTTTCTGTATCAATATTATCAATTTCAGTTAAAATTAATAATAAATGTTTGCCGTATTTCTTAGGCAGGGGGTTAAGATTATCAATATGTTCAATCGCTCCATCAAGCCATAAGCGCTCTTCGGGCGTTAGGTCATTTGATTTATATTTTTTAATAAACCTCTTTAATTTATCTAGTCTTATATTCATAATATTATCTCTTATAATACATCTCTCTCATTCTGTTAGCCACGGGTTGCTCGTACCGGCTAAGCCGGTGAAACCGGTGGCTAACAAAATATGAATTCTCATTATTTCCCCTTCAGTTCCAAAACTGCCTCAAACTCAAAAAATCCAATCGAACCCATTTTATGAACCAAGTCTTCTGCTTTATCCGCGACTATTTGTTTTTTATGAATAATCGTCTTTTCTAATATACTTTTTATTAAGTCAGGCTCTAAATAATGATGAAACTCTGGTTCATGTTTTTTTATTATATTTTCAAGAATTAAAAGAATCTTTTCTTCTCTAGTTTTTATGTTTTCTAAAATATACTTTAAAATGTTTCTCAATGCATGGCCTTCAAATAAACTTCTTTCTGAAATTATTTCTAATGTTTCAAATAGCCATTTTTTTCCAAATTGATCTGAATTTATCCACCACCAGATATTTTTAAATTCATTTCGCTTATAATTCTCTTTTCGCTTTTCAACAAGTACTTTTAGTCTTGTAATTATTTTTTTATCTACCTTGGTTTTATTTTTTTCAGGCAATGCCTGACCTATATATGTAATGACATGTTCTTTTAGCTCATTTTTTGCATTTTCATAAAAATCTTTCATTATTTTATCATCATAATTTATATAGCCACGCCAATATAATTCGATAATATGTTCAACAAATCTGTCATCCGGCTTTGTTGGCTTTGTTTCTTCATTAAGTTCCCCCAAAAAATTCTCATATTGTGGTTTTAATATTTCAAATACTAAATGATGTGGTCTGCAATATTTAATGAAAGTGTACATTACAGCTTGCCAGTGTTTATAATTTTCTTTTGAAAAAATTATATTTACCTTGCTTTTTAACCATACTTTGTCAAAATTAAATAATGCGTTAATTTTTGCCCCTAAGACAGATCTTACAATTAAGGTTTTTTCAAGTTCTAAAATATTTTCTATTTTATTTTTAACCTTGGGAACATCAGAAAAATTATTTGCGATATGATTTTCTTTTAACCATAGACAATATAAAATAGTATTTTCTAACGCATAACTTCTCACTCTATTTAACGCAGAAGAAAATGGTTCAAGCCCATTATCTCTTTCTAATTCAGGGTCTTTTGATTCTAAACCGGTTGAAATAATTTCCCATATTATATCGTTATTCTCTGATAAGAAGTTATTACTCTTACTTAAAAAACCTTTTCGAATTAACCATTGTATACTTTTACTCAATTCATTTTCAATTATAAAGTCATAGCTTTTAATTAGCGTTTTTATTAAACTAAAAATATTTTGCCAATCAAATTTAGTTTCTCTTGAAGCCAGCTCTCGATATGCATGAAATAGATGAGGCAATATTTCTTTATGAATATTCTTAAATTTATGAATTTCTGGTGTATATTTTTCATGATTATTTATGATGAGTTGTTCTATTTCTCTGCCAAGACCTACGGCCTCTGACATGCCAAAATCTTTTTCTTTTGGTTTGTATTTTTCAAGATAATTTATTAATTCATTAACTGAAAACTTTTCTAGCTCTACAATATACTTAGGGCTAATAGGCCCTGTCTCGTCATCACCAATATAGCTTGAATATTCAGGGTTTTCAGGCTTCCCATATTTTTCAACTAAATAATTATATTTATTTAGCCATTTGCCCTTAAGGTAATCGGCGATAACAGAAAGTTTTTTTAATTGTTCCCATTCAGTTAGCTCTATTTCGTCTTTTTGGGTAAACGGCTTGCCTGAAATTGGTGATATTGCAAATTTTCCGTTTTCTTTTGTGAATTCAGTAATATCATATTCATCAATAAATTTTAAAATTTGCGACTTATCTTTTTCGCTTAATTTATGGTAATACTGCTTCAATAATATAGCATATTCATTCCAAAGGCCTACTTCCCACATGGTTTTTTTGTTTAAAAGTATATCTCTTACTTTTTCTTTTTGCTTATGTATACCTACTAAATGAAATGCTATTCTAATAAAGACATGCCATTCTTTTATTATGAGTGAGCCATATATTTTTTCAAATTCATTTTGGTTTTTCTCTAATATAAAATCGCAAATATCAATAATTGTATCAATTAAAATATCAAAAATAGTATCCGTCGAGAAATTTCGCGCATCGATATTTTGCCTTGTGATATATGAGAAATCTTCAGGTTTCGCTTCTTCTTTTCGTTTATTTAAATTTAAGAATTTATCCAGCAAATTAATAAAAAATAATAAAGCGTTTATTTCGTCTTTTTCTAAAAAAGAAGGTTGTATATCGGTAATAAAGTTTTTATAATTCCATGAATCCATTTTGGCTCTTGCCTCGGTATTTTTATCATAATCACTTGAGGTTTTTGAGAGTTCTACAAAGCCTAAAACAACTTCAGCTAATTCAAAGGCTATTTTATTTTCCTTATTTGCAATAAAAGTTTTAATAAGTAAACTTAAATTCTTATTGTCATATGAAAAAATATATTCTTGCTTATTTAGCCAAATAATTTCTTTCAACATAATTTTTTTAGCATATTCTAGAGGCATTTTAGCTGCGGCATTTATATATTCAATATGAATGCGTTGGTTTTCAGTATCTGGAATATTTAGAATAATATCAGATACTTCTTTTGGCTTTTCATTTGAAATTCTTTCTAAATAAAAAGATTCACACCAATAAGGATAAGTTAAACCATTATCTTTTTTGATAGGCTCGGGCGGTTCAAAAAAATAATCATCTTTCAGATATTCTAACCAATTTTTATCAAATTTTTTATTAAAAACATATTCTTTTAGAATAGAATATTCAAGTATATATTTTTTGACTATATCATAGGCTTCCATAGATGGTTTCTCTTCAAGAATTTTATCTACTTCTTTTTTTATATTAAAAAACTTTTTCATATTATATCTCTGGGATGTCATTTTCTTTTGCCAAACTCCTTGAACGGTTCTTATGTTTCAAATTAATGTTCTCAAATTCATTAATAATAAACTGATCAGCTAGATCAAAATTTTCAAATAATAGCAATTTTATGCATAGTGTTTCATACCTTCTTATTTCTTCTCTTATTCTATTTTGTATATCTGACTTCTTTTTCAATCTTATATCCGATTCTTTTATTTTCTTAATTATTGATTCCATTGAAGTTATGTAATACCTACTTATATATTTTTGTCTATCTTTATAATTATATTTATTATTATAATCAATAAGTTTTTGTATAATTATATTACTTGTCTCAATAATTTTAAGAATATTTTCTTCAAAAATATTAAAACCATAAAATAAAGTATTTTCCGTAGTTAATATATATTTAATTATTATGGGTAGTATAGATTCGTTATATGCTTTTTCAAAAGTTCTAAAACCAAATACTAATTCCTGAGTTGGTGTTTTATATTCTTCATTATCTGATATACAACCATGAATATACATTACTTTTGGCCTGTTAGTATTTTTATGAGACTTAAATATGTTAAATAAATTTGGATATACAAATATCTCAATACCCTTATGTTGTTTGCCAAATTTTTCAATTTTATCAATAATATCGCTTTCAAAATTAGTTGTTATAATATAGTTTGCTTTACTTAACAAGATATCATCAATTAATTTTCTATTAAAAGGAAAGAATTTATTAAAATGTTTTTTTAATGATGTTTCATAGTTTTCAAAATTCATATTTATTAATTTATCTATATGTAATTTCAAATATTTTATACTGGCATTTTTTTCCTCTCTTATCTTTATCTTGCAATCCACAGAAATATTTTTGACACAGCCATACCATTTTTGAAGACCTTGATTAGACACACCTGCGCCAATAAAAATACTGAAATCTTTTTCTATAATTTCTTTAAAATCTTGAATATTATTTTTATTCTTTTGTAGTAGGGCTTCATCTAAATATTTATTCATCAAATCCATATCTAATCTTAATTATTGCTTTTTATACTCTCACCCACGGCTATAGCCGTGGGCTACTTTTCCCCCTAATTATTTTCAACAATTTTAATTTCTGCCTCTGTAAGATCGTAAAGCCGATACACCAACCTGTCAATCTCCCTGTCAGTCGCGTCAATCTCGCGTTGCACTCTGGTCTTCTCATGCGGCGTTGGTATTTCGGGCAGTCGCTTATTTAACGTTAACATTCTATCAACAAGCTGAACCATTTGGTTGTGCATCGCTTTGTCGTCGGGGTTGTCGAAGTCGATGACGCGAATGGGGAGTTGCTTAAATTCTGCTACTCTAATTTTTGGAAATAAATCATCAAATTCATTTTTTATATACCGAAAACAATAAACATAAAGTTTTGAGGCCAATAGACCTTGCGCATATTTAATATTCAATTTATGATTTTCTTTCAATTTTGCATTGTACAAACTTCGATCATTTATGAAGTCTTCATCTAAGTAAGTTGATATTAATGTTTCACCCAAGATTTCTCTTAATAAAATACGCTCACCTGAAAAATATTTCATATCCCTGGGCGCCGCCAGCCACTTACCATAACTAATAAAATGCTCGTTATCCCATAAATAGTTATATCGCGATACATGCTTGCCTCTTATTTCAGGAACAAATGTTTTATCCTTTTTATAATTAGCATGATATATTTTATTTTTTATTGTTTCTGCACTCTGACCTGTATACTTATCATATGGATTCACGCCTCTGGTTATATCGAAAATATCATTAAAAGTGAATTTAAGAGATTTAAATTTATCTATAATTTTACCTACTGTTTCATTTATATTTACATCAAAAACAAAATCAATATTTGAACGAAGTTTTTCTTGAGAATAATCATGCAATTTTTCAAATTTATTTTTGTATTCATATATTTTAATCTTGGTGTTTGCCTTTGATTCATGGTTTGCAGCAATAAAAACTAATGCATCTACAGAAGCTCCCTTAAAAACATTTGCTAAGTTTGGCACAATCTTTAGAAATGAAATTTTATCTAATAAATATTTTCTTAAATTTTTCATCATTAAATTTTTTAACCACGAATTTGGCGTTATAAAGCTTATCGAACCATTTTTCTTAGCAATTGTCACAGCTTGCTCAATAAATAAAGGATATAAATCTAACTGATATTGTGCAGAAACATATTTACTTTGAAAAAAATTTTTCTCATGAGTACTCAAACCAAACACATACGGCGGGTTCCCAATCACCACATCAAACCCGCCGCTTTTAGCATTTTTTCTTGAATCGTCGCGGTCGTCGAGTGAATCGCTTTGCGATTTGTATCGAGACACGCCGCGACCAAATATCTCCGGCCATTCTTCTTCCCAGTCAAAAACATTTATTTTTTCTTTCTCATCTTCGCTCATCGTTTCAAACAAATTCTGCTGAACACCCGCTTCAGACGGTCGCCGAGTGCCCCGAAGGGGTGTATCGAGGCGACGAGACGACTCAGGCGACCCATAAAAATCACTCCCTATCAACGAGTTCCCGCATTTGATGTTGTTACCCAAATCGGGCAGTACGCGTTCGTGAAAAATCTTCATTTGTGAATTGATGGTTTCTTTGCTTTCGTCTTCAAGAACTTTAAGCAATAGGTTTAGTTTGGTAACTTCTACGGCCTGCGGGTCTATGTCTACGCCGAAGATGTTGTTGGTTAAAATTTTCTTTTTTTCAGATGTGGTTAAATACCACTGATTGCCCGCGCCTTTGAATACGGCTTTCTTAAATTTTTCAGGAGTGTGGCTGGCGTACCAGTCTCTGTGCCATTTTAACAGGTAGTCGTATGCCGCTATTAAAAAAGAGCCCGAGCCGCACGCGGGGTCAACCAGCCTTAGCGGGTTGTGGCCCTTTGCTTCACCGGCAATCATTCGCGGAGTCTTGTTTTTTAACGCCTCGCCCAGTGTGTTTTCTACGATGTAATCGACTATGTATTTGGGGGTATAGTAGACCCCGCCGGCTTTTCGCACTTCGGGTTTTTCTTCTACAATGGCCGATTTGCCTTTGGGTACAATTACCTTGCCTAAAAATTGTTCGTAAACGTTGCCCAAAATGTCGGCCGATATTACCGAAAATTCATAGGGGCTGTCGGGATAATAAAGCCGCGATAATATTTCTTTTAATATTTTATCGTCAATGGTGATGCCGGGTGTTACCGTATCGGGCGGAGTGTTTATTTCTTTTTCTTGTTTGAAGTGAAATAGCCCCGAGTTGTATTTTTTATCTGCCTTATCGAAAATTGAAAACAGATTTTTGTATATTTCTTTTTTGGCGCATAAATTTCTCAGTTGTTCGTAATCTTCAATACCCCTGTCTTCGCAAATTCTTAAAAACAAAACGCGGTCTATGGTCAGTTGCACGGCATAATTGATTTCTCTGGTTGAAAGGTTGTTTCTAAGCGCGATGTTTTTGGCCAGCTCAAAGCGCCACTTTTCAATTTCTTTTAAGAATTCTCTATCTACGGTTGAGGTGCCTTTTTTGGCTTTGGCGTCGCGCGCGTAGTTGTCAAAACTTCCCTTAAAAATGGCTTCTTTTGAAAACGTGTTATAAAGATAATCCCAGTGCTTTTCGTATTCGTTAAAACTGCAGTAAAAAACACGGGCGGTAGAGGCCTTATCGTCAGGTTTAGGACGGATGGATGTATCGTATACGGCAAACTCTTCAAAGTCAGAAAGTATAGATAAAGGCAAACCCGCGCTCCACGCGTAACGTCTTATCTGGTAGGCAGAGGGTATTTCTTCTTTAATAAATACCGACGGTTTTTTAGCTTCTAAGAAAAATTTTCTTACCCCGCCAATTCTAAAAGAATAATCGGGCGCCTTCATACTGCCGCCTACTTTTACAGAGTCTTCGTGAATCACTTCTTTGTAGGCTTCGTGGTGGCCCTGTTTGTTGGCCATATCCCAGCCCAGGGCTTCAAAAAACGGATCTAAATATTCTTTACGTAAACGGGCCTCGTTATAAGTGTTTTTCTTGTAATCAGAAAAATGGGTTTGAAAGTTTTCTATAAGTCTTGTAACGTCTTTTGGCAATGCCATATACGCCAAAACTCTTAATTAAATCAGTAAGTCAAACTTTTCATGGGCATTGAAAATATCGGACATTACCGGTCTCCCAGAAGCGGCGATAAGACCGTGAAAGTTAAACACTCAATATTAATTAAGCGTACATCAATTTACCTTTGGCTTCAGGGATAGTGCGTCCCAACGATTTTGCGGTTTCGATCCATTCGTCAATGACAATTTCAACATTTTGAACCGCTTCCTGATATGTTTTTCCATCAGCTATACAGCCATCAAGTTCAGGTACTTCTGCGATGAATGAGTCGTCTTCTTTGCTCCAATAAATAATAAGTTCATATCTATGCTTCATCTGTTACTCCTAATTTATATTTTAAAATTATATTTCTTATTTGTTTAACCTGATATGTTTTGGCCATGTTACCTTTTGGCTGTATATTTATAATTTCTTACACATCATTTTTATAATAGATATGATGGCTGCCTTTAACGCGGCATTCAAAACCCAAATGTTCAAGAATAAAGGAAAGATCATTAAATTTTATGTTATGGTCACTGGTTCCTGATAATAATTTTAATAATATTTTATCAAAATTGCCCATTTTTATACAATTTTACCAAAATACACTCTTTGTCAATGCAAACTGTATATAATGATCTACTATTTGCTTCTCGTATAGCCATAAAGAAATTAATGTCTCTTTATTTTAGATTTTATCATTGTCAAGAATATAAAATAAAAAATGCTTACAACTCTCTTCTCGCCGGGTGAAAGAAAAGTAGCATATAGCTTTTGCTAACTTTTTTAAAAAAAGTTTCAAACAATAATTACCCCAAATCTTTGGCAATTTCAATATCTTTTCTTATATTACTTTGATATTGTCCTATTTCTTTTTTTCATCCCATTCAAAACGCATTTATTATTTGTATAATTTGCTCGTATATTGTAAATAAATATTTAATGATAGATTGCTCTTAATTAATCTTATGACATCTTTATGCAAAGCCACAAGCGCCAAATCTCTTAAATAAATCAGTAGGTCAAACTTTTCGCGGTCTTAAAAGGGCATTAAGAAAAATTTAGTTGACTCTTTGATAAAGAAAATAATAAATTATTAAAATGAAAAAATTGAATAGAGAAGAAATACTATTAATCTTAAAAGACTTACGTCCTTCATTTTCTGAAAAATATGGAATAACAAAGCTTGGTATTTTCGGCTCTATAGCCCGCAATCAGGCAAGTGAAACCAGCGATATTGATATTGTTTATGAAATAAAAAAGCCCAGTTTATTTACTGCGGTTCATATTAAAGAAGAACTAGAAAACAAATTTAATGTTCATGTAGATATCGTGCGTTATCGTGAAAAAATGAATCCTTACCTGAAACAAAGAATTGATGTAGAAAGTATATATGTATGATGAAAAGCTGGTTTTAATATTATTAAAACAAATTGCTGAAGCTATTAAAAAGGTAGATAAAATAACAGAAGGCACTTTATTTGATAAATATCCTGATATTGACTGGAAGGGAGCAAAAGGTTTTCGCGATATTATTGCGCATCAATATTTTGATGTCGATCATGAAGAAGTTTTTTCAATAATTCAAAATGATCTGCAGTCGATTTTAGATGCAATTAATAAAATAATGAATGACTTTGATTAATCATTTCGCTTGTCGAACGCGTTTCTTTTCAATGTTTGATCCGCAGACTTGACTTCATTTCAAACTAACATTTCTATATCGTTTCCTTCACAACTCACTTCTAGCCGAGCGCGTACAAGGAGGTAAGCGCCAAAAACTCGCCCTTAGAAAAGAATTGGTTTTGTTCAGGAACAAGATTAAAATTTTATTTAATAGACTATATTTCGCAGCAGCAATCGCACGGCCGGTTTTTTGACGTCCTGTCAAAACCGGCATTTCACACATCCTGTGTTCAAGATGCCACGGCCTTTCACCCGCGGTATCTGGCAGGAGGCCAGCAGACCGCGGGCAGTTTCACCCGCGGGTACAAGCTTTTGGTTATAAGCACAGGAAGTGCTGTATGCAGGCAAAGGCATGGACGCCATTAGCCTGCCTTTTCTTTCGCGTGAAAGAAAAGTGACAATATTTAATACCTGTAATGCTCTGGCTTATAGGGGCCTTCTACCGGTACGCCAATGTAATCGGCCTGTTCTTTAGAAAGTTTTGTTAGTTTTACTCCAAGTTTTGCTAAATGCAGGCGGGCGACTTCTTCGTCTAGTTTTTTAGAAAGTCTGTATACATCAATCTCGTATTTGTTCTGCCATAAATCTAGCTGGGCCAAAGTCTGATTTGTAAACGAATTGCTCATTACAAATGAAGGATGACCCGTGGCGCATCCTAAGTTTACCAGACGGCCCTCGGCAAGAAGAAAAATAGAATGTCCATCGGGAAACGTATATTGATCAACCTGCGGCTTGATATTTAATTTTTGAATACCGGGAAAGGTGTCTAATGCTTCTACCTGAATTTCGTTATCAAAATGCCCTATGTTGCATACAATGGCCTGATCTTTCATGGCGGCCATGTGATCAATTGTTATGATATCTTTATTGCCTGTAGTTGTAACGAAAATATCAGCTTCTTTTAAGGCTTCTTCTATCGTTGTTACTTCATAGCCTTCCATAGCGGCCTGCAAGGCGCAAATAGGATCAATCTCTGTTACCAATACACGGGCTCCAAATCCTCTTAAAGACTGCGCAGAGCCTTTGCCTACGTCACCGTATCCGCAAATAACAACTGTTTTGCCGGCTACCATTACATCTGTAGCTCTTTTTATACCGTCGGCAAGTGATTCTCTGCAGCCGTATAAATTATCAAATTTAGATTTTGTAACAGAATCGTTAACATTAATAGCAGGGAATAAAAGTTCGCCGGCTTCTTTCATTTGATAAAGGCGGTGAACGCCGGTTGTTGTTTCTTCTGAAACACCTTTTATTTTTTGTGCCATTTTTGTCCATTTGCCGTGGTTTTCCTGCAAAGATTTTTTTAATAGAGCGTTAACAAGCATAAGCTCTTTGTTATTTGTGGGTTTATCAAGTATAGATGGATCTTTTTCTGCGCTGGCGCCTCTGTGTACCAAAAGGGTCGCGTCGCCTCCGTCATCTACTATCAAATCGGGACCGTCAGAATCGGGCCATGTAAGAGCTTTTTCTGTGGCCCACCAGTATTCTTCAAGAGTTTCACCCTTCCATGCGTATACGGGAATACCTTCTTTCGCGACAGCTGCAGCAGCATGGTCTTGCGTTGAAAATATATTGCAAGATGCCCATCTTACCTCGGCGCCTAATTCGGCCAGAGTTTCTATTAAAACAGCGGTTTGAATTGTCATATGCAAAGAACCGGTAATTTTTGCTCCTTTTAGAGGTTTTTCGGTGCCATATTTTTCTCTTAATGCCATAAGCCCCGGCATCTCTTTTTCTGCGATTTTAATTTCTTTTCTACCATATTCAGCTAAATTTATATCAGCTACTTTGTAGTCATTTTCAGTTGTAGTCATAGTCATAGTTAAATTCTCCTTTTAATTATCTAACATCGATACATTTAAATATATCGATATTCTTTTAAAGCGTCAACTTTTTTTTAATGCGGTTGACGGGGTATCTTAATAAAAAAATAAAATTTATACAATAAAATTATTATTTAATACGGAGAAAATTAAAAATGAAAAGAAATTCTAAATTGAAAATTATAACATCAATTATTATATTATTATTATCTAATAATATTTGGTCCATAAAAAAAAATGATGAAGCTCCTTCTATTTTATTAAAAATGTATGACGGGAAAACTTTTAATCTAAGAAGTCATATGAAATCAATGAAAAGTAATGATTTCACAGCGTTTGCTTTTTTTTCGGTTACATGTAAACCTTGTAAAAAAGAATTACCAGAACTTCAAAAGCTGTTTGATGAATATTCAGATAAAGGGTTTAAAGTATTTGCTATCTCTTTAGATAATCCGGCGGATAATTCTCCCGAACAAGTTAAAGAATTTTTAGAGTCAATAAACGTAAGTTTTCCTTTAATGCTTGATACGTATAAAAAAGCAGGTAAAGCATACGGCATCGTTAAACCAAATGGAGAAGCAGTATTACCGGGATTATTTGTTATAGATTCAAATAGAAAAATTGTAATTGAACATATTGGTTATTCAGAAAAAACAATACAAGAAATAAAAGATTTAGTTTCTAAAAATTAATTTATTAATATTTTTTATTCGTGGCGTTATACTTTCCAACGGGTTTTACTAAAGGAATACGTTTTATTTCTTGAAGAGTCTTAGTATCATAAATTACTATGCCTCCTTCTTTTTCCCAAATAGAAACTAAAGCGTAATCTCCATTTTTTGTGAATTCAATATGCATTGCTTTTTTTTCATTGTCGGGTGTTACTTCAAATTCTTTTTTTAAAGTTTTTTTATTTATAAGTTCTATAGTGTTCGTATTTGAATCTGCCCAAATATGATCAATGTTTTCATGGGTTCGCGCGAAAAATCCTGAACCTTTAAGTTGAATATTTTTTAATACCTTCCATGAATTTATTTCTACTACAGTTAATGTAGGGCTACCAATATGCGGAAAAGCCGCATATTCTTTATTCTTAGAATTCCATAAAGCGGCTGAAGCTAAATGGGGCATACTAACTGTGTTTACCGTTTTTGTAACCTTTTTTTTTGAAATATCAAATATACTCATATGTTTTGCTTTTCTCGCGGCACCAATAAAGTATTTTTCGTCAGGACCAATAAAAAAATCTGAAAAAGGCTGATCTACAGGTGCCTTTGTTAAAGAAAGATCATTGTAGTTTATAAACCATAATTCAGGATTATTTCTAAAGCATACAATAAATGCATTGCCTTTTTTTAATGAATAAACAGCAGAAGGTGTACCCGGTGCGTCTATAACTTTTACGGGTTCCATAGTTTCAGGGTTTACAATAACAATACTTTCAGGAAGAGTATTTGCCGCGGCCAATAGCTTTCCATCAGGCGATATTGCAATATTACGAGTATTAATACCTACTCTTATTCTGCCTGCGTCTTTCCAGTCTACTAATGAATATTTAACAACCCATCCTGCCCTACCGCCTAGATACGCGTTGTGCATTTCTGAATCAAATTTTGGACCCCCATGAATAGCGCCTACATATACATTATCTAACAAGTTAAAAGTATCCCCATCCATAAAGTGTACCAAACCTTTGCCTCCTTCTACAATCATAAACAAATTTAACATGTCTATATTGGGTTTTATGGCTAAAGCCTTAGTTTCGGGAATATTTTTTGATGATTGAATTTCTTTAGTTCCCCATTTAATTTCAGGACCTGGAGTTCTAATAAATTTAATTATGGATAGAATTTCATTATCATTTAATTTATCATTAAACGGCTTCATATTCGTTGATAAGAGCCCATTTTTTATAATATCTAAAATTTCATTATCTTTCTTGTTTGCCAAAGTTTCGGGAAGTAAAGGAGGAGCGCTAATACCAAACCTTTCGGGATGATGACAAGAAGAACAATGTTTTAAATAAACTTCTTTTCCTGTTTTAGATTCTTTACAACCAGATATTAAAAATAAATTGATAATTATTAAAAAGAATAATAATCTATAGAAATATTTTAAGTTATTTTTCATGGTAATAAAAAAAGGAGGTTAATACCTCCCTTTTTTTAAAAAGTGTAAGTTAATTTATATTTATTTTGTAAACTCATGTCTTATATATGCTAATAACATCCAAATTTCTTCATCAGATAAGTTAGCATCGGTTCCTTTGCCATAACCGCCCATTTCACTATCAGGCTTACCGCCAGTTTTAGTAAACCAAAAAAGCTGCCCATCGGATCTGCTTTTTAAATAACCTGGTTTTGACCAGTCCATTGGTTTTGTTTCAAGATTTTTTGAGGCTATACCATGGCCGTCACCTTTCTTGCCGTGACATTTATTACACTTTCTTCTATATAAAGTTTCACCTCTTTCAATTTCATCTTTTGTTCCTTTTATAGGATTTGTAAGATTTTGATATTCACTAGGCGCGGTTGGAGTATCTTCTGCGAATAATGGCATTGTTAATACCATTACACCGAATATAGCAGTACTAATTATTTTTCTCATTTCAAACTCCTTTTACATTGATTTGTTTTGTATTTTTATTTTTTTTTCCAATAAATCTTTAGATATATATAAAAAAGAGGGAGTAAACTCCCCCTTTTTTTTTTAATTTTTAGCAGCTCTTAGTAAATATCATGTAATGTATTATACACGTTAAATTTACCTGTAGGAGTTACCATTTTTGCGTCTTTAATTCTAGATTTTTCTTTTAAAGTTTTGTCATCCATGATGATCATTTCACCTTTTTTATCCCAAAGAGCGATCCAAACTTCGTCGCCAGCTTTGTTATATTCAAAGTGAACAATTCTACCTCTATCACCAAGAGTAATTACTTTTGGTGGAGCATCAAGGTTTTTAATGTCAAAAACCGAAACACTTCGATGTGTCTTCTCATCTTTAGCTAATGGATGGTCTACCCAAAGATTGTTTGATTTTGGGTGTGTTTTAAGAAAAAGACCACCATCACCGGCTGGTTCAAGAGTTCTTACAACTTTCCACTGGTTAGGACCTGGATCTGTTCCTATTAAAGCAACATTAGGTTCGCCTAAGTGAGGTGTAGCGTATACCCAGCCAAATTTAGGATCTTTAAAGTTAGCACCGCGGCCAGGATGTGGTTTTACACCTGTTTCTACAATAGCGGCTCTTGTTCTGGCTTTTGTGTCAATCACAACAACTTTATCTCTCATGTTAGCAGCAACAAGAAAATATCTTTTGGTATGATCCCATCCGCCGTCATGAAGAAATCTTTCAGCGTTGATTCTTGTTTCTGTTACAGTACCTTGTGCAAGTTTACTGTAATCAACAAGAAGAACAATACCTGCTTCTTTAACATTTAGAACCCACTCTGGATTATGATGTGAAGCTACGATAGAAGCAACACGAGGTTCAGGATGATACTCATTTGTATCATAAGTATAACCTCTTGTACCAACAATTTTTAAAGGCTCAAGAGTTAAACCATCTAACATAACATAAGAAGGCGGCCAATAGTTACCTACAACGGCATATTTGTCTTCAAAGCCTTTGTATTTACTACTATCAATTGATCTTGCTTCAATACCAGTTTTTACTTCAGCTACTAAAGCAGGAGGATCCATCCAAAGATCTACAATAGTTGCTTTCGCGTCTCTACCAATAGTGTAAAGGTAACGACCTGATGCTGAGTATCTTAATGTATGAACGGCATAACCAGAGTCAATTACTGAAAACATTTCTTTGGTGTCACCGTCAATAATACCTATTTTACCCGCATCTCTCAAAATTACCGCAAACATATTGTCAAGATTTCTCTTGTGTATTGGTTTTTTAGGTCTTTTATCCATAGGAACATGAAGCTTCCAAGTAGCTTTAATATCTTTCATATTAAACTCTGGCGGAGCAACCGGCTCGTTTTGAATATATTTTGCAAGAAGACCTGCTTGAGCTTGCGTAATTTCACCTGTTGTAGCTAACCCAGGCATACCACCATCAGTGCCTTTTGCTATAATGTCGGTAAGTTTATCTACGCTTTTTTGAGTTGTCTTGTCTGGTGTAAGAGCTTTGCCTGTAGCACCTTTTCTTAAAGTACCATGACATCCACCGCATCTTTGAAAGTATACGGTATTTGCCTCTTGAAACTCTGCGTCTGTAAGTTCAGCGCCCGAGGGAGCTTTCTTACCGTCTCCGCCGCCTCCGCAGAAAAGAAATGCTGCGATTAGCATTGGTGTTAAAAAAAGTAATTTTCTTTTCATTTACTTTCTCCTTTTTTAATTACTTTGTTTCGGTTTTATATTTTAAGAATTTTAAGTTATGTTTACAATTATTGTTGTAACCTACAACTTTTTTTTAAAGAATATATCTTTTATCGAGTCAAACTGCTTTTTTGCAGCAAGCAGGCCAAGAAACCATTAAAATAACCTCTTATCTTAAAAAAATTTAGTATTTTATGATGAGTTATTTTGCTCGACACTAAAGGATATACTCCTTAATAATTTTAATTCTTAACCGAAATCAACTGATTGTAAAAAAAACATTAAATATAATGTCAACTTTTTTTTGAAAAAATAAACCTATAACTAACCAAGTTTATTTCTATATTAATTTATTTATTAATTCTCTTACTTATGTGAGTACTAAGCAAAACCTTAGTTTTTCAAGAAAAAACATAGTTTATTTAATTTTTTAAATTACTCTTATAGACATTATGTCACATAAAAAAAATTAAATTAAATGTCAATTTTTTTTAATTAATGTCAAATTTAATTTAGTTAAATCTTATTTACACTGTGTGTAATTACAAAAAATTAGTTTGTGGTTCAAGAAAATAATTTTAATCTTGTACATGAAGAAAAAATTTATATCGAGAAACTGGCTGCGAGAGCAAAGCAGGCTTCAGTGCAGCTTAGAGATATAAATACTAAACAAAAAAATGAAGCTTTATTACGACTGGCAGATTTTATTGATGATAAAAAGACAGAAATTGTAAATGAAAATTCTCAAGATATAGAAAACGCTCAGATAAATGGTCTGTCACAGGCTATGATAGACAGATTATTATTAAACGATAAAGTTATAAATTCTATGATAAAATCACTTCATGAAATTATAGCTTTAACTGATCCTGTTGGCTCAATTATTGAAGGTAGAAATTTGCCGAACGGATTAAATTTAAAAAAAATAAGAATTCCTATAGGTGTTGTGGCTATTATTTATGAATCAAGACCTAATGTTACAATAGATGTTGGCGCTTTAGCCGTAAAGTCTTCAAATGCAGTAATTTTAAGAGGCGGTAAAGAAGCTATATTAAGTAATAGAATTTTGTCGCTTCTTTTTCAAAAGGCTTTATCACAAGCAAAACTTCCCGCAGACGCGGTTTGCTTTGTAGAGAAACCACAAAGACAACTATTATATGGATTGTTACAGTTAAAAGATGATATTGATATAATTGTACCGCGCGGTGGCGAGGGATTAATTAGTTTTGTAGCAAAACATAGTTTAATTCCGGTAGTTAAACACGATAAAGGTGTATGTCATGTTTATATTCATAGTTCCGCTAAAAAAGAAATGGCCATATCTGTTTTAATTAATTCAAAAACTCACCGTCCGGGGGTTTGCAACGCGGCAGAAACATTAATTATAGATAAGAACTGGCCTCATTATAAAGATGCATTATCTGCTTTGCTTGATGCCGGTGTCAAACTTTACGCAGATAAAAAAACAAAAGAAATATTATCTGACTTTGATATTCACGATTTAACAGAAGAGGGATACAATAAAGAATATTTAAGTATGGATATTTCTGTTAAAATCGTTGAAAATTGTAGTCAAGCCGTGCAACATATTCAAACATATACATCGCAGCATTCAGAGGCAATATTGGCCGAAGATATAAGTGCAATTAATGAATTTGAAAAAAAATTAGACTCAGCGGCTATATTTATTAATTGCTCAACCCGTTTTCATGACGGTGGTCAATTTGGCATGGGGGCAGAAGTTGGCATAGCGACGGGAAAGCTTCATGTAAGAGGTCCTATGGGACTTTCAGATTTAACTACCATGAAATATGTAGTTTCTGGCGAAGGGCAGATTAGAGAATAATAGAAAGTTGAAATCAGCTATTTTCGGGGGAAGTTTTAATCCTGTGCAGAAAGCACACATTTCTGCTGTTCAATATATTTTAGATAACACAGATATTGATAAGATCATTCTTTTGCCCGCATTTATAGCGCCGCATAAACAAAAGGAAAATGATATTGCTGCTTTTAGGCATCGCTTAAAGATGTTAAGAATAGCTTCAGACACACTTATTAAAGATAAGAAAGTTCAAATTTCAATTATTGAAAAAAAACTTCCTGCCCCTAGTTATACGATTAACACATTAAAGAAATTATCTGAATTTTGCAAAGATGAAGAGCCATCGCTAATTATTGGCCGCGATATGTACAATATATTAGACGAATGGAAAGATGCAAAACTTTTAGCTGAAACCTATAGGTTTATTATATTAAACCGAAAATTATCAGATATTGAAAATGAAAAAATAAAATCTATGTTTAAATATAAACCTATATTCTTAAAAAATCCATTATGGGAAATTTCATCTACAAAAGTAAGGCGCCTATTTAAAGAATATTATCTAAAAAATGATAAGAAAATAATTGAAAAATTAAAAATTCTGCTGCCAGAAGAAGTTATACATTATATTTTAAAAGAAAATTTATACAATGATGCCTGAAGTCTTAAAAAAAAATTCTAAATCAGGATATTTTCGATTTTTAAAAAAATTTGATTGTATCGTTATAGGCGCAGGGCACGCGGGTGCAGAGGCCGCTCATATTACGGCTAAAGCCGGATTTCAGACTTTGTTAATTACAATGAATGTTGATACCATTGCCCAAATGAGTTGTAACCCTGCTATTGGCGGCGTGGCCAAAGGTCATATAGTGCGCGAAGTAGATGCCTTAGGCGGTATTATGGGCAAGGCTATTGATAGAACCGGTATTCATTTTAAAATGTTAAACCAATCAAAAGGGCCGGCAGTATGGTCGCCGCGGGCTCAGGCCGACAAAAAACTTTATCAGCAAGAAATAAAATTTTTTCTTGAAAATACTGAAAATCTTCAAATATTACAGGATACCGTTTCACAAATAATTGTAAAAAATAAAAAAGTACAGGGTGTTCTTACAAGCAGAGGTTTTGAATATTTATCAAATAATATTATTGTAACTACCGGTACTTTTTTACGCGGACTTATTCATATTGGCGAGTTTGAATTTAAGGCGGGAAGATTTGGAGACAAAAGTTCAGAAGACTTGTCTGCTTCTATTTTATCGATGGGTTTTCCCATTAAAAGATTAAAAACAGGTACACCTCCTAGAATTGACGGTAAAACTATTAATTACGAAAAAACAACTATTCAGCCGCCCGATAATGTATGGCAGCCATTTTCTTATGAAAATGAGTATGCTCATAAAAAGCCGAACCTAAAACAAATTAATTGTCATATAACATACACAAACCATAAAATGCATGAATACATCCGTAAAAATATTGGACGTTCGCCGCTATATTCAGGTAAAATACAATCAACTGGACCAAGGTATTGTCCTTCTATTGAAGATAAGATAGTACGATTTGCCGATAAAGAAAGGCATCAAATTTTCTTAGAGCCAGAGGGTCTAAATACTCAAGAAGTATACTGTAACGGTATTTCTACAAGTTTGCCTGAAGATATTCAGTGGAAATTTGTAAGAAGTATACCAGCTTTAGAAGAGGCAGTGATTATTCGCCCGGGTTACGCGATAGAATATGATTATGTTAGTCCCACAGAGCTTACCCCTTGGCTTGAAACAAAAAAAATAAACGGACTTTTTTTTGCGGGTCAAATTAACGGCACAACGGGATACGAAGAAGCCGCTGGGCAGGGTTTAATGGCGGGATACAATGTTATTCAAAAACTTTTAAAAAAACCTGCTTTCGTTTTGCAAAGAGACGAAGCTTATATTGGCGTTTTAATTGACGATTTGGTTACTAAAGGGGTTGATGAACCCTACCGAATGTTTACTTCGCGTGCCGAATATCGTTTGTTGTTAAGGCAGGACAACGCCGACAAAAGGCTCATGAAATATGCGAAAGAAATTGGTCTTCAAAAAGAAATATTTAAAGAAATGAATGAAAGGTACAAAAAATACTTTGAAGTAAAAAAACTGATTAAGAATACGAAAACTGATAATGTTCACATTAAAAAGTTAAAAGCGAAAGAAGTTGAAGTTCAAAAAGGGACTACAATTGAATCGATATTTAAAAGACCGCAAATTACATCTGACATTATTTCTTTGATTTTTGATTTTGTATCGTATAAAAAAAATGGCATAAAGCTTTCCCAAAAAGAAAAAGAACTCATAGCGATGGAAATAAAATATGAAGGGTACATTGAGCGCGAAAAATCTAAAACCAAGAGAAGGCTTGAAGCAGATCTAAAAAAAATTCCTGAAAAAATTAATTATGATAAAATAGAGGGTTTAAAATATGAAGCGCGGCAAAAATTAAAAAAAATTAAACCTTTAACTATTGGCCAGGCTTCACGAATAAGCGGAGTAGATCCGTCTGATATTGATGTTTTACTTTTATATATGAAAGCTTTAAATCTTAAATTGAAATATTAATACATAAAGTTATTTCATGGCTTGTTCTAAATCTTCAATTAAATCATCAGCGTCTTCAAGTCCGCATGATATTCTAACCATACCGTCTTTTATACCGCGTCTTTCTCTCTCTTCAGGCAGCATCGAAAAGTGAGTTGTTGTTATAGGCTGCGTTACAAGACTTTCTACGCCGCCGAGGCTGGCTGCTATCGTAAAAATTTTAAGTTTATCAACCATATCAGCTGTTTTTTTAGCGCTGCCGTTATATATAAAACTAAGCATGGCACCAAAATATTTCATTTGTTTTTTTGCAGTCTGATGGCCTTCAAACTCAACAAGCCCGGGATAATTTACTTTAAGAACGTTTTCATGAGAACTTAAAAACTCCGCGATTTTTAACGCTGTTTCGCACTGAGTTTTTACTCTTATATGAAGAGTTCTTAAGCTTCTGGCTAATAAAAAAGCTGTTTCAGGAGACATTATTTGACCTAAATTTTTTCTCCATGGCCAAATGCTTTCAATAATATCTTTTGAGGCAATTATAAATCCGCCTGTTAGATCACTATGACCGCCAAGATATTTTGTGGCGCTGTGAATGACAATATCGGCTGATAATAGCAAAGGGTTTTGATTTACAGGTGAAGCAAACGTATTATCAACTGCTGTTAATATATTTTTGCTTTTTGCAATTGTTGTTATTTTTTGTATATCTAATACTTCTAAATTAGGGTTTGTGGGTGTTTCAAAAAAAATTATTTTCGTGTTTGGTTTTATAATGTTTGATAAGTTATTAATTTCATTACCTAATAAAAACGAAGTGGTTATACCTGCTGACGGTAAATTTGATTCTAATAGTTCGTATGTTCCGCCGTAAACATCACCAATACAAATGATATGATCTCCCTGTTTGCATTGAGAAAGAAAAAGCGCGGCTTCAGCTGCCATGCCCGAAGAAAAAGCCAAAGCTGCTTCGCCTTCTTCAAGTGCGGCTATTTTCTTTTCTACCGCTTTAATAGTTGGGTTTAAACCGTAGCGGGTATATAAATTACCTTCTTTTTTACCCTCTACTACATCTAATAAATCGCGGGTAGTTTTAAAGCCGAACGTAGAATGATTATAAAGAGGAATATGAATACCTCCCTGTAAATCTAGTTCTTCACCAGCATGAACGCACTTTGTAGCAAATTTGTGTTTCTTATTTTCCATAAGTTAATTACTTTATTTTTATGTAAAATCTGTTGTCAATATTTATATATGATGTCTATTGATGTTTGGTTGATTGGGGCTTAGAAGATAGAATAAAATATTTTGTTTATCCAAATCCCCAGTATTCTGATGGTAAAAATATTTTATAGTTATGAAAATCCATAGCTATACTATTATTTTTTAGACTTCTAAACTTATTTATATTCGAAAATAATTTTATACCATACCAAAAAAGGTTTTCTTGACTTACTTTCTTTTTTAAAAGTCTATTTAAAAACATAAATATGGATATTCGTATTAATTGCGAAACTGTAACTCCTAAAAAGATCGCAGAATTTCTTATTAGCAATTCATCAACCCCATAAAGACATAATTGGTGTCTATGTTTTATCTTTGGTTTTCTAGCTCTTAATTTTTCTCGAATTCCAAGCATATTTTTTGTCCAACGCGGATTTTTTTTATTTGCCAATTGAAAAATGCAATATCTTACAATCCAAGAATATGATCTATTATGAATTTTCGCAGCCAACTTAACATTTTTCCAAATGGCTTCATCCAAAAGTACTTCCCAAATATTTTTAATCTCTGTTTTAGCCCAAAGCGGCTGTTTTTTACATTTCATATTAATGTAATACCCTTAAAAATTAAAATCATCCCTGTTTTTTTAAAAAAAAAACGATTTATTATTTAGAATTCTTTTTTTATAGATAAAACCAGCTGCGTTTTTCCATAGCTTATATATTTTCCTTTTCTTTACAAATAGAATCTTTTACGCTTATAGGTTAATTCTATATGGTAATATATATTTTACTTATGATGCTGTTTTTTGTTTTAATTGGTTTAATTTTTATACTACAAAAAACACCAGAGAGAATTGATAGAGCCGTTAAAGCTTTAAAGTCAGGTGAATATGAAATGGCCAGAAGTCTCTTAGATATAGAACTTAAAAAAAATAGAAGAAATACAAGAGCTAATTTTTATATGGCTCAGTGCTACGAAAAATTAAATCGTCACAACGACGCGTTAAAACATTATAATGAAGTAAAAGATTCTGAAGAGTTTGACGCTGAAGTTGATATACTATTAGTTTTAAGAAAGATAGCTAACTTATATTACTCGCAAGAAAAAATGAATGAAGCCTTTGAGTCGTATTTAGAAATACTAAAATTATATCCTGATGACATAGACGCGAACAGCCATCTTGGCTTTATGGCTTTGGGGCAAAAAGAATTTAAGATTTCTCAGCCGTTTTTAAAAAAATGCGTACATTTAGATATTGAAAATAAACAATTTCAATTGGCTTTTATGACGGGTTTATTTGAGGGCGGTCAGGAAAAAAAAGCTTTTGATATCATAAGAAATTTGTTAGAAGAAGATCAAAACAACTTAGAACTCAATATTTATTTCATAATTATGTGCCAGCACGATAATTTTGAAGAAGGTATTGAAAGAATTGAAGATATTGTTTTTTCAATTAAAGATAATAATTTTATTACACTTTTAATTCGATTGTATGTCTTTATATCTTATAAACTTGAAAAAACGGAAAATATAGCAAGTTTTATTAAGAAAGTAAAAGAAAAGATAGAACTTTCTGAAGAATTAAAACTTGAAACTGAATATTATTTAATGTTATCATTATTAAAAAATATCGCGCTTGAAGAAGCCAGAAAAATTTATCAGAAAATTATTAAAACCAAACCGAATTATAAAGATATGCAAAAAATTACGTCTTTTACCGGTTTTAACACAGAATTTGGTTTGCCGCAGGAACTTGATAAAAATATAAATGAAATATTTGAAAATACCGCTTTAAAAATTATTCCTAAAAACATTTTATTTTCTGTACTGGGTTTAAAAACTACTGAAAAAATAGAATTTGCTAAATATTTTGATCTTATAGAAGGTATGCCTATACTTAAAGATGATTATAAGGCGTTACCTGTTGAAAATTTATTTAAAAAATACGTTTCTCTTGATTCGGCACAATTTCAAAGGTTTGCTGAAAAAACTGTAAATTATTATAATCAAAATATAATAAAAAAATTAAAGAGTTCAGAAAAAGATGGAATTGATATTTTAGCTAAGAATAAACACAATGCCAGTATAAGAACTCTCTTTTTCTTTCGACGCTGGCCAGAGGACGCAAACATAAGTGATGTTTTTTTGAATAATTTAATGAATAAAGTTACAGAAATAAAGGCTATAGATGGCATTCTTATAAGTAATGGAAAATTAACCGTTGAAGCTCAAAAAAAAATTTCGTCTATGAAAAAAATTACAATTTTAGATGAAAAAATACTTTCTAAAATAATGCGTACATTTTTATAAATTAAGCTGTTTTTAACTCTACAGATAGTACTTTACTTATTCCTGGTTCTTCCATTGTAATTCCATATAAAAAATCAGCTTTAGACATTGTTTTTTTATTATGTGTTATTAATATAAACTGTGTATTTTTTTTAAAATCATCTAATAATGTTAGAAAACGGTTTACGTTTTGATCATCCAATGGGGCGTCAATCTCATCTAGTACACAAAAAGGCGATGAACGAACCATATAAATACCAAACATTAAAGCAATCGCAGTTAAAGCTTTTTCACCCCCCGATAAAAGTTTAAGAGATCGGGGCCTTTTTCCGGGAGGTTGTACTTGAATATCAATACCGCTTGTTAAGGGGTTTTCGGGGTCCGTAAGTGAAAGTTTCGCTTTGCCGCCCTGAAAAAGTTTTTGAAATACATCTGTGAAGTTATGTTGAATTTTCTTGAAAGAATCTATAAATAATTGTGCCGATTTTTCATCTATATCTTTTATTATTTTTGCAATATTGTCTTTGGCCGAAATTACATCATCAAGTTGTTTTTTATTATGGTCATATAGGTTTTTTATATTTTTAAGCTCATCAATGGCTAAAGGATTTATTGGGCCAAGATAATCTAGTTCACGTTTTAGTTCTTTAAGTATTTCTTTTTCTTTTTCAGGTATTATTTTCTTTTTTTCAAACCGCTCTTTTACTTGTTCGTAAGTTAAATTAAAATCATTATAAATTTCTTGTATAAGAGCTTCTTTGCTGCCTAAATAAGTTCCAATTTTTACTTCAAGGTCACCAACTTTTTGAAACAGATCAGAATTTTTTTGATTTTCCTGGTGTATTTTTTCAAGATATTCATTTTTTTTATTTTGAATTGAAGATATTTTTTTTTCAATCGATTCAATTAAAGATATTTCATTTTCAATACCTTTTTTAATATTTTGAATCTCTTTTGAAATATCTTTATGGTAATTATCAAGCTGTAAAATTTCAGATTCTATTCGTTTATATTGTTTTGTTAAAAAGTTTATACTGGTTTCTTCATGTTTAATTTGTTCTTTTAACCGGTTTTCTCTTTCAATAAGGTTTGTTTTTTGAGTTTGTATGTTTCTTATATCTCCTAATATTTGTTCTTTTTGACGCACTTGTGAAGAATAATCGGTTTTATATTCTTCTGTTTGTTTCTGCAGACTTTCTTTTTCAATTTCTATTTGCTTATTTCTTTTTTCTATTTTTTCTATGTTGTCATCAATTTCTTCTTTTTTTGAGTGAATACCACCTTTTTCAAATAATAAATGACGTAAACCTTCACCAATATCTCCTATTTCTTCTATTAGATTGTGCCACTTTTGTTCTTTAATGCTAGTAAGCAGATTATTTACATGTTCCTGAGCCGGTATTATAGATTTTTTATTCAGTAATTCATGAATAGCCGCTAATTCTTCAATAATTGCTAAAACTTTTGATAATACATGATTTTTTTTATTCGATTGTTCTTTTTCATGAATTACCCATTTATCTTTTTCTTCTTTTAATGACTTTAATAAATCTTTTACAACTTTTTCAAGTTCTAATCGTAGTGTTATGAGAGATTTTTGGTTCTCTTTAAATTCTTCTGTTAAGGTTTTAAAATTTTTCTCATTATTTTGTATTTCTTTTTCAAGAGTGATAATTTTTGATGATATTTCTTTTAATACACCTTCTGCGTTTTCAAGTTTATTATCTAACTGTAAAGTTAATTGATTTTGCGCGGCTGTTTCTTTTTTTAATTCATCCAGCCGATTTTTATGTTTTTGCATTTGTGATGTTTGGCTTTCTAGTTCACTTGTAAGATATGTTTTTCTTTTGGCGTTAGTTTCAACAGTTTTTTCCCATTGTGATATTTTTTCTCTATTTATTTGATTTGTCATATCTTTTTTATGTAGTTCTTTTTGATTTTTTTCTTTTTCTTCATCTAATTGTTTTATATTTTCTTCAAATAACAATACTTTTTGATGAATTTTTTCTTTTTCTTCTAATTTTCTTTGTAAATTTTCATTATTTTTTTCAAGATTTTTTTCTAATTCTACCAAGGCTAAATAGTGAACTTTAAGTTCATTTTCTTTTTTCTTTTCAATAAGCTGATTATATAATTTTGTTTTATTTGCCTGATCTTCTTTTAATTTAAGTTCCCGGTTTAATTCATTTTGAACATCTTTAAGGCGGGTAATATTTATTTGCGTGTTTTCTAAATTTTTTAAGGCTTCTTCTTTTTGCGCTTTATAACGTGATATCCCTGCGGCTTCTTCAAATATCATTCGTCTTTCTTCGGGCTTACTTGATAAAATCATATCCATTTTGCCCTGCTCCATAAATGAATAGCTTGATTTTCCTAAGCCCGTATCCATGAGTGTTTTTTCAATTTCTTTTCTTAAAACTTTCGCTCCATTTAAATAATATTGGCTTTGTCCATCTCTATACAAAGATCTGCTTATTTTAACTTCATCAGTATCTACAGATAATTTTCTGTTTTTATTATCTAATAAAAAGCTTACGGTAGCCATGCCCGATGCCTTGACTGTTTCTGTACCAGAAAATATTACATCTTCCAGTTTATCGCCTCTCATAGATTTTACCGATTTTTCACCGAGTACCCATTTCATGGCATCTAATATATTTGATTTGCCGCAGCCATTAGGGCCCACTATGGCCGATATAGATTTATCAAAATTTATTTTTACTTTTGTGCCGAAAGATTTAAATCCGGATATTTCTAATTCTTTTATAAACATATTTACTTTTATTTTTACTTGCTATGGGGTCATTATGGTACAATTTGCCTTATGCCTGAAAAAACAGGTTTATTTGAGGTAAAGGGCAAACTTGGCCACTATTTAGTTGGTTTTCAAAATGGGCAATATCAAATTAGTATACGAGATGAAAACCCAAAAAAGAAAGAGTATAGACCTTTAATAAGTTTACGTGACAGCATTCGCGAAGCTCACAGAATATTAGGCAATTTTATCTTAAAAAAAGGTAATATCGCTATTATTTATGGCGCAGGCTCACTTCCATTGGTACAAATTTTAGTAGAGCAAAAAAAAGAAAAAGGCGGCGAGCTAATTATTTTTGAGGCAGATCCTTTTTTGGCAAAGCATTTGGTAGAAACATATAATCATATTTATAAAGATATTCCCTTTATTACACCAAACAACCTGGCAAACTTATCCGATTTTCTAGAATTGTATTCTGCTGAAAATATGACAGGCTATCGTATAATATCATTGGCATCGTTAAAGAATTTGATGACATCTTTTTATGAAGATGCCGAAAAAATATTTAAAAATACTTTTTCTTCATTAATTTCTGATCTTTTAACCAGACTTGAATTTGAGCCAAATTGGATTTATAATTCTTTAGCTCAGATTACGAATTTTAGCAGGGCCTGGCCGGTTAATGAACTTTTTAATAAGGGTGCCGGATATACAGCTGTTTTAGTATCTACGGGACCAAGTTTAAGATTGTCATTAGACTGGTTAAAATCTATTCAAGATAAAGTATTTATTGCCTGTGTAGATTCGGCGTATAGGGTACTTCACCGTTATAAAATTAAACCGCATCTAATTATTAGTCTTGATGCTCAGCCATATACATTAAGGCATTTTTTAGGTCTTTCTATGGGTAATGAGGGTGCCTTTCCTATTCTTTATGCTGATGTTGTTTCAAACCCTCAGGTAGTTTTCAGATGGCGCGGACCTCTTTTGTTTGGTGTAACTGCCCAATACAAAGGAAGCAATCGAGTTGTAACTCCCGGTTGTGATTTTGTTGAAGATGAGGTTTTAAAAAAAAATTATTTGGGAGATATTCAATCTGGCGGCTCTGTAGCCACTAGTTTATTTGATCTTTTGCGTCTAATGAATTTTGATAGAATAATATTGACTGGACAAGATTTAGCGTACAGCTTTCGTGAAATTCATACTATGGGTACCCATCATTCAGATCTTTGGTTTTCATCAGCAACCCATCGGCTTGAAAGTATTGAAAATATTAACGACAAAATTACCAGAAGAAGGCACACTATTTATGAAAATTCAATAACAGGCAAAAAAATTTTAGCCGATTATGTTCTTTCTATTTACCGCGGATGGTTTTCTGCATCAGCAGAAAAAATTTCAAAGAATGTTTTTAATATGACTAAAGAAGGATTAATAATAGATAATATTCCAACAATATCAAATGAAGAGTTTAATCAGTTTAAATTAAAAGGCATTGATTTAAAAAACTTTATTTTAGATCCCCCAAAAAATAAAATTTTACTTTCTAAAGAGATTTTCAATTTTTATACATCTATTGAGAATTCATCATTTAGTTTAAGTCTGTTAGAAAAATATAAATTTTTAGAAAAAATCGGCAGAAAATTTTTAATTAAAGCCTTAAGAAGCGAAATTTCTGAAGAAGAAAAAAATAATCTTATTCAAAAACAGCAAAATGAGCAAAATAAATTTTGGCAGATGCTTATAAAAAAATCACGAGTATTAAAAAAATTAAATAAATCTTTTGAATCTTAAATTCTATTTATTTTGCGTCAACACCTGTTCGGCCTGTTTTTTTCTGTATTCTTTAAGTTTTTCTTCGAGCTTTTTGTTTTCAATACTTAAAATAGATACAGCTAATAACGCGGCGTTTTTTGCTCCCGCAGATCCAATACCCAAGGTACCAACCGGTATACCACCCGGCATTTGCACGGTAGAAAGAAGCGCGTCGAACCCTTTTAAAGCGCCGCTTTCCATAGGAACACCTAATACAGGCAGTGTTGTATGAGAGGCAATAACACCGGCAAGATGAGCCGCCATTCCCGCGCCCGCAATAAAAATTGCTATATTTTTTTGCGGGGCCTCTTCAACATATTTTTTTACCTCTTCAGGTGTTCTATGCGCCGATAAAATTTTAACATCATGCTCTATGCCAAATTCCTTTAAAATATCAGAAGATTTTTTCATTGTTTCTAAATCAGATTGACTTCCCATTAAAATAGCAACTTTTTTCATATTCCTACCTGTAATTTTATAATTAGATTGACTATTTTTATAAAATAAGTACACAGTAAATATTTATTTTAAGGTAGTTTATAAAAAAGGCTGAATTTAACTTCAAGAGTACAAAATCAAAAGAAGTTGACGGGTAGTATTCAAAACAAAGCATGATTTATTCCGCTTGATAAAAAAATGAAAAATAATAAAAACAGCAGAAAGAAAATAATAGCACAGCAAAATTTTGATGAAGATGAAATAAATTTATGGAAGTTATTAGATATACTATTAACCTACAAAGTTTTTATTGTATCAGTATTTTCTGTTTGTGTAATTATTATTTTTTATCTTTTATTAGGTCAATTTAAACAAAAAAATATTTCATATTTTTACTCATTTCCTCTTGGCAGTGAGCAGGAATATGATTTAATTAAAAACGAAATGGAGTTCATATTAAAGGTTTATAAAGGAGAAAATAAAAATAATAATAATTTCTTGAATGAAATAACAAAACTTGATCTCAAAATTGATGATGTGGTTAATAAAAATAAGAGCATATATAATACAAAAATTGTATCAATAGTTGTTCACATGAATATTTCTTCCAGTGAATATGATGAAAATTATTTAAAAATAAGACAGACTATTGAGAAAATTTTATTATATCCCTCGGTTGAAAAAATTTTAAATAGAATTTCAATGCAAAATAAGAAACATACATTACTTGAAAAAAGAAAAGAATTGGCAGATTTGTCTCTTTTATATAAAAATGATTTAATTTACTATAATGAATTAGCTGAGAGTTTAAGAAGTTTAAGAATAAAAGAAGCTGGTATGCTTAAAAAATCTTCATCAGTATTAAAAGGTATAAAAAATCCCGCGAATCAAGAATACTATGAAAAAAAAGTACCAGAAAACTTCTTTGACTCAACCATAGATGAACAAATATTAATGTTAAGTTCAATGATAAAAAAAGTAGAGCAAGATAATAAAAACGCGGATATAATAATGGATGATATTGAATTTAAATTTAGTTTTTTAAATGAAATTATAAGTAATGAAGTATTTAATAAAACAAAAGCTGTAAAAATAGCAGAAAATTATTTAAAAAATAAATTAAATAAAAATATAGATAATAATACACTTTTACGTGAAATAGAAACGTTTATTCTTGAGCCTTCTGAAGTTTTAGTATTTATCTTAGAAAAAAAAGAGTCAAACTTAAAAAATGCCTTTGTAAAGTTTATAATAATATCTATTGCCCTTATTATAATATTATTAATGTCCATATTTTTTCATCATGGGTATAAAAATTATAATAAGCAATTAAATTAAAAAATAGAGGGAGAAAAATGGTAAAAGAATTTATTGATAAAATAAAAACAAAAGAAATTAAAATAGGCATATTAGGTCTAGGATATGTAGGCCTACCCTTAATGATTCGTTATATTGAAGAAAATTTTAAAGTAATTGGTTTTGATGTTGACGAGCAAAAGGTAAAAAGTCTTTTAAATAAGAAAAGTTATATTGAACATATACCCGATGATTCTATAGAAAATGCTATTGAAAGAGGTTTTATACCTACCACTGATTTTAGCCTAATTAAAGAAGCTGACGCGCTAATTATTTGCGTGCCAACTCCGTTAAATAAATACAGAGAACCCGATTTATCGTATGTACTTTCAACTATGAAAAATATACAGCCTTATTTTAGAAAGGGCCATCTTGTTTCACTTGAAAGCACAACATATCCAGGTACCACGGAAGAAGAGCTAAGACCAATTATCGAAAGGGAAGGTTTTATAATAGGCGAAGATTTTTTTCTTGTATATTCTCCCGAAAGAGAAGATCCCGGTAATCAAGTATATAATACAAAAACAACTCCTAAAGTGTGCGGTGGTAGCACAAAAAAATGTCTTGAGGCAGGGCTAGCCTTATATGAAAAAATTATTGATAAAGTAGTACCTGTAAGTTCTACTCAAGCGGCTGAAATGACAAAACTCTTAGAGAATATTCATAGAGCGGTTAATATCGGTCTTGTTAATGAAATGAAAATAATATCAGATAAAATGGGTATTGATATATATGAAGTAATTAATGCCGCGGCCACAAAGCCGTTTGGGTTTAAAGCCTATTATCCGGGGCCGGGTATTGGTGGTCATTGCATTCCCATTGATCCTTTTTATTTAACATGGAAGTCAAGAGAATATGGTGTTCATACCCGATTTATTGAACTTGCCGGTGAAATAAACAGCTCAATGCCCGAATGGGTTGTTAATAAATTAACTATGGCATTAAACGAGGCGGGCAAACCGGTTAAAAAAAGTCAAATACTTGTGCTGGGTATTTCATATAAAAAAAATATAGATGATATGAGAGAATCACCTTCTGTTTTTTTAATGGAAATTTTAAGAGACAAGGGCGCGGTTGTTTCTTATTCAGATCCTCATGTTTTGGTCTTTCCTAAAATGAGAGAACATCAGTTTGATTTAAAAAGTGAAAATCTAACTCCTGAAAAAATAAAACAGTATGATTGTGTGCTCTTAGCGACAGATCATGATGATTTTGATTATGATATGATTCAAACAAATGCTAAAATAATTATTGATACACGGGGAAAATATTCCGCGAAACTACCCAATGTTATAAAATCGTAAAAAATAAAGCAGTGATAACAAACTACAATCATATTAAAGATAGAAAAATTAAATTTGGTCTGGCTGGGTGCGGCAGAATAAGCCCTAATCATATTGGCGCGATTGAAAAGCATTCAAATAACGCTCAAATAACCGCTGTTTGTGACACAAACGCCGAAGCTTTAAAAGAAGCTCAAAATAAAACCAGCGCAAAAGGTTATTTGAATTATCTAGAAATGGTTGAAAACGCAGATATTGACGCGGTTATTTTAGCAACTCCCAGCGGTATACATCCTTATCAAACTATTTTAGCCGCAAAAAATAAAAAACATGTTATAAGCGAAAAGCCCATGGCCGTAAAATGGCATGACGGACTGAAAATGGTTAAAGTATGTGATGAAAACAATGTTCTACTTTTTGTGGTTAAACAAAATAGACGAAATCAAACATTGCAAATGTTAAAAAGAGCCGTCGAAGAAAAAAGATTTGGTAAAATATATATGGTAAATATAAATGTATTTTGGGCAAGACCCCAAAGTTATTATGATCAGGCAAATTGGCGCGGTACATGGGAATTTGACGGGGGGGCGTTAATGAATCAGGCTTCACATTATATTGACTTAATTGATTGGCTTATAGGCCCTGTTGAAAGTATTCATGCTTTTACTTCTACCTTAGATAGAAAAATTGAGGCCGAAGATACCGCTGTTTTAAATATAAAATGGCGCTCAGGAACGCTGGGTTCTGTAAACGTGTCTATGCTCACTTACCCTAAAAATCTAGAGGGTTCTATAACTATATTAGGAGAAAAGGGTACAGTAAGAGTGGGCGGCCTGGCCGTTAATGAAATTTTACACTGGGAATTTGAAGACAAAAAACCTGAAGACGATAAAATTAAAGAAGCAAATTATGAAACAACTTCAGTCTACGGATTTGGACATCCATTATTTTATGACAATGTTATAAATACATTACGAGGTGAAGCAGAACCCGAAACAGACGGCCGCGAGGGATTAAAGTCATTGGAAATTTTAATAGCTTCTTATATGTCATCAAGAGATAAAAAAATTATTTCTTTGCCTTTAAATTTGTAATATGAATTATACAGCGCACGAAACAGCTATTATTGACCAAGGTGCCGTAATTGGCAAGGGGTGTAGAATTTGGCATTGGGTTCATATCTCTTCAAAGGCCGTTATTGGTGAAAACTGTTCTTTTGGTCAGAATGTTTTTGTGGGTAATAATGTAAAAATTGGGAATAATGTAAAAATTCAAAATAACGTTTCGGTTTATGATAATGTAACTCTTGAAGATAATGTTTTTTGCGGACCCAGTATGGTTTTTACCAATGTATATAATCCCCGCTCGGCAATACCAAGAAAAGATGAGTACATGAATACTCTGGTAAAAGAAGGAGCAACTCTTGGCGCTAATTGTACAATCATATGCGGGGTCATAATTGGCAAAAATTCTTTTGTTGCCGCTGGGGCTGTCATAAATAGAAATGTTCCAGATTTCGCGTTAATGGCAGGCGTTCCCGCGAGACAAATAGGATGGATGTCAGAATTCGGAGAAAGACTTGACTTGCCCCTTTCAGGTTCAGGTGAAGCTGTCTGTAAAAACACAGGCGACAAATATCTCTTAGAAAATAACAATTTACGCGTAGAAAAGAAAATTTCTTAAAGCATTACCAATAGCTTTGAATTTCAATATATTTTTATTTTGAAATAATTCTTTATGAATTATAAATATATATTCTTTGTACTGTTTATATTTTTATCCTTTTTTTCAAGGATAAACGCGATAACGCAATTTAATAGTGATTTAAATTGGTATTCCATAAAAACAGAACATTTTTGGATTCATTATTACGAAGGTTTCGAGAACTTTGCCGCTAAAACAGCAATTATTGCTGAAGAAGTACATAAAAATTTAAAATTGAAAATAAAATGGCAGCCGTTTTTGCGGACTGATATTGTCATTACAGATAATGTTGATACCGCGAATGCCTATGCCTCTGCAATTCCTTATAACCAGATAGTTTTATATGTTTATAAGCCAAATTTAGATGGAATTTTTCATAATTATGTTGATTCACTTAAACTTTTAATTACCCATGAATATACACATATACTAAATCTTGACAGCGTTTATGGATTACCTTCTATTTTTAGATATTTGTTCGGAAGAGTTTATTTCCCGAATTATTTACAGCCTCTTTGGATAACTGAAGGTAACGCTGTTTATCATGAGTCGTTAGATTCTTTTACCGAAGGGCGTAATAATAGTACTTTTGTAGAAATGATATTTCGCATGGCTGTTCATGATAATAAATTACAGTCTTTATCTGAAACATCTAATTATACCAGAAAATGGCCCTATATGATTTCGCCGTATATTTATGGCGGTTCATTTATTAAGTATCTTGAAATAACTTATGGTCAAGGTTCTTTTGAAAGATTACTGCAAGAAAATGCTGATAATATAGTTCCTTATTTAGTAAACTATAATGCCGATGATATCTACGAAAAAAGTTTTACCGAACTATGGAAAAATTGGCAGAGCGAATTGTATAAATTGCATAATAATCATATTGAATTAATAAAAAAAAAGCCCGTAACAATACCAAGCATTATCTCATACGCGGGTTACTCAATGGGTTATCCGCGTTTTAATCATAAAAATGACGCAGTTTTTTTCTTTCGTGATAATCCATATGAAAAAAGTATGCTTGTTAAATATGATATGAACGATAAATTTGAATCAAAAGGCGAAGAAATTGAAATAATTAATTCTCCTAACAGCTTAAGTGTTTTTTCAAATAATTCTATTTTAGTTTCAGATGTTGAAGTCTATAAAACACATTCGCTTTATCATGAGGCATTTTTATTTGAAAATAATCATAAAGTACAGTTAACAGAAAAATTAAGAGGCAGTTATATAGATATATTTCCTGATGAAAAAAATTGTATTTATATTAAGCAAAGTGAAAGCAAATTTTCTCTTATAAAAACCGATTTAAATTTTTCTTCAGAAAAATTCTTTATTAAAGAAACAAATATTCCCATCGCGTTTATTAAAATTTCCCATGATAGCAGGAAAGCTGTTTTTAGTTTTAAGGATAAAAATGGAAATATTGATTTAGCTCTTTTAAATTTTGAAACAAATAAAATAACAAGACTTACAAATGATCACTGGGATGATATACATCCTACATGGCATCCTTCAAATGATAAAATTTTATTTAGTTCAGATAGAAATGGAATTTTTAATTTATATGAATACGACTTAAAATTAAATGAAATAAAAAAATTAACGCATTTAATAGGCGGCGCTTTTCAACCCGATGTTTCAAAGAATGGTCAAAAAATAGTTTTTTCATCATATGAGTCAGATGGATTTTATATTTCACTAATAGATTATCCAAAATCCATAGAAACAATAAAAATAAAAGATTCAATAATATTAGAAAATTCTTTTTTTAATGAGATTGATGATGATTATATAGAATTAATTAAAGATAAAGGTTATGAAATAAACGATTATTCGTTCACTAGTTCTATTTGGCCGACAGCATGGTATCCCTTTTTTTATACTTTAATAGACGAAGAAATTGATAAAACGATTGATGTAGTATATGGTTTCAGCATAAATGGTATTGATTCTTTAAAAAGGCATGCATATCTATTTGAAATATCTAATTTTACAAAAACTAATAAACTCGATCTCTTCTTTCAGTATTCTCTATTACAGTATTACCCAACTTTTTTTCTTTATTATTTTAACGATAATCTATTTTATGGAAAAAATAAGCACTTGCAAAAATCTAAAGTTATAGAACCCGATATTTATGACCAGGGCATTGGTTTTGCTGTAAGTATACCTTTCTCATTTTACTATTCTAATCATGAGATTAATTTTTGGTATAATATTATTGAATCAATAGAAGAATATAATTATTATGAAATAAAAAGTGAAAAATATCTATATCAGGTTATTGGTTTAGGATATTTTTATTCTAATACAAAATTTTACAATTATTCAATAAGTCCCGAAGAAGGCAGAAATTTTAATATTGAGGCTACTTTTCATAATGCGCTAAGAACAAATAATATTCTAACTACTATAAATTTTGGTTATGCGGAATATTTACCGGGTGTATTCCAAAATAACGTACTTTTATTTAAAGTAAGATTAAATATAATGCCGCTTAATTTTAAGGATATTTTTTCTTTGGGCATGAATTTTGAAAATCTAAATTATAATTCTGGCTTAAGAGGTTATCCCTCTGACGCAAAAAAGGGTAGCAACTTACTTATGGGTACTTTAGAATATAGATTTCCGTTATTGTATCCAGAAATAGGATATAGTACATTTTTCTTATTTTTACGAGATATTTTTTTAACCGTTTTTTCAGATTTTGGTGATGTAGTAAATAATAAATTTTTATTAAAAAAAATTCATTACAGTTGCGGTATAGAGTTAAATTATCTTTTTAAAATTTTTTATAAGAATCCATTAAAAATTACAGTAGGTTACGCGAAAGGTTTTACATCGTTAGGTGAAAGTCAGATTTATATATCAATTAATCAGTTTATTTATAATGTAGAAAACTGGGATTACAAAATAAAAAATCAAAGTTTGTTCTTAAAATAAGATAATGGAAGGAAAAAAACAAAATTATCCTTATTTAAGTCCATGTTTTTAAAATAAAAGTAACTTGTCTGTATGACTTTAGTAAGATGATTGGCCTTTCGCTTAGTATAAATTATGTATAATATATTAATTATTGACGATAACCACAGCTTTATTGATTCTTTAAAAGTTATGCTGAAAGATTTTCCCTTTCAGTATGATTCTGTATTTCAATATGAAAGTGCCGAGAAAATGATTATAGAAAAGAAAACATATATTAATCAAAATGTCGTAGATAAATTATTAGAATATCATGAAAGCGTAAAGAAAAAAGAAAATGATTATAAACAAGAAAATTTCAATGAACCTAATAATGATGAAAATAAAAATATTTCATCTGCGAAAAGCAATAAATCAAATGAAATAAATGATATTTTAAAAATAGATTATCCTCCCTTTTTATTTGATGGATATTTTCTTATAATTATAGAACAAGATACAGAAAGAAACACTAAAGGTACTGATTTTATTCAAAATATGATTAATAAATATCCGAGTTTGACAAAGAGTGATTTTATATTGATGTCAAGCAAGGTTGAACAAACACAACCCATAACCGAACGTTATGGTATTACTTTCATAGAAAAACCCATAAAATACCCAGCGTTAAAACAATTTATAAAGCAAAAAATAAAAAAAACAGAAGATTTAAAAAAATTATGTGACTCTCTCATCGATACATACGCCGTAGAGATAAAATCAGTTGAGTTAGAAAAGAAAAAAGCAGATAGAAAATTATTAAAAAATAACAATAAATTAAAGCTTGAAGAAGAAATAAGCTCGCCGCCAAAGAAAAAAAACACAGCATCAAAAAGTACTTCTAAAGTTAAAAAATCAAATAAAAAACAGCCAGTAAAATCAGTATCTAAGAAGAAAAAATCTTAACTATTTTTCAATGTCTAAACTTAAGACAGATTATTTAGTTATTGGTTCAGGAATTGTGGGTTTAAGTTTTGCTATTAAAGCCGCCGATCACGGTAAAGTTTTAATTATTACAAAAGGGAAAAGTGATGAAAGCGCTACCTCTTACGCGCAGGGAGGCATTGCCGCCGCTATAGGAAAAAAAGATTTTCCAAAAAATCATTTTGAAGATACAATAAAAGCAGGGGCGGGATTATGTGACGAAAAAGCAGTTGATATATTGGTAAATGAGGGAGTAATGCGTGTTCAAGAACTTATAGAGTTAGGCATGAAATTTACTAGAAATGAAAAAGGAGAACTTGACTTAGGCAGGGAAGGCGGCCATACAAAAAACAGGATCATACACGCACATGATTATACCGGCAGAGAAATAGAAAACTTTCTTTTAGAAATGGTAAGAAAAAATACAAATATTACCATAAAAGAAAATCATATGGCTGTTGATCTCATAACAGAACATCATATAAGTAAAAATAAAAATAAAAATAAAAATGAAAAGGTAGAATCTTGTTTTGGCGCTTATGTATTAGATGACGAAAACGCAGATATATATAGTATTGTGGCAGATTTTACAATTTTAGCAACCGGCGGCGGCGGTAGAATGTATCCTTTTTCTACAAATCCTTCTGTAAGTACCGCAGATGGAATTGCTTTAGCCTATAGAGCGGGATGCCGCGTAAGAAATATGGAATTTATACAATTTCATCCGACAGCCTTATTTTATAAAATTGATCCTGTTTTTTTAATATCAGAAGCAGTTCGAGGATTTGGCGCGAAATTAAGGCTTCAGGATGGTTCCCTATTCATGAAAAATTATCATCCTGCCGAAGAGTTAGCTCCCCGAGATATAGTCGCCAGAGCCATAGATTTTGAACTTAAAAAAAGAGGAGAAGACTTTGTTTATTTAGATATTACGCATAAAAGTGATGAAGAGCTTGAAAGCAATTTTCCTAATATATATAATACGTTAAAAAAAAAATTTAAGATAAATATGTCAAAAGAGTATATTCCGGTTGTACCGGCAGCGCATTATATGTGCGGAGGGGTAATCGTTGATTACGACGGCTGCGCAGATTTAAAATTTTTATACGCCGCCGGAGAAACAGCTTCTACAGGAGTAAACGGGAGTAATAGATTAGCTTCTAATTCATTACTTGAGGGTCTTGTTTTTGCGCATAGAGCTTTTGTTCATTCTCTAAAATTGAAAGAAGAAAACGCAGAAAAATATAAAAAAGAATTTGAAGAACAAATTCCTGAATGGGATAAGGGGGGTGCGGCGAATTTAAAAGAGTGGGTATTAATAAAGCACGAACTTCAGGAGCTTCAGGATATTATGTGGGATTATGTGGGTATTGTTCGTTCAACACCGCGTCTTGAAAAAGCTTTGCGCAGAATAGATAGTATCTATAGAGAAATAAGAGATTTTTACAATAGAACTATAATAACAAGACCTCTTTTAGAATTAAGAAATATAGCTCTTGCCTCACAGCTTGTTATTAGATCTGCTTTAAATAGAAAAGAAAGCAGGGGGCTTCATTATAATACAGATTATGAAGAGAATACATCTCCCTCTAGAAATGATACTATTTTAGAACCGGCCATATACAAAAAATCACATTTTAATAATTGTTAATTAGATATGAAAAATCAAAAATACTTTATTGTGCTTGATTTTTTTAATAATTAATCGAACTTGTCTCTGATAAGATGCTTTACTGGTATGCAATTCAAACATATTCAGGTAATGAAGACCTGGTAAAAAGTAAAATAAATAAAGAATTTTTGAATTATAAAACATTTTTGCCAAAGCGGGAACTTGAAATAAGAAAATCGGGTGTATTAAAAAAAGTTACCCGATCTTTATTTCCGGGATATATTTTTCTTCAGTTATCCAGAAAAATTACTTATGAAGAAGTAGTTGAAATAAGCAAAAAATGCCGCTACGTAGGTTCAAAAACAGGAATTTTAAAGTTTCTTGGTATAAATATATCAAAAAATCAGGATAAAAAAGAAATTACTTCGGTAAAAAAACAAGAAATTGATTTTATTTTATCCCTAACTGAAAAAGGCGAAGTAATTACTTTTTCAAAATACATTAAAGAAGGCTCTAAAGTAAAAGTATTAGAAGGCCCTCTTAAAGGTAAAGAGGTGATAGTTAAAAAAATAAATCCCAGAAAAAAAAGAATAACTGTTGAATTTTATATGCTGGGCAAGAAGCATAATATAGATTTGGGCGGTTCGTTAATAAAAGAACTTGACATGGTGACTTCAGTTTAATTTTTAGTTTTTAGATATTCTAAAAAACTAACCAAAATTCATGAAAAAAAAATCTGTAAACTCTATGAAAAACGAACCTTTTGTTGAAGAAGATGACGAAATTGAAATAAATTTTTTAAAAATTTTTAACTATATAATTAACTCTATAAAAAATAGTTTTAAGTCTTTAATAATATTTACTATAATAAATATTAACAATTATAAAAAAAGTTATTTTCTTTTATGTATATCTTTTTTTCTTTTTTCTATTTTTATATTTTTTTCTGATATAATAACTATCACATACACTTTTAATTATCGAATACCAACGCTAACAAAACAGCAATATAGTTTTTTTGAGTCAATATTAGAAGAAAGAAATAAAAAATATTTTGATCAGAATTTTGTTTCAGAAAAAGAAACTTTCATTATTGAGAATATTTATAATATAAATATAGAATTAGTTGAAGCTTATTTCGATGAAGATGAAGATAAAGATAAAGATAAAGATAAAGATAAAGATAAAGATGAAAAATTTAAAGAAGATGAAAAAGATGAAAAACATAACTATATTAAAGTAGTAATTAAAGCTTTAAAACCCCAAAAAGATAAAAACCCATATGAATATCAAGAATTAATAAAACAAAAAATAGAGAATATTTTTATATTTCCTATTTTTGAAAAATATTATAACTCTTTTACTTATAGAAGTAGATTGAATATGTTTTTTCAAGAAAAATATCTTTTAACAGATAAAGGGTTAGATTATGAAAGAAATCTTTTGTATTATGAAAATTTGTTAAAAAGATTGCATGAAGTAAATGAACGTATAGAGGTTGTGAAAAAAAAGTTTCCAAGAGAGAAAGAAAAAGTCGGCGAAGATGTAATAATTAATATGCAAAGTAAAGATTCTACCAGAGGCTTATCTTTACCCGAAAGATTTTTTGAACAAGATATTCAAGAGCAAATATTGGGGGTAGATATTACAATTGGTAAAATAATAGAAGATGAAAAAAACAGAAAAGAAAATATGATAGAGACAGATTATAAATACAATTTGTTTTCAGCGTTAGTAGAAAATAGAGTTTTCAATACTGGCGAGGCAATTCAGTTTGCGAAAAATTTTAATTTTAATGAAATTAAACACATTAAAAATGACTTTCATAAATTAATGGTAGATTATGTAGAAACGATTTCGTATGATCCCCAGAAAATATTTAATCTTATATTTTCTAAAAAATATTCAAATATAAAATACTTTATTTTTAAAGTAGTGCTGTATAATTTATTATTTAATTTATTGATTATAGGGCTTTTCGTAGTATTTAAAAATATCAAGAAAATTAAAATAATAATTAAAGAATTGAAAAATTAAAAAAAGATATAATTTATATATTAATAATTAAATAAAAGAATTAGCATGTTTCGGCTGCGGTTCTAATTTCTATGTTTTATTATCCCGTGCGTTCAACTACTGAACGTCATGGCGAAGCTATATTTTTTATCCATATTATTTTATTTTTTTGTTTTTTATGCAAGAAAGCCAGTTAAAAATTTTACAATTATTAGAATCTAACTCTGAATTATCCCAAAGAGATTTGTCAAAAGCCCTTGGAATAAGTCTTGGCAAGACCAATTATATTCTAAAAGCTTTAATAGAAAAGGGCTATATTAAAGCTAAAAATTTTAAAAATAGTAAAAATAAATGGGGATATATGTATCTTTTAACGAAAGACGGGCTAGAAACAAAATCAAAAGTGGCCAAAGAATTTTTAAAGCGAAAGTCAGAAGAATATGAAGAACTAAAAAAGTATTTTAAAACCCAAGAAAGTTAATATAATTAATATTTTTTAAGGAGAATTAACTATGCAGTTTATAGATCTAAAAACACAATACGCCAAAATTTATGAAGACGTGAACAAGAGAATAGCAAATGTACTAGATCACGGACAGTATATTTTAGGGCCAGAAATTAAAGAAATGGAAGAGAAGCTGGCTGAATATACTGGTAGCAAGCATTGCATTTCTGCTGCCAGCGGAACAGACGCTCTTTTAATTTCTTTGATGGTGTTAAATATAAAAGCTGATGAAGAAGTAATTACTACACCTTTTTCTTTTATTGCCACGGCAGAAGTTATAGCTCTTCTTGGGGCAAAACCCGTTTTTGTAGATATAGATAAACAAACTTACAATATAGATTATACAAAAATTGAAGAAAAAATAAATTCAAAAACAAAAGCTATAATGCCGGTAAGTCTTTACGGGCAATGCGCCGATTTCGATGAAATTAACGAAATAGCCAATAAGTATAATTTGCCTGTTATTGAAGATGCTTGCCAAAGCTTTGGCGCTGTTTATAAAGAAAAAAAATCAAATGCTCTGTCAACTATTGGGTGTACAAGTTTTTTCCCATCGAAACCTCTTGGATGTTATGGTGACGGCGGTGCCATATTTACCAATGATGACGCGCTAGCAGAAAAAATGCGCCATATAAGGGTTCACGGACAGGATAAGCGTTATAATCATCCAATTCTTGGTATTAACGGCCGTTTTGATTCTATTCAGGCTGCCGTGATATTATCAAAACTTGAGTTATTTAAAGAAGAAGTTATATTGAGAGAGAAAATCGGTAAAAGATACAGCGAAAAATTACAAGATTCAGTAATCACACCATTTGTAAAAGAGCATAATACCCATGTATACGCGCAGTATACCATACAAGTTGAAAACAGAAATAAATTCGCGGCAAAACTTAATGAGAAGAACATACCTACCGCTGTACACTATCCTATTCCGCTGCATTTACAGCCTGTTTTTTCTTATCTTAATGAAGGCGCGGGTTCATACCCCGAAGCAGAAGCTCTCTCCCAAAAAGTAATAAGTTTACCAATGCATCCATATTTAAGTGAAGAAGATCAAGATAAAATTATCAATGCGGTTAAAGATGCCGTAATTTAATTTTATTAAAAAACGAAGGATTAGACTGCATTTCGCCTAAAGATTGTATTCAAACAGCCTTTAGAAAAGGTTGGATATCAGAAGAAGAGGCTTATTTAGAATTGTTGCATAGCCGAAATTTAACATCTCATACATATAATCATGAAATCGCGGTATCTGTTTATCATACAATAAAAAAGTATTTATATGTTTTTGACGATTTATATAAAGTACTTAATAATTTAACAAATGAAATTAGAGGTGAAAATGATATACGAAAATAAAACCAGATCTATTATTAAAGCTGTTTCATGGCGCATCTTAGCGACATTACAGACATCTATTATTGTTTTAATTATTACCGATAAAATAGAATTAGCTGTAAGTGCCGGCATTATTGATATTATTGTAAAAATGATGACGTATTATTTTCACGAAAGAATGTGGAATTATATAAAATTTGGAAAAAAGAGTAAACCTTCTTTTGTGATATGGTTTACCGGATTATCTGGTGCCGGTAAAACTACGATTGCTACAGAGGTATATCAAGAATTAAAAAAAAGTGAATTAAAAATTGAATATCTTGATGGTGATGTTATTCGCTCTATTTTCCCTAAAACAGGTTTTACTAAAGAAGAGAGAAACAGGCACTTGGGCAGAGTAGCTTTTTTAGCCAGTATGTTATCAAAAAACGGAGTTTCTACAGTGGCCGCTTTTATATCGCCTTATGAAGAATCAAGAAAATTTGCCAGAAGCCTATCTGAAGTATTTGTTGAAGTATACCTAAGCACACCGGTAGAAGAGTGTGAAAGAAGAGATGTAAAAGGTTTATACAAGCAGGCCAGGGAGGGTAAAATACAGCATTTTACCGGAATTAATGATCCGTACGAACCTCCTCAAAATCCCGAAATTTCTATTGATACAACAAATAAATCTGTTTTCGAAGCTAAGAAAATTATTATAGATTATCTAAAGAAAAAAGATTTAATTTAAAATAATATAAAAGTATTATTCTATTCAACAGCGGTTTTATTTACTGGTGGTCGGGAAGGACATCTTATAAATTAATAAACCTTCAATACTATTAAATATATAAAGGATTTTGTCATTCCGCACTTGATGCGGAATCTATTGAATTTTTATTCCATTAAATTCCCGCTGGAGTTTATGCCGCACTATGATGCAGTACGAGAAAGATGCTTGCAAAAAGAATTTTTTGGGCAAAACGTAAGAGTTTACCTTTTTGGTTTACGTACATATGATACAAAAAAAGCGGCGATATCGATTTATGGTTTGAGGCTCGTTTATTAAGAAATAAAATAGCTCATGCTTATTTACCCTTACAGTTAAAAGAAATATATGAAAATATTAAAAGAATATCTCATGAAATAATTCAAATTAAAAAAATAATCAAGGATAAAATAGAAAATGAAATTTAAAAACAAGAAAATATTAATAACGGGTTCAGACGGATTCATAGGCAGTCATTTAACAGAACTTTTGGTTAAAGAAGGCTTTAAAGTAAAGGCTTTTGTATACTATAATTCTTTTAACAGCTGGGGATGGCTTGATACCTTTTCAAAAGATATATTAAATGAAATTGAAGTTTTCACGGGAGATATCAGAGATCCAAACGGTGTTCGAACAGCCGTTCGTGACGTTGATTTAGTATTGCATCTAGCCGCGTTAATTGGCATTCCGTACAGCTATCATTCGCCTGATAATTACGTTGATGTTAATATTAAGGGAACATTAAATATTTTGCAGGCTTGCCGTGACTTTAATATTGAAAGACTTTTAGTGACATCCACTTCAGAAGTATATGGCACGGCAATAAAAGTTCCCATAGAAGAAACACACCCAAAGCAAGGCCAGTCGCCCTATTCAGCGACCAAGATAGGGGCAGATTTTATGACTGATTCTTTTTATAGAAGTTTTAATTTGCCCGTAACAATCGTAAGACCCTTTAACACATACGGGCCAAGGCAATCGGCCAGAGCGGTTATTCCAACAATAATCACGCAATTATTATCCGGCAAAAAAGAGATTAGGCTGGGCGCGCTGCATCCTACAAGAGATCTTGTTTTTGTAAAAGATACAGCGAGAGGTTTTCTTGAGATACTAAAATCTGAAAAAACAATAGGTGAAGAAATAAATATTGCCACTGAAAATGAAATTTCTATAAAAGATTTAGCTGAAAAAATAATAAATTTTATCGGCAAAAAGGCTAAAATAATTTCAGACGATATTCGAATCAGACCCGAAAAAAGCGAGGTTGAACGATTATTGGGCAGCGTTGAAAAATTAAAAACATTAACAAATTGGCAGCCGAAAACAACTTTAGACGAGGGTTTAAAAATTACTATTGATTGGTTTCAAGATAAAAAAAACTTAAAACAGTATAAGGCTGATATTTATAATGTTTGATAGATTAAACTGTTGCAATGTATATATTTTTGGATCAAGAGTAACCAATAAATTAGCCGATTCAAATATACCATATAAAGTCAATGTAATAGATTGGTCTTTTTTATCAGATGAGTTTAAGCAGGTATTAAGAAATCAAAAAAAAGAACCTATTGTATCTGTAAAATATTGAAAAAAAATGAGTAACGTTTTTAGCGAAATTATATCATTCATAAAAAATATCTACAAAGATAAAGATATTATACCTTTACATGAACCTACTTTTAAAGGTAATGAAGAAAAATATGTTTTAGATACCATAAAATCAACATTTGTTTCTAGCGTAGGCGAATATGTAAATCTATTGGAAAAAAAAATTAGTGCATTTACGGGAATGAAGGGCGCTGTGGCAACCGTTAACGGTACGCAGGCATTGTATCTCGCTTTAAAAATATCAGATGTACAGCCTAATGATGAAGTAATAACACAGCCGTTAACTTTTGTTGCGACGGCAAACGCCATATCATATACCGGCGCTTTTCCCATTTTTTTAGATGTTGATAAAAATACATTGGGTTTATCAGCGACTGAACTATTAAATTTTATTGAGAATGATTGCGAAAAAACAGGCGGGGTTCTGCTAAATAAAAAAACAAAGAGAAAAATTAAAGCGGTTGTTCCCATGCATACATTTGGGCATCCCTGCGAAATAGAAAAAATTGCCGCTATATGTGAAAAGTATGATCTTAGCTTAATTGAAGACGCGGCAGAAAGCTTGGGAAGTTATTATAATAGCAAACATACCGGCAGTTTTGGTAAAATTGGTATCCTTAGTTTTAACGGCAATAAAACTATTACAACAGGCGGCGGTGGAATGCTGGTTACAAATGATCTTAATTTAGCCGCGAAAGCAAAACATCTTTCTACTACGGCCAAAGTCGCGCATCCTTATGAATTTATTCATGACGAAACAGGTTATAATTTTAGAATGCCCAATATAAACGCGGCTCTTGGTGTGGCTCAAATGGAATATATTGATGAAATCTTAGAAAATAAAAGAAAGATAGCCATGCAATATAAAGAATTTTTTAAAAATATAAAAGGCGTTCAATTTGTTGATGAGCCTGAAAACACTAAATCTAATTTTTGGTTAAATACAATTCTTTTTAATGATCCCGATGATAAAATAAATTTTTTAAAAACTTGTATTGAAAATAAAATTATGGCGCGTTCTATTTGGCGCCCCATGCATTTATTAGATATGTATAAAGAAAATTATAAAAATAGTTTAATCAATACTGAATTTTTGTATAACAGTGGCGTAAATTTGCCTAGTACTCCGGTATTTACAAGCTAAATGGAAAAAATATTTTTAATAGGCGGCGGCGGACATTGTAAATCTTGTATTGATGTAATTGAAAAAGAAAATAAGTATGAAATCGCGGGAATCTTTGATATTCATATTAACAATAAAGAAAAGTTGTTTAATTATAATTATTTAGGAAGTGACGAAAAAATAAATGATTTTATGCATATCACAAATAAAGCTCATATTTCTATAGGGGCCATTAAAAATTGCGCCAATAGAGAAAAGATATATAATGAGTTAAAAATAAAAGGTATTGAGTTCCCTGTTATTATTTCTTCGTTGTCTTATATATCAAAATACGCGATCATTGAAGAAGGCTCTATTATCATGCATAATGCATTAATAAACGCAAGCGCGAATATACAAAAAAATAGTATTATAAATTCAAACGCTCTTATAGAACATGATGTTACTATTGGCGAGCATAGCCATATTTCAACATCAGCGGTAATTAATGGCGGATGTGTTATCGGTAGTAAAGTTTTTATAGGCAGTAATTCTGTTATTAATAATCAAATTAAAATTGCGGATAATGTTATAGTAGGTTCAGGCTCTGTTGTTATATCAGATATAAACGACGCGGGAATATATGCAGGCATTCCGGCAAAGAAAATAAAATAATAAGATGAGCGACAAAATTTTTATCATAGCAGAAGCGGGTGTAAATCATAACGGCGATATGTCTATCGCGAAAAAATTAATAGATGAAGCTGTTAAAGTCGGGGCCGATGCGGTTAAATTTCAGACATTTAAAGCCGACAATTTAGTATCTCAAACAGCTCAAAAAGCCCAATACCAAAAAAATACAACCGACGCAAAAGAATCTCAGTATACAATGATTAAAAAACTAGAATTAAATGAAAAAGATCACAAAGAATTAATGACATACTGCGATAAAAAAAAGATACAATTTTTATCGACCCCCTTTGATCATGACAGCATTAATTTACTGAATAAAATGGGTTTAAAAACTTTTAAAATTCCTTCTGGAGAAATTACTAATTTACCCTATTTAAGAAAAATAGGCTCTTTAAAAAAGAATGTTATTTTATCAACCGGTATGGCAAATCTTGGCGAAATTGAAGGCGCTCTTGAAGTTTTAATAAAAGCAGGCACAAAAAAAGAAAACATAACTGTTCTTCACGCGACAACGGAATATCCCTGCCCTATTAGCGATGTAAATTTAAAAGCCATGATTACTATAAAAAACGCTTTTGATATAAAAGTTGGTTATTCTGATCATACGCCGGGTATTGAAGTTCCCATAGCGGCCGCGGCACTAGGTGCCAGTATTATAGAAAAACATTTTACACTGGATAAAAACATGAAAGGCCCGGATCATAAGGCTTCATTAGAACCTGAAGAATTAAAATCAATGGTTAACGCTATTCGTAACATTGAAAAAGCCTTAGGGCATGGCATTAAAAAAGCAAGTGACAGCGAGATAAAAAATATCAGTATCGCGAGAAAAAGCATAGTGGCCTCTAAAGACATTAAAAAGGGTGAACCTTTTACTAAATTAAATATTACGGCGAAGCGTCCCGGCAATGGAATTTCACCCATGAGATGGGATGAGGTTATTGGTAGAGAAGCGATAAATAATTATAAAAAAGATGAACAAATATTCAAATAATATTAAATTTTTGTGGGATGATATCGGTATAAATAATTGGCAAAAGAGGGGCATATGGAGTTAAAGATAAATGAATGGAATGAATCATATAAACAGAGAGATAATTATATATTTTATCCACATGAAGAAATAATAAGATTTATTTCAAAATATATCCGAAAAAGAATAGGTTTGAATGAATTTATTGATATTTGCGAAAATGCTAGCCAGGCAAAAATATTAGATTTTGGATGCGGCATAGGGCGGCATATCAAATTATTAGATGAATTCCAATTGAATGGTTTTGGATTCGATATATCTGCAGAGGCCATTTGTACCGCAAAAAATAATTTCGATTTATTAGGCTTGACACATTTAAAAGAAAAAATTGTAGAAGCAAATATTATAGATTTACCTTATAAAAACGGAGAATTTTCTTTCATGCTGTCTCATGGTGTATTAGATAGCATGCCTTTTGTTGTAGCAAAAAAAGGCATGCATGAACTATATAGAATATTAAAAACTAATGGCTTTATATATTTTGATTTAATATCAAATAAATATCAAGAGGACAAAACAAGCGATTTTGAAGAAATTGTGAGAACTCAGCATGAGAAAGGTACAATACAATCGTTTTTTAATGATGAACGAATAAATTCTTTGCTTCAAAATAAATTTAAAATAATTGAATGCTATCAAATTGAAAAAGTTGACTTGATAAATGCTTCAGGCATAAATTCACGATATCATGTAATAGTTCAAAAGGTTGATTAATAAGAAAAATATTTAATCTTTACTTGTTTTAACAAATTATGAATATCTTAATAGAAGCTACCGGTAGTTTAACTTCTTATTACCTTATAAAATCTATAAAAGATGCCGGTTTTAGGGTCATCGGGTCAGATATTAATGATGATAATCATGCGAAATTTCTTTGTGACGATTTTATTATAATGCCAACAGCAAATGATAAATCATTATGGGAAATTATCCCCAGTCTATTAAGAAAACATAATATTAATATGGTCCTTCCATCATTTGATGAAACATTACTAGATTGGTCAGCGAAAAAAGATATAATGAAAGAAATGGGTATAAATGTCATTGTTTCGCCAATAGAAACTATTAAGATTTTCCAAGATAAATGGAGTGCATATAAATTTTTTACTGAAATACAAATACCAACCCCCAAAACAAGTTTAGATAATATATATTCACTTATTAAACCTCGGCAAGGCCGGGGAGGAAAAGGAATCTTTGAAAATGAAAAAGATAAAGTTATCTCTATGGATGGGTTGATCTCACAAGAAAAAATAATAGGTGATGAATATACAGTAGATGTCCTTTTTTCAAGAAATCATCGCCCTATATATATAGTACCTCGAAAAAGACTGGCTGTAATAGATGGGAAATCTACTAAAGGTATTGTAGTTAAGAATGGAAAAATAGATAATTTGATAAGACATGTTGCGGAAAAAGTAAAATTTATCGGGCCTATTAATTTTCAATTATTTGATACAGGTGAAAATTTAATTGTCATAGAAATAAATCCTAGAATAGCAGGTGGAATGGCCTTGGGTTTTGCCGCTACAGAAAATTGGATAACATTAATTGTTAAGAATATCGTAAATGGAGAAGAAATTAATCCTGTACCAATAAAATATGGATTACAAATGGTAAGATACTATAATGAATGTTTTTTTTAAGAATATCGACTGGCAAAATATTGAATATGTTGGTTTTGATATGGATGGCACTCTATATGATGAAATAGACTTTATCTCACAAGTATATTCAAAAATCTGTTCTTTTCTTAATGAAGGTGCGTTTGATTTTATGCTAAATCGTTGGCTCGAGAAAGGTAGTTCTTATTCAAAAATATTTGAGGAAGCATATGCTAATTTTAATATAAATTTAAGTATATCTAAGAATGATTTTATAAAAGAAAGTCTAAATATATTTCGAAGTTTTGAGCCCACATTAAAATTAACAACAAGAGTAGTGTATTTCCTGGAATTATATAAAAAAGAATATAAATTGTTTTTGGTGACAGATGGAAATCCAGATCTTCAACGAAGAAAATTTGAAACATTAGATTTATTTAGATATTTTGAAAATAAATATGTAGTTTTTACCGGTAAATATGGTATAGATTATGAGAAGCCTAGTACAAAAGCTATTGATTTATTAAAAATAGAACCGGCTAGAACTGTTTTTTTTGGTGACAGAAAAAAAGATGAAATTTTTGCATTATCCTCAGGTATGCAATTTCAAAAAGTATATAACATGATAGTTATTTAATGATTAAGAAGAAAATATTAGCATTTACAGCAATAAGATCAGAATATGATTTGTTAAGTAGTTTATATAAGCTTCTAAATGATTCTTCTGATATAGAGTTAAAACTAGTTGTTTCTGGTGCACACTTGTCAAAAAGTTATGGTTATTCGGTTGAAGATATTTTATCAGATGGATTTAGCATATTACTCAAAATCGAAACTTTACTAGACTCTGACTCAAAAATGGCTAGATTAAAATCAGGCTCAATATTATTGTTGAATAGCATTGATGTTATTGCAAATTATAATCCAGATATTATAATGTATGCTGGCGATAGAGAAGAAACCTTAATTGGAGCAATGATTGGCGGATATTTGGAGATCCCGACAATTCATTTTTTTGGCGGTGATCATGTCAAAGATTCTCATATTGATAATCCTGTTCGGCATGCAACATCAAAGTTATCGACTATTCATATGGTTTCCAATGAAGACCATCGCCTAAGATTAATAAAAATGGGCGAAAAAAAAGAAAGAATATTTAATATTGGAAGCATTGCTTTAGATAAATTTCAAAATTTCCATTCTATTTCAATGAATGAAATAAAAGAATATTTTCAAATAAAACATAATTTTAATAAATTTGCAATTCTTATCTTTCATCCCATTCCAATGGAAAGAAATTTATGCCAAGAAATATTTGAAAATATATTATTATCATTAAAAATGAAAAAGATAAATGCTTTTGTGAGTTATCCAAATATTGACCCTGGGAATAGGCAAATTATATCAGTCATAGAAAAATATAAGGATGATCATAATTTTATTTTTTATAAAAATTTACCTAGAGATGTATTTATTTCTATTTATAAGAATTCCCAATTTATAATTGGTAATTCTTCCTCAGGCATATTAGAATCAGCTTCAATTCCGATTCCAGCAATAAATGTTGGATATAGACAAACAGGTAGAAAGGCCAATAAAAATGTTTTGTTTTCAGGCATAACTAAACAAGAAATATCTAATGCAATAGAAAAGGCATTTTCTAAGGAATTCAAAAAGATATTGAGATTTACAAAAAATATATATGGCGATGGCAAATCATCTTTAAGAGCTTTCACGATAATAAAAAAGAATGATTTTAGAAATTTATTGTATAAAGATGAAGATATTTTAGAGATTATTCATGAATAAAATATTAGTTATAGCTGTGCATCCAGATGATGAAACTCTCGGTGCAGGGGGAACCTTGTTAAAACATAAAGCGCAAGGTGATAGTATACATTGGGTAATTGCCACAGATATTAAAATATCTGATGGTTTTAGTATCGAAGAAGTAGATAAACGGGAAAAAGAAATAGGCAATGTTAAGGACCTTTATCAGTTTGATACATGTCATCGTCTAGGCTTATCAACAATAAAAACAGATGAATATTCAAGTAATCATATTATTGCCATGATTTCTAGAGTTATTTTAGCACTAAAGCCCAATATTATATTTTTACCTTTTAAATCCGATGCACATAGTGATCATAGAATTATTTTTAACGCGGCATATAGCTGTACAAAGTCATTTAGATATCCTTTTATTAAAAAAATATATATGATGGAAACGCTAAGCGAAACGGAATTTGCGCCAAGTACGAAAGAAGATAGTTTTGTGCCAAATGTATTTGTAAATATTTCAGAGTTTCTTGAAAAAAAAATAGAAATAATGAAAGTATATAAAACAGAATTAGGGGTTCACCCGTTCCCTCGAAGCGAAAAAAACATAAAAGCTTTAGCAATTTATAGAGGGGCAACTTGCGGCTGTGAATATGCAGAAAGCTTTATGCTATTAAAAGAAATAATATAGGTAATTGAATAAATATATGTTACTTATATCAATGAAATAAAGTAACTTATATTTCTAAATTAATAAAAAATGAATAGTTTAAAACTTACACAAGTAGTTGTTCCAGCAGATTTTACTATAAAAGAAGCCATTAATAAATTAAACGAAAATACAAGACAGATACTATTAGTTGCCAATAAAGAAAATCGTTTATTAGGCACCATTACAGACGGTGATATTAGAAGGGCTATCTTAAAAGGCTTAACTCTTGATAAAAAAATTGAAGAAATTATGAATAAATCGCCTCTTGTTTTATTTGAAGCAGAAATTGAAAAAGCTGAAAAATTTTTATCTGAGCAAAAAATACGAGCCGTACCTATTGTTAATTCTCAAAAAAAAATAATTGATATATTATTTTGGGAAGAAATCGCTGGCAAAAAAATAAAACTAAATCAATACTCTCAAAAAGAAAATAAGGTTTTTATTTTAGCGGGCGGCAAGGGTAGCAGATTAAAGCCTTTTACGAATATACTGCCAAAACCGTTAATACCTATTGGCGAAGTACCCATCATAGAAATTATTATGAAGCGTTTTCAAAATTTTGGGTTTAATAATTTTATATTATCTTTAAATTATAAAGCAGAAATGCTTAAGGCTTATTTCGCGGATGATAAAGAAAAGTTTAATATAGAATATGTTCAAGAAAAAGAATTTTCTGGAACAGCGGGGTCGCTTTCTTTAGTAAAGAAAAAAATTAAAAACACTATTTTTGTTTCTAACTGCGATATTATTATTGATATTAATTATGATGATTTTTTTAATTACCATAAAAAAAATAAACATCATGCTACCATTGTAGGCGTTATTAAACATGTTAAAATTCCCTATGGGGTTTTAGAAATTAAAAATAATTTAATTGATAAAATGACAGAAAAACCTGAGTATGATTTTATGGTAAACTCCGGAATTTATTGTATTGAGCCCAATATTTTAAATTTAGTGCCTGATGATAAATTTATCGATATGCCGAATCTTTTATTAGAAGCTCAAAAAAAAGGATTAAGGGTCGGTGTATATCCCGTAACAAGCGATATGATAGACGTAGGTCATTGGGATGAATATAATCAGGCGTCCGCCAAAATGAAAAAAATAGTTTATGAAGATAAATAAAAATTTGCATATGTTTTAAATTAAATTAGGTATATTATTTTATTTATATGAAAGTTCTTTTAATAGGCTTAGGTTCAATTGGTAAACGGCATGCTTCTATACTTAAAAATTTTAGTAATACAGAGCTTTGTGTCATAACGAAACAAGACATAAAAGATTATAAAAAATTTAGTTCATTGGAAGAATGCTTAAATTTAAATGATTTTGATTGTTTTATTATTGCCTCAGAGACTTATAAGCATTATGAACAATTAAATTATATAAATAATCATGTTGAAAATAAATTAATTCTAGTAGAAAAACCTTTATATGATAAATACCAAGAATTAAATAATATTAAAAATAAAATTTTTATTGCATATAATTTAAGATTTCATCCCATATTAACTGAAATTAAAAAATTAATAGAAAACACAAAAATTTTATTTTTTCAGGTTTTCGTTGGACAATATCTGCCTTCATGGCGGCCTGAAGCAGACTATCGAAATTCTTACAGTGCGAAAGCAGAAAAAGGCGGTGGTGTTCTTCTTGATCTTAGCCATGAGTTAGATTATATACAATGGCTGGCCGGAGATATAGTAGACTTTAAAGCAATTAACGGTAAGATATCAGATTTAGAAATAAATTCTGATGATATTGTTACTGGCATAGGTAAAACAAATAATGGTACTTTTGTAAATTTTTCAATGGATTATATTAATCGTATACCCGCGAGACAAATTATTATGCAGACAACAGATAGTACAATTTGGGCCGATTTAATTGAAAATTCATTAAAAGTTAAGAAAAATGACGGATTTTTTTATAAAACAAATTATGAAAATTTAAATAAAAATATTTCTTATGAAAAAATGCACTATGAATTATTATATTCTTTGGATAAAAAAAGTCTTTGTACATTTACAGAAGCATCTCAAACCATGAAACTAATTAATGAAATTAAGAAAAATAATCTTTTTTAATTATGGGTCAAAAAAATAAAAATATATTATGCACTATTTGTGCCCGCGGCGGTTCAAAAGGAGTGTTGAATAAAAATATAAAAAAAATTTTAGAAAAACCATTAATTTCATATACAATTAACCAGGCAAATGAATCAGGTATTTTTAACCATATTGTTGTAAGTACAGATTCTGATGAAATTGCGTCAATATCAAAAGATTATGGCGCTGAGATTATTTTTAAAAGACCCTCTTATTTAGCAACAGATGATTCTGGCAAATTAGATGTAATAAAGCATGCGTTAATCAAAAGTGAAGAATATTATAAAAAGGAGTTTGATTATATAATTGATTTAGACGCGACTTCGCCGCTACGATTGGTATCAGATATAAAAAATGCTTATTCAATTTTTTTAGAAAATAATTATGATAATTTATTTAGCGTTATGAAAGCCCGGCGTTCACCGTATTTTAATTTAGTTGAGCTAGATGAAAATAATCATGTATTTTTATCAAAAAAATTAGAAAAGCCTATTGTTAGAAGACAAGATTCGCCAAAATGTTTTGATATGAACGCATCTATTTATATTTGGAAAAGAGAAGTATTGTTAACCAATAGCACATTATTTTTAGAAAAAACGGGCATTTATATTATGCCTGAAGATAGATCATTAGATATTGACAGCGAAACCGATTTTGAAATAGTAGAATATTTATTAAAAAAAAATGAACTTAAAAAATAAAGTTGTAATAGTAACCGGCGGTGCTGGTCTATTGGGCAAAAGTTTTATAGAAGCAATAGCAGATCATGATGGTATTGCAATAATTGCAGATATTAATTCTGAAGCGGGAGTGAAAGTAAAAGATGAACTATTGCGCAAAAATAAAAATTATAAAATTGATAATGTTAATTTAGATATTGTTTCTAAAACATCAATAAATAAGATGATAAATGAAGTTATTAATAAATATAATAAAATAGACGCAATTATAAATAATGCGTATCCGCGAAATAAAAATTATGGCCGGGATTTTTTAGACGTTGAATATGAAGATTTTTGTGAAAATGTTAATCTTCATCTGGGTGGATATTTTTTAGTGTGTCAACAATTAATAAAATTCTTCTTAAAACAAGAATATGGAAACATAATAAATATAAGTTCTATTTATGGTGTAGTAGCGCCCCGCTTTGAATTGTATAATGGGACAAAAATGACAACTCCGGTTGAATACGCGGCAATAAAATCTGCAATTATACATTTAACAAAATATATGGCTAAATATCTTAAAGATAAAAATATAAGAATAAATTCTCTTAGCTTAGGCGGTATTTTTGATAATCAACCGCAAAGCTTTCTTGAAGCATATAAGAAAAATTGTCTAAATAAAGGTATGCTAAATGAAAAAGATATCATAGGTACATTAATTTTTCTTTTATCAGATAAAAGTCAATATGTAAACGGTCAGAATATTGTTGTTGATGATGGGTTTACATTATAAAAAATAAGAAATAATAATTTTTATAAAAAAAGTAGAAAATGGAGAGAATATTATGAATTTAATTTACAGCAAAGAAATTTCAGAAAAAATAAATAATAGTATATTAATATGTGGTAGTGCAAGAAGCGGTACAACTATATTAGGTAAGTTATTGCATTCATTAAAAGATGTTGAATATTTTTTTGAGCCTAACTTTTTTCTTCCACTCTTTTCTAAATATAACGAATTGTCAAAACAAAGTTTTAGAGAACTATATGAATTGTTATTTTATGATCAGCTTTTTATTGATTCATTAGCAGGTAGAAATATAAATACAAACCCGTTTGATGATAGTAGCATATATGATGTTAAAAGCAAAGAAGATATCAAAAAGAGACATGTAAAATCATATAGAAGAACAGAATTAATAGAAATCTCTAAAAATAAAATTATTGCATACAAACATCCTGGCGCAATATTTTTTATAGAGCAAATTTTAAAGTTGTTTCCTAATAAAAGGGTAATAGTTATCAATCGGAATGCTAATGATATAATAAACTCTCTATTAAATAAAAAATGGTTTTCAAATGATAGTATGAATGTTAATGATTTTAGTAAAATTTTACCATATCCTATTAAAGTTATCAATAATCTAGTAATCCCTTTTTGGGTGCCAAAAAAAGATTTTGATTATTGGATAAATGCTTCAGAGCTAGAACGGTGTGCTTTTTATGTTTTTACTATATTAAAATCTATTATTAATATTAAAAAGAACTGTTTATTAATAAATTATGAAGAGTTTATTAAAAATCCTAAATTAATTTTAGATCAAATATTAAATTCTTTAAATTTATCTGTAGGTGAAAAAACGGTTAGTCTGTTAAAGGAAATAAAATACCAGAAAAAAGATAGAAAAGATTATCTATCAATGCTTAAATCTGATTTAAAAAATAGTATACTAGAACTAGAAATCGAAATAAGTGATTTTGAAAAATAAAAAAATACAATATAAATTATCGTTTGTTCATGTTAAGCAGCTTTGTTATTAATATAATTAAAGATAGAAAATATTTTTTATACTAAACATCTTCTCAGTAAAATAGTAGAAAGAGAATCTATCAATAAGTATAATTATTTTTCGAAATACAAAATATTTTATTTTACAATTGTTGCATGAAAGAAAAACTGAATTATATATTAATATTCTTATTCCTAATAAATGGAATAGTGTATTTTTTTTATCCTGAACAAATAAGACAGGAGCATAGTAATTTAAGATATATTAAATATGTTATTTTATTTGTTTTTTTATTAATAAATTTAAGTTCGTTTAAAATATTAAATATATTATTTTATTTATTTTTTATAATAATTTTATTCATTTTCTCTTATTTAGGAAACTCTTCTCATTCCTTTATTAAGTGGCTGTTATATGTACTTCCATTAAGTACAATAGTTTTTTGCTCTGATATTTATAGGTTGAAAAAAATTAATAAACTCATTATTATAGTGTATCTCTTTTCTTCATTTGTTGCTTATTACGAAGCATTTTTTTTGAATGGAATGTTTTCCAGATATCAGGCTTCTGGTGAGTTAAGAATCACCTCGATATTTGTAAATCCCACAACTCTGGGATTAATTATGGTCTTATTAACATATTATATATTAATGAATTTTATTATTACTATCAGTATAAAAAAAAAAAGAAGAGTTTGGTTTATTTTGATGTCAATAAATAGTTGGTTAATTATTATTTTTAGCGGTAGTAAAACAGCTATAGTAATGATGCTTATAATCTATGTCTTCTTTTTTATTTATAGGTTAAAAAAAAAATCATTAATGTTTATTGTTAATATAATTTTTTCTATATTTTTCTTATCTTTAATATACGTTGGTTTTTTTGATTTTGAAAGTATTCTTAATCCAGAGCATTTTGGCCTTGATATGAAAATCAGGGAATTTAAAATGACTTCATTGGAAAGCCGGCTAATCTATATTAAAGATTTTTTTATTGGTGTTGATAAAAATATTTTGTTTCCTTGGTATAATTCATATAGTTATGTAGATAATGCTTATTTAGATATTTGGGGGACTTTCGGGTTATTAAGCCTTCTCTTTTTTTTATTTCATAATATTGTCTGGTTAATTAAGGCATATAAAAAAAAAAGATATTTTTTATTTAATATGCTTTTATATTTACTTATCATGGGAACAGTAACTAATATTTTTTACCTTTCACAAATTGCATATATCTACTGGTATATCGTTGCTCTTATAAATTCGAATAAAAAAAAAGTTAAAATGAAATATGATCAGTAGAAAAATATTTTTTTTTTCTAAATCGATAATGCTTTATGGAATAGCAGCTGGATTAAACAAAGGTATTTCGATTTTATATATTCCATTTTTGACTAAATTCTTAACACTTTCTCAGGTTGGTATTTTTAGTATAATTCAAACAATTGCTCAAATATTATCAGCAGTACTTTCTATGAATGGCGCATCAGCAATTATCCGAGAAGGAGCAAACGACGACATAAAAGCCATTGAATTATTGAACAGATTCTTATTGAATACTTTAATATTATGTTCCGTCTTTATACCCATAGTTTATTTCTTTGATGGGACAGAGCCTAAAGAATATTTTATCGCTTCGATTTTAACACTTTCTGAAGCTGCCCATTTATTATTATTATCATGGTTACGTGTCAAAGACAAAGTAAATCACTATCTAATTTTTGTTAGTTTAAAAAGTCTGGGAATATTAGTTTTCTTTTTAATTGTATTATATAATCATATGCCATTTATTTATATTTTTGTAGTTCAAATACTTTGGAATCTTACTTTAAGTTTTTTCTATATATTCATAATTCATAGTAAAGCAAAATATAGAGGTATATTCAAGTGGGATACAGCATTTAATAGTATCTTAGCTTATTCTTTTTTTTTAATACCACATAATATTGCCCAATGGATTATGAGTGGTTCCGATAAAATTTTAATAAAATATATTATTGATAATAAAAGCGTAGGGATGTACACAATTTCTTATACGCTTTGTTTGTTACTAATGTTGCTAAATAGTGGTCTTGCGATTGGCCTGCCTGTGTTTATAATTAAAAATTATAAGTCTTGGATATCTAAAAAAAATAGACTTATTTTCTTGATATTTTATTCCATAGCTTCAATAATTATATATATTTTAATTTATTTTATCTTGTATATCGATAAGAATTATTTCGTATTTATTAAATTCTATGATAAAATAATTTATGATTTAATAATTTGGATTTTTTCAGGCATTTACTTCTTAGGCTCTTATTATATTTATGCCAATATAATATTTTATCACAGAAAAACCAAAGTAATAAGCGCAATAACATTATTTTCTGCCATATTTAATATTGTTTTATCGTTTTATTTGATTTATGAATATGGTATAAAGGGTGCCGCAATAGGTACTTTTTTTACATATTTAATATATTATTTATTAACATTTTTTTTCGCAACAAGATTGGAAAATGAAATAAAAATAGAAAATGTTTATCAAGAATTATTAGTGCATTGTATTACAATATTAATATTTTTTAATGGATACCATATTTTAGGTAAATATATATGAGATTAGAATATCGGGCATTGCTAAATGCTATTGAAAATGAGTATGAAATTGATAAATATACCATTTTAAGAATAAACCCAAGTTATAATTCAAAATATTTTTTTCCTCGACCGGCAAAACTGATTAAGTATTATAAAAAAAATAAATTATTGCTTTCTTATTTATTAAGAATTGTTTTATTACTTTGGCCTATTTTCCTTTTTCCTTTATTATTAATTATTAACGCTATACAATATATTTTTTTAAGGATTGTTTCAACATTTAAAACGAAAAAACAAAAAATGCCTTTAAATAAACTTTTAATTGGTGAAAAAATAATATTAGCGCTTTCACCAAAAGCTGTAGATATGGTTCAAAGAATAGAAAAGGAAAATCGTCCTATATATATTTTAAATTATAAAAATAGTGAATTAGATAATAAACTACTTAAAAATTTTTCGGTTCTTTCTTTTTTTGATAATATTTCTTTTCAAATAATTTTTAAGTCTTTAATTTCAAGTTTATACTTTAAATATTTTGTTGTTTTATTTAGAAAAAATCATTTAATTTTACAAACTTATGTTAGTTTTTCCTGGTTTTTAATATGGTTTAGTTTATCAAAACTAAACAATTATAATTTTGAATTTTGGTTTGTTAATCATTATGATAGATGGGCAATACTGATTGATAAATTAGAAAAAAAATCCAGAAATGTTTTTTTGCAGCACGGTAAATTGCCAGTTGATTTCATAATACCAAATAAAATAAAGAATATTAAAACAGCCTATGTCTTTGATAAAAGATCCGGAGACATCTTAAGAACCAATATAATTGTTGAAAAATGTGTATACTCTCAAAAATTTATATCAACTAAAATAAATCTATCAAAAATAAAAGTAGAAAAAAATTTAATGAACATATTAATAATCGGAGGACCTTTTACAAATGAAAAAGAAATTTTATTAATTAGAAATATATTTAAGAATTTTCAAAATAAAGTAAAAATATTTCTAAAGCCACATCCTGTATTTAGTAATAAAGGTTATAAAGAAATTTATAAAAATAAAAAAAACTTTCATTTTATAGAGGATAAAAAATTTTATCCAAAAGTAAATTTTGCAATTACAGAAAAATCTACTCTAGGTATAGAATATGAGATGTCAGGTATACCTGTTATATGGATGGACGGTAAAACTATTGATGAATTAATAAAGTTGATATCATCAACATATATGAAAAAGAGTATTCAAAATAATAATTATTAATAATTTGTATCTTTATTGACAGGTATAGAAAATACTAATATATGTTCAATAAAAAAAAATTATTATTATAAGAGGTATAAATGTTTAAAAATAAAAAAATATTAATAACAGGCGGTACGGGCTCTTTTGGCAAAGCCTTTCTAAAAAAAATTCTTCAAATGGAATTTGATGAAGTAAGAATATTCAGCCGTGATGAAAAAAAACAAGATGATATGCGAAATGAAATAAATAGTCTAAAAATAAAATTTTACATAGGCGATGTAAGAGATTATTATAGTATTGATTATGCATTAAAGGGAGTAGATTATGTGTTTCATGCTGCCGCGTTAAAACAGGTACCGTCATGTGAGTTTTATCCTATGGAAGCGGTAAAAACAAATATAAATGGCACAGAAAATGTATTAAACTCGGCTATCGATAATAAAGTAAAAAAAGTAATTTTTTTAAGTACCGATAAAGCCGTATATCCCGTTAACGCTATGGGTATTTCAAAAGCAATGGCAGAAAAACAGGTTGTAGCAAAATCAAGAAGCTTAAAATATAAAAATGATACAATATTATGTACCACCCGGTATGGTAATGTTTTGGCCTCTAGGGGTTCAGTAATACCTTTATTTATTAGACAAATAAAAGAAAACAAGCCGCTTACCATTACAGATCCTGATATGACAAGATTTTTAATGACATTAGACGAAGCTATTGATCTTGTCATATATACCTTTAAAAACGGCAGACAGGGAGAAACTTTTGTTCAAAAATCCGCTGCGGCAAGCGTGGGTAATGTCGCCGAGGCGCTATTAAAAATGTTTAATGCGAAAAATAAAATAAAGATTATAGGTACAAGACACAGCGAAAAAAAACATGAAGTTTTATTAAATAGAGAAGAATTAGCCAAAGCAATAGAATCAGATAATTATTATAGAGTTCTTCCCGATGATAGAGATTTAAATTATAATTTATATTTTAACAAAGGAGAAGAAAAAATAAGTTTAGAACACGATTATTCATCAGAAAATACGAAGCTTTTATCTTTGCAAGAAATAATAGATGTTCTGAAGAGTCTAGACATAGTAAAAAAAGAACTAGCAGACTATAAATCAAATAAATGAATATACTTATAACCGGCTCAGAGGGTTTTTTTGGTAAAAATTTATGTATATCATTAGAAAGAGAAAAAAATATAAATATTTTAAAATATGATAAAGAAAAAAATATTAATGATTTACAAGCATTTATAAAAAAAGCCGATTTTATTTTTCATCTTGCGGGAGAAAATAGACCCAAAGATGCCAAAGACTTTTACAAAACAAATTATAATTTAACTGAAAAAATAATAGAAAATCTTATTCACAATGAAAAAAAACCTTTTGTTTTTGCATCATCAACACAGGCAGAGCTTGATAATGATTACGGTAAAAGCAAAAAAATGGCAGAAGACGCGTTAATTGCGTATTCAAAGAAAAACAAATCAAAAGTATTTATATATCGATTAACAAATTTATTTGGTAAATGGTGTAAGCCAAATTATAATTCTGTTGTGGCTACGTTCTGTTATAATATTGCCAATGATCTTCCCATACAAATAAACAATAAAAATCAAGAAATTGAGTTATTATATATTGATGATGTTATTAATTCATTTAAAAATATTTTAACAGATAAAAAAGAATTAAAAGATATCTCAAAAATATTTTATAATATAAACAAAACAAAAAAAATAACTTTAAAAGAACTGGCAGATTATATATATGGGTTTAAAACTATTAGAGAAAATCATAAAATTCCAAATTTTTCTGAAGAATTTACAAGAAATTTATATTCGGTATTTGTATCATATTATAACATAAAAAATTTATCTTATAATGCTTTAATGAAAACAGATGAAAGAGGTTGGCTTTTTGAGCTTATTAAATCTGACTATTTTGGGCAGATATTTATATCAAAAACTCGTCCAGGAATAACCAGAGGCAATCACTATCATGATACAAAAATTGAAAAATTTTGCGTTATACAGGGTGATGGATTAATTCGTTTTAGATCTTTGCATAACAATAGCATAACTGAATACAAAGTAGATGATAAAAAAATACAAATTATAGATATACCCCCGGGTTATACACATTCAATAGAAAATATTGGTAGTAATGAAATGATAACCATATTTTGGGCGTTTGAAGAATTTGATATAAAAAAATCAGATACGCATTACGAAAAAGTAATACAATGAAAAAACTAAAATTGTGTACTATTGTAGGAACAAGGCCTGAAATTATAAGGCTTTCAGAAGTAATAAAAGCTTGTGATATCTATTTTGAAAATATACTTGTTCACACCGGACAAAATTGGGATTATACGTTAAATGAAATATTTTTTAAAGAGTTGAATTTACGTAATCCAGATCATTATTTAAACTCAGTAGGAAAAAACCTAGGCGAAACAATAGGCAATATTATATCTAAATCTTTTGATTTATTGTTAGAACTAAAGCCAGAGGCTCTTTTAGTTTTAGGTGACACAAACAGCGCTTTAAGCGCTATATCAGCTAAAAGATTAAAAATCCCTATTTTTCATATGGAAGCAGGCAATAGATGTTTTGATCAAAATGTACCAGAAGAGATAAATAGAAAACTGGTTGATCATATAAGCGATATAAACTTAACTTATACAGAGCACAGCAGAAGATATTTATTATCAGAAGGTTTTAGAAAAGAACATATTTTTGTAACCGGCTCGCCAATGACTGAAGTTTTAAACAAGAATATGATTTCTATACAAAAAAGTAAAGTTTTACAAAAATTAAAATTAAAAAAAGAAGAATATATATTAGTAAGTCTTCACAGAGAAGAAAATTTAGATATTGAAAAAAATATAAATGATCTTGTAATATCTTTAAATAAAGTAGCTGAAGAATATAAAATACCGGTTATCTACTCTACTCACCCGCGGTCTATGAAAAAAATTAAAGACATGAAAATAAAATTTAATTCAATAATAAAAAATCTAGAGCCGTTTGGATTTTTCGATTATAATAAACTTCAAATGAATGCTTTTTGCGTTTTATCAGACAGTGGAACCTTAAGCGAAGAATCAGCTTTGTTAAAATTTCCCGCCGTTTTAATAAGAACAAGTACCGAAAGGCCCGAAGCTGTTGAAAAAGGCACAATAATTATAGGCGGTATAAAAAAAGATGAAATGTTACAAGCTATAAATCATACTAGAAATTTAATTAAAGGTAATCATGAATTTATAATTCCGCAGGATTATATGGATGCCAATGTATCTATTAAAACCGTAAATATTATTCAAAGTTACACAAAAATTATTAATAAAGTTATTTGGAACAAACAATAATTTTACGTGAGCATTAATTGAACATACTAATTGTTACTAATCATTTTTGGCCCGAAAATTTTAGAATTAATGATTTGGCCGCATCGTTAAAAAAAAGAGGTCATAATATCACAGTTTTAACCAATATACCAAATTATCCTCAGGGAAAATTTTATAAAGGATATGGATTTTTTACAAAAAGCACAGAATATTATGAAAATATTAAAATTTATCGTTTTCCTTTAATACCACGGGGTAAAGGCAAAAATATCAATTTAATATTGAATTATATATCTTTTGCGTTTTTCGCGACACTTTTAGCTCCATTTAGAATTAAAGAAAAAATTGATATTATATTTGTTTATGAAACTTCTCCTGTTACTATTGGAATACCGGCAATTATAATGAAAAAAATAAAAAAAGCGCCTATTTATTTTTGGGTACAAGATTTATGGCCAGAAAGTGTTTTCGCGGCCTCTACAGTTAAAAGCGGTTTTGTTTATCAAATTTTAAATAAGATTACACAAAGCATTTACAGTTATTGCGATAAAATTTTGGTTCAATCTAAAGCGTTTATTCCCTCTATTCAAGAAAAAAATGTTTCATATGAAAAGATATTTTATTTGCCTAATTGGGCAGAAGATTTATTTGAATTAGAGACGAAAAATAAAACTTCTATATTTAAAGAAAAAAACTTAATACCTAAAGGCTTTATAGTAATGTTTGCGGGTAATATAGGAGAATCTCAAAATTTTCCTGAAATTATAAACGCCGCTGAAATTTTAAAAAAAAATAAAGATATTCACTGGGTAATCTTAGGTGATGGTCGAAAAAGAAGCTGGGTAGAAGAAGAAATTAAAAAAAGAAATCTTGAAGATAATTTTCATCTGTTGGGCAGATATCCTCTTGAATTAATGCCTAAGTTTTTTAAAAAGGCCGATGCTTTGCTTGTAGCTTTAAAAAAAGAATATATATTTTCATTAACCATTCCCGGTAAAATTCAATCTTATTTAAAAAGCGGTATTCCCATCGTGACAATGCTTGACGGCGAAGGTTCAAGAATTATAAAAGAAGCTAACGCGGGCCTAACGGCAAAAGCATCTGACAGCAAAAAATTATCTAATAATATAATAAAATTATATAATATGAATTCGAAAGAGCGAAAAGAAATGGGAAAAAATGGTAAAATATATTATAATAATAATTTTGAAAAAGAAAATTTATTAAATAAACTTAATAATTTATTTTTATCAAAATCATTAACTGGTATTGAAAGTATATGAATACTTATATTTTTTTATTTTTAGCTTTTATTTTATCATTAATTGTTTCTATTATATTAATTCCTATATGTAAAAAAACAGCTTTTAAATTTAATGTTCTTGATATACCCGATAAAAGAAAGATTCACAAAGAGCCAGTGCCTTATTTTGGGGGTATTGCAATATTTTTTTCATTTCTTTTGTCCATGGGATTTATATTTTTCTTTTCATCAAATCTTTTAAATGAGCAATTTACGACTATCGTCATAGGTGTTTCATTGATATTTATTGTAGGTCTCTTGGATGATATAAAAAGTATTCGTGCTAGACACAAATTTATTGGCCAGTTGATTGTATCAATATATGTGGTTTATAATGGTATTTTTATAAAAGAAATTACAAATCCAATCGGAGGTGGTTCCATAGATTTAGGAATTTTGGGTCCCATAATTTCTGTTTTTTGGATAGTTTCATTAACAAATGCAATGAATTTAATAGACGGTTTAGACGGCCTAGCCGCGGGAGTAAGTTCCATTGCAATTATTTTTATGACAGGATTTTCTATTTACTCTGGCAATTTTGTTTTTGCTGTTCTAATGGTGTCTTTTTTAGGAGGTTTATTGGGATTTCTTGTTTTTAACTTTCCGCCCGCGAAAATATTTATGGGTGACGCTGGCAGCTTAACAATAGGTTTTTTTCTATCTATTATGTGCTTAATGACTGATGGTAAAAGTCCGTATGCCATTACCATACTCATACCTTTTATGCTGTTAATTATACCAATAATTGATACCTTGCTCGCAATTATTAGAAGAACAAAAAATAAAAAGAATATTTTCTCTGCTGATAAAGAGCACATTCATCATAGAATATTAGAACTTAGTAAATCATATAGAAAAACATTATATATAATTTATATTATAAATTTCTTTTTTGGGCTTATAGCGACAGCGGCTTATTTTTTGCCTAATGAATACAGAATTATATTATTTTTTATATTAGCTGAAAACATTTTATTTGGAATGTATATACTTCACTTGTTTGAGACAAGAAAAAAATATTAAAATAATTATTGCCACTATATTTTAATATTAAATATTATCTAATTCATTTAGAAAAAGCACTATACAAACCTCTTGAATATAATAAATAAAGAATTATAATCAAATGACAAAACAAAAAAATTGTAAAATATGCAATAGTTCATCTCTTAGAGTTTTTGAGCATACAGCGACATGTAATAATTGTAGAGTTATTTTATATTATCCCTATCCCGATGCTAAGAGCCATTACAGTATTGCAAAAAATTGGACTCAAGAACGTGTCTTGAACTGGTACTCAAAATCATCCTTTTATAATCATCGAAATTTTACTAATATGTTGCTTTTTGTAATGGATGAATCTTTTAAGAGAAAAAAATTAACTATTTTAGATTATGGTGGTGGTGGTGGTCAATTTGCTTTAGTATGTAAATCTCATTTTCCGGAAGTCTCAGTTTATATTACAGATATTAGTGATTATTCTTTACTTAAAGAATGGCGTCTTCTAAATATTCAAATCCCATTTAGAAAATTTGCAAAAGATAAAACCAAGTTTGATTTTATCTTTTTGAATGATGTTTTTGAACATGTAGATTCTCCGGGTACTGTTTTGAAACAATTAGCAGGCAAATTAAAAGAGAATGGAAAGATATTTATAGATACACCAAAACAATTTTGGCTATATACCTTTACAAGGTTTCTGTCTAAAACTATATATAAAAAACTTCTAGTTGGAACTGTTACTATTTTCCATCTTCAAATTTGGTCAAGAAAATCATTTGAATTAATTGTTAAGAATAGTGGCTTAAAAGTTAGTAAATATAGAGAAGTAAGTGAATATACTATGCCTGCAGATCATTATTTAAAAAATATGAGTATTACTAATCCATTTTTAAGATTTATGGCTCTAATCTTTTATAAGAATTCGAAGTGGTTTGCAAAAAATAAAATTATTTCTGTTTTATCTCGTTAAATATTAGATAATTTCAAATATAAAATAGTAATTTTTTTCTATAAGAAATGCAATATGTCTATATATTTTACTCTACTTCGTATTTTTTTATAAGTTAAAGAATTTATCAAAGAAAATAAAATTGAGTAACAATATTAAAAAATCAAATACTTTTCAATTAAATCAAACAAAAACTCTTTCTACTGTATTAGTTTTATTCGGTTTAACAGCTCATTTCTCAATTTCATTATCACAGATATTTTTTGGGGTATTATTGTTTATTTGGCTTATTGATATATTTTCTAAACTTTTTTTGAATAAGTCTATATCAATGGAAAAAAAAGTTGCAGAATATTTTAAAGATTATCATGTTATTAAAGATATTTCTTTAGTTGTTTTGGTATATGTAATTCAAAAAATAGTTTACGTTATTTTTTCAGAAAATCCTTCAAAAGAATTTAATGCTTCAGGTGATATGTGGCTGATATTTTTCTTTTTTTTTATTTTTTATAAATTATATGATAAAAAACATGTTAATTATTTAATTATTGGCTTATTAATAGGCGGGGCATTAACTGGATTATATAATATTAAACTTTTAGATCCCAAAATTTTCTATGTGATATATAGAAGAGCGGGTGGTTTTAACAGTATGCATCCCTTAACATATGCTGGCATAACAGCTTTGACAATTATTTTGTCATTATATATGGTTATTAGTTCCATTATAAAGAAGAAATTATATATAAAAGCATTATTTATTTTTCTTTTAATCTTTACAGTTTTTGGTTTTTTTCTATCTAAAAGTGCAGGAGTCTATATTTCATTTTTTTTTATCATTTTATTTAATTTAACAATTTTATTAAAAAAAAAGATGATATTAATTTTATCTTTAATTATTCTATTGCCAGTGATGTTATTTAGCTATAGTAAAAGAGTCAGGTATGTTTTTGAAAGAACAACATTTGATTATTCAGGTAAAACTCAAAGTTCATTAGATCAACGATTAATTTTTTGGCGGACAGGTATTAAAATGTGGCTAGAACGACCCTTGCTAGGCACTAGCGAGACAAACTATATGAAAATATATCAGCTGAACAAATATCCTGAAGCGAAGGGCGTAGCTTCGACCGGCTCACACATGCACAACGATTTGCTTGATACCTTGGTACGATTTGGCAGCATAGGTTTTACTTTGCAATTAATGTTTTATTTATTCCCCGTCATAACTTTCTTTAGGCGAATGGATTATTTTTTAGAATCGGAAGAAAAATGGATGATATTATCTTCACTTTCTGCCATTGTCATGATGTTTTTAATGGGGTTAACACAGTGTCATTTTCGTGATGATGAGGTTCAAATTTTGTTTTGGGCGGCAATGGGTATTTTTTACCGCTCTATACATAATGTTGAGAACGACAATGAGAAAAGAAATATTTCTAAAACAAATAATAGAAAAATAAAAGATAATAAAAAATTAAAAGCAAATTATACATTATAAATATCTTTTGATCAATGGCATAATTGAATGTGGAGTTGATTTGATGACTTCTTTAATTCGTTATATGGTAAAAACTAAAAATGAAGTTAGTAAAAAATAAATATTTTTTAAGATGAAAAAGAATTGTTAGTAGTTTTGGTAAAAATGCTTTCTAAGCTCAATTAAAAAACCTCTTTACAACATGATAAAGTGCGAAATTATGTTATATAATAAAGAATCAGTATGTTTCGGCTGCGATTCTTTTTCTTTTTTTATCTGCATGCGTTCAATATGTGAACGCCATGGCGAAGCTTTCTATTGATTTGGCTAAAAATCATATTATTATCGAAACTTATATTAAAACAAAATAACCAGTAGCATTATCTATTATTGATATATATTCTTTAAAACTTAAAACTAACTATGAACAAAAAGGCTTTAATAACAGGAGTAACGGGACAAGACGGAGCGTACTTGTCAGAATTTTTGTTGAAGAAAGGATATACCGTTCATGGTATTAAAAGAAGAAGTTCGCTTTTTAATACCGATAGAATTGATCATTTGTATCAAGACCCTTATGACAAAAATATAACCTATCGTCTTCATTATGGCGATATGACCGATTCTACAAACCTTATTCGAATTATTCAAGAAGTGCAACCTGATGAAATTTATAATTTAGCGGCCCAGTCACATGTTCAGGTATCTTTTGAAACTCCTGAATATACTGCCAACGCAGACGCGCTGGGGGCGTTAAGAATTTTAGAAGCTGTAAAAATTTTGGGATTGACCCAAAAAACCAAGGTGTATCAGGCTTCAACCAGTGAACTTTTTGGCAAGGCCCAGCAAGTTCCACAGACAGAAAAAACTCCTTTTTATCCCCGAAGTCCCTATGCCGCGGCGAAACTTTATGCCTATTGGATAACAATTAATTATAGAGAGGCTTACAATATGTTTGCCTGTAACGGAATTTTATTTAATCATGAAAGCCCTGTTAGGGGAGAAACTTTCGTTACCCGAAAAATTACGCGCGCCGCTTCAAAAATTGCTTTAGGTTTGCAGGATAAAATTTATCTGGGCAATCTTGAAGCGAAAAGAGACTGGGGACACGCGAAAGATTATGTAGAAATGATGTGGCTTATTTTACAGCACGATACGCCTGAAGACTGGGTAATAGCTACAGGCAAAACTACTGCAGTGCGCGATTTTGTAAAACTGGCTTTTTTAGAAGCAGGTATAGAACTTGAATTTAAAGGCTCAGGCAAAGATGAAAAGGGTTTCGTTAAATCATTAAATAGCCCAAAACTTGATCACATTTCAAGTAGCTGGCGTGATTATCTTAAAGAAGGTCAAGAAATTGTATCCATTGATCCAAAGTATTTTAGACCAACAGAAGTTGATTTGCTTCTTGGCGATGCTTCAAAAGCTCATGAGAAACTAGGTTGGAAGCCAAAGTACGAGTTAAAAGATTTAGTTAAAGATATGATGACAAACGATTTAAAGCTAATGAAAAAAGATCAGTACTTAAAAAATGGCGGCTATACCATATTAAATTATTTTGAATAAAAACAGTAAAATATATGTAGCCGGTCATAATGGATTAGTCGGCAGCGCAATTTGCAAAAATCTAAATAAAAAAGGTTTTTCAAATTTAATTTATAAACCTAGCTCACAACTTGATTTAAAAAATCAAGCGGATGTAAAATTTTTTTTTGAAAAAGAAAAACCTGAATATGTTTTTTTAGCAGCCGCGAAAGTTGGCGGCATAGCGGCCAATAATACTTACAGAGCTGAATTTATTTATGATAATATGTCAATTCAAAATAATGTTATCCATTATTCTTATTATTATGGCGTTAAAAAACTTCTCTTTATTGGCAGCAGTTGCGTATATCCTAAAATGGCCCCCCAGCCATTAAAAGAAAACTCGCTTTTAACTTCAGAGCTTGAGTATACAAACGAACCGTATGCGATTGCTAAAATTGCCGGTTTAAAAATGTGTGAAAGTTATAACATCCAATACGGAACAAATTTTATTGCCACGATGCCTACTAACTTATACGGCTCTAATGATAATTTTGATCTTGAGAAATCGCATGTACTGCCGGCGTTAATCCGTAAAATACACTTGGCAAAACTTCTTGGTGAAAATAAAAAAAAAGCAGTAATTAATAATTTGGGGCTTAAATCTGAAAAAGATGTGGATGTAATTTTATCACAATTTGGCATTACGTCAAAAGAAGTAACCGTATGGGGCAGTGGTAAGCCATTAAGAGAATTTTTATATGTTGACGATATGGCAGATGCTTGTGTTTTTCTTTTAGAAAATATTCATTTTTCAGATATATCGAAAGATAAAAAAGAAATAAGAAATACACATATAAATATAGGCACGGGAATAGAAATATCTATACGAGATCTGGCTCATTTAATAAAACAAATTATTGGTTTTAAAGGAAATATTATTTTCGACAATACAAAACCCGATGGTACTCCCCGAAAATTAACGGATGTTACAAAGCTTCATTCTCTTGGCTGGCGACATAAAGTTAATTTAGAAGAAGGTATCAGTAAAGTATATGAATGGTATCGTTTATTATAAAGCCCAAATAAAATAAAATTACATTCTTATTAATGAAAAAAAAATATTTAATAACTGGCGGGGCAGGATTCATAGGCTCTCATATTGCCGAGGAACTGTTAATAAATAATCACGAAGTAATTGTGTATGATAATTTTAGCACAGGCAAAAGAGAAAACTTAGAATTTGAAGATGTTTCTAATTTAAAAATTATTGAGGCTGATATTCGTGATTATGAAAAAATTGAAAAAGCGTGCGATTCTGTTGACGGAATTTTTCATCAAGCTGCTCTTGTTTCTGTACCTCTTTCGTTTGAAAAACCCGCAGAAAGTTTTCAAATTAACGCTGCTGGCACCTTAAATGTTCTTGAAGCAGCAAGAAAAAAAAAAGTAAAAAGAATTTTAATGGCAAGTTCTGCCGCGGTTTATGGGAACAACCAGAATTTACCAATAAAAGAAACAGAACCAATTATACCTTTGTCTCCTTACGGGTTAGAAAAATCTATTGATGAATCTCTATGTAAATTTTATCATGAAGTATATGGTTTAGAAGCTATAGTTTTAAGATATTTTAATGTGTTTGGATGTAAACAAAATCCGTTTTCATCATACTCTGGGGTTATTTCTATTTTCTTAAATAATCTTAAAAATAATAAAGAATGTGTAATATTTGGTGACGGCGCTCAGAGTAGAGATTTTATTTATGTTAAAGACGTGGCAAAGGCCAATATATTGGCCATGAATGAAAAGAAAATAAATTATGGAACATACAATGTGGGTACAGGTATTGCTGTTTCTATAAACGAACTTTTTAATACAATAAAGTCGATATTTAAAAATGAAATTCATCCTCGGTTTGAAGAACCTATGTTTGGCGATGTAAAACATTCTTTGGCAGATGTTACAAAAATTAAAAATGATCTGCGTTTTGCATTTGATTATAGCCTGCTTGAAGGCTTAAAAAAAATTCTATCTTAATGCCAAAAATATTTATTTCTAATTTTCCTTTCGCGAGAGAAAGCTCTAAACCGTTAGATATTTTAAATAAAACCGGTTGGGATATTAAGATAAATACTTTAAATAGAAAATTAAAATCCAAAGAGCTGATAGACTACGCGCTAGATTGTGAAGGATTAATTGCAGGTACAGAAAATTTAGAATATTTAATTGAAAAGTCTGTAAAACTAAGAATTATTTCAAGAATAGGAATTGGCCTTGATTCAGTACCATTAAAACTTTGCAAAGACAAAGGGATAATGGTAACATATACTCCCGATGCCGTAACCGATGCTGTGGTAGAATTTACCATAGGCTTGATGATTTCTTTAACACGGCATATAGTAAAAGCCGACAGTGAAATTCGTAAAAATATTTGGATACGCCATATGGGTAAAAGAATAGAAGAATCTGTTATAGGTATAATTGGTTTAGGCAGAGTAGGTACTAAAGTATGTAAATATTTGCTGTCTTTTAAGCCTATGCAGGTTTTAGTAAATGACATTAAAGATAAATCAAAAGAAATAGAAACTTTAAGAAACAAAGGATTAAATATTTTAAGTTCATCAAAAGATGAAATTTACAAAAAAAGCGATATAATATCAATTCATACTCCGCTTACGCACAAAACAAAAAATATGATTTCAACTGAAGAGTTTAATTTAATGTCTAAAAATACTTTTTTAATAAATACGGCACGTGGCGGAATTATTGATGAACATGCTCTATATTCTGTTTTAGAAAAAAATCAAATAGCGGGAGCCGCGATGGATGTTTTTGAAAATGAACCATATCATGATAAATTGTGTGAGTTAAAAAACATAATATTGACACAGCATATGGGATCATTTTCGTATGACTGTAGAATGAATATGGAACTTCAAGCGTCAGAAGCAATTCTTGATTTTTTTAACGGAAGAATACCTAAGAATGTTGTTCCTGAAGAAGAGTATGGGTGGTAGTTAAGTTAGCTGTACGTCGCTATTAATTTATATGTTTTATTTATGATAATACAAGAAACAGCTAACATTGACAAGGGAGCTATAATCACATGAAGTGCAAATCCGTGTACCATTATGGCGGTTGTTTCGAAGAGAAAATTTTAGTGGCTGGTAAAATCTGGCGAGATATTAAACCTGTTTATTAAAATTGAGGGCGAAATTATTTGCGAAAATACTGGGGAAAAATATAATAATGATTAAAAAAGGTATAATTTTAGCCGGCGGTTTAGGAACTAGGTTGTATCCAGTTACATCTGCGATTTCAAAACAATTGCTACCGGTTTATGATAAGCCCATGATTTTTTATCCGCTTTCAGTATTAATGTTGGTAGATATAAGAGAAGTATTAGTTATTTCAACACCTCAGGATTTGCCAATGTATAAAAAAGTTTTAGAGGATGGCTCTAAATGGGGATTATCAATTTCGTATGCTGAACAGCTACATCCAAATGGATTGGCTGAATCTTTTATTATAGGAGAAAATTTCATTGAAAAAGACAATGTAGCTTTAATATTGGGTGATAATATTTTTTATGGTCAGGGTTTTTCTACAACATTAAAAAATGCCGCAAACTTTACAGAGGGTGCCGTAATTTTTGCTTACCCGGTAAAAGATCCTGAAAGATTTGGTATTGTTGAAGTTGATGAAAAGAATAATGCAATTTCTTTAGAAGAAAAACCTAAAAAACCTAATTCTTTTTATGCCGTAACCGGTTTATATTTTTATGATAATTCAGTTGTTAATATCGCAAAATCGCTTTCTCCTTCAGAAAGAGGCGAACTTGAAATTACAGATTTGAATAAAAAATACCTTGAAAACAAAAAACTCAAAACTGTTTTATTGGGGCGGGGCTTTGCATGGCTTGATACTGGAACACATGAAAGTCTGCTTGAAGCTTCGGAATTTGTAAAAACAATTGAACATAGGCAAGGCTTAAAAATTGCATGTCTTGAAGAAATAGCATATTCAAAAGGCTGGATAACAAAAGAGCAGCTATTAAATCAAGTTCATTATTTAGAAAAAACAGAATACGGAAAATACCTTAAAAGCCTGATTTCATGAAAAATATTCTTATTACGGGCGGTGCAGGGTTTATTGGCAGTAACTTTGCGCATTATATTTTAAATAAATATAATAATATTTCTATTATAGTTTTGGATAAACTGACTTATGCAGGCAATGAAGAAAACCTTTCAGGAATTAAAGAAAACAATCGGTTTCATTTTGTAAAAGGTGATATTTGTAATGTCTCTCTATTAAAAGATATTTTTCTTGAGTATAACATTAAAGGTATTTTTCACTTTGCCGCAGAGTCTCATGTAGATAATTCTATAGATGAACCAGAAATCTTTGTACGAACGAACGTTCTTGGAACATTTCATTTATTAGAAACCGCTAAAAGCTATTGGATGAAAGAACCTTTTAAATACAACGAAAAATATGAAGATACTTGTTTTTTGCATGTATCAACTGATGAAGTTTATGGCTCGCTTGGGTCTGAAGGATATTTTACCGAAGAAACTCCCTACGCGCCTAATTCGCCGTATAGCGCTACAAAAGCGGGTAGTGATATGTTGGTTAGAAGTTTTTATCATACATATGGTTTAAATACAATTATAACAAATTGTTCAAATAATTATGGACCTAATCAGCATGATGAAAAACTTATTCCGACAATTATTAGAAAAGCTTTATTGAAAGAAAATATTCCTATTTATGGTGATGGAAAAAACATAAGAGACTGGCTTTATGTAGAGGATCATTGTAAGGCATTAGATATTGTATTTCAAAATGGTCGAAAAGGAGAAGTGTATAATATTGGTGCTAATTGTGAAAAAACAAATATTGAAATAGCTTTTAAAATATGTGAAATCTTAGATGAATTAAAACCACTTGATAATAAAGAATCGTATAAAGAATATATCTCGTTTGTAAAAGATAGGCCCGGACATGATAAAAGATATGCTATTGATGCTTCAAAAGTAATTAATGAATTGAAATGGCAGGCAGGCACTAAATTTGAAAAAGGTATATTTAGTACAATAAAGTGGTTTATGAAGAAGTATCGAATTTAATTACATTTACTTTAAATGGAAAAAAAAATAAAAGAAAAAAAAATCTCTGTTATTGTTCCTGTATATAAATGTATAGAATGCTTAAATGATTTGTATATACAGTTAAAAAATGTATTGCTCTTAATATCAAATAATTTTGAAATAATTTTTATTAATGATGCAAGCCCTGATAACACATGGCATATTATAAAAAATATTGCTAAAAAAGATAAAAAAGTAAAGGGCTTAAATCTTTCTCGAAATTTCGGTCAACATCATGCAATTATAGCAGGAATTGATCATGTAAACAGTGATTGGGTTGTAGTTATAGATTGTGATTTGCAGGAAAACCCGGCAGATATAAAAAGACTTTATGATAAAGCGATAGAAGGTTTTGATATGGTATTAGCAAAAAGAATAACAAGAGAAGATACTTTTTTAAAAATATTTACATCTAAAATTTATTTTTATATATTTAATTATTTTACAGATACAAAAGCTAATAATGATATAGGAAATTTTGGAATATACTCTAAGAAAGTAATTGAAAGTATAAAAGAATTTAAGGAACAAAATCGTGTTTTTTCATTATTAACTAACTGGACTGGTTTTAATAGAGCAGTAATAAATATAACTCGTTATAAGAGAAAATCAGGTAAATCATCATATAATATAAGAAAATTATTAAAGCTAGCGGTAGAAAGTATTATTTCACATTCTAATAAACCCTTAAAATTTACAGTTTTTTTAGGATTAATATTATCATTTTCCTCATTTCTGATAGGTTTATGGCTAATAACGCAGTATTATATATATTCGATTTCGGTTAAAGGCTGGACAAGTTTAATTGTATCTATTTATTTCTTAAGTGGGCTCATTTTAGGTGCAATAGGTATGCTTGGTTTATATATAGGTAAAATTTTTGATCAAGTAAAAAATAGGCCTTTTTATATAATTAGCGATAAAATAAATATAAAGTAATTAAAATAAGTCATGGCATATTATAATCAAGATGAATTAAGTAAGATGGGCTGGAAAAAACTAGGTATAAATATTAAAGTTTCTACGAAAGCAAGTATTTATAATTATGAGCAAATTGAAATTGGTGATAATTCAAGAATAGATGATTTTTGTTTATTATCAGGTAAAATAAAAATTGGTAAAAATGTACATATTGCCCCTTATTGTAATTTAGCCGGGGGAGAAAAAGGAATAATACTTGAAGATTTTGTTGGCTTGGCATATAATGTACATATTTTTACACAATCAGATGACTATTCTGGTAGAACATTAACTAATCCAACCATTCCTGATAAATATAAGGATGAATATAAAAAATCAATATTAATTGAAAAACATGCAATAATTGGTACGGGTTCTATAATTTTTCCAGGTGTAATTTTGGCAGAGGGCACATCAATAGGTGCCATGTCGCTTATAAAACGAAGAACAAGACCATGGAGTATTTATTCAGGTAATCCGGCAAAATTTATTAAAGCTAGAAGTAAAAAACTATTAGAGTTAGAGAAAAAATTCTTAAATGAATAAATAAATCTTTAATTCTACTTTAGAGGGCACCAATGAAATATTCGTATGTTATTTTAACTATTTTATGTACTGTTTATGGTCAGCTTATGTTAAAATGGAGAATTTCACTAAATAAACATTTTCCTGAAAGTGCAAAGGATAAGATCATTTTTTTAATTCAGAATCTCCAGGATATTTGGATTTTAACAGCTTTTTTTGCTGCCTTTGTTGCAGCTCTCTCATGGATGGCGGCAATGACAAAAATGCAGTTAAGCGATGCTTATCCTTTTTTAAGCATTACTTTCCCGGTGGTGGTAATTTTAAGTGGATTTTTTTTTAATGAGCCATTGTCGGTTTATAAGTATTTAGGTTTAATAATAATTGTGGCTGGTGTTATTGTAATTAGTAGGGGCTAATAAATTAAAATTTGAGGTATAATTGAAATTGATCAATGGATTTAAATCTTACGCGCCAACTATGGCAAAGCAAAATACGGGTTTTGATAAAAAAAGTTATGAGTTCTTATTCAAACTTGAAGAGAAAAATTTTTGGTTTAAGTCGCGTAATCGGTTAATTATCTATTTTATAGGAAAGTATTTTGGCAACAAGGGACTATTTCTTGAAATAGGTTGTGGAACAGGATTTGTTCTTCAAGGTATTAAAGAAAATTTTTCTCAAATTAAATGCCATGGCAGCGAGATTTATACAAAGGGATTAAAATTCTCGCAAAAAAGGGTTCCTGACTCTGAGTTATTTCAAATGGATGCGCGGAATATTCCATTTAAGAATAAATATAATTTAGTAGGCGCATTTGATGTAATTGAACATATTGAAGAAGACGAAATTGTTTTAAGGCAGATTTATAAAACATTAAAAAAATCCGGCGTTGTTACTATTACGGTACCTCAGCACCAGTTCTTGTGGAGTAAGATTGATGAATTTGCTTTTCATAAACGAAGATATAACAAAAAAGATTTAATTAACAAATTACAAAAATCGGGATTTAAAATAATTAGAGCAACATCTTTTGTTTCGGTATTATTACCTTTTATGTTTATATCAAGATTTATAAATAAACAAAATACATTTGATCCTGTAAAAGAATTTCAAATCAATTTTATATTAAATAAAATTTTTGAATGGTGCTTAGCTATTGAACGAGTATTAATAAAAGTTGGTTTTAATTTTCCCTTTGGTGGTTCATTAATTATTGCCGCAAAGAAAAAATGAATATTGCATTTAATAAACCATTTATTACAGGAAATGAAGAAATATATATCAAAGACGTTTTATTAAAGAATAAATTCTCAGGTGATGGCCATTATACAAAAAAATGTCATCAATGGCTTGAAAAAAATATTGCAGCTAAGAAAGCTTTGCTTACGCCGTCATGTACAGCGGCTCTCGAGATGGCGGCAATTCTTGCTGATATTACACCGGGAGATGAAGTTATTATGCCTTCATATACCTTTGTGTCTACAGCCAATGCTTTTGTTTTAAGAGGAGGTGTTCCAGTTTTTGTCGATATACGATCTGATAATTTAAATATTGATGAAAAAAAAATTGAAAATGCTATAACTGATAAAACGAAAGCAATTGTTGTAGTTCACTATGCTGGTGTAAGTTGTGAAATGGATGAAATAATGAAAATTGCAAATAACTATAATTTATTAGTTATAGAAGATGCTGCACAAGCAATAGGGGCTTATTATAAAGATAAGCATTTGGGTGCTATAGGGAACTTTGGATGCTTTAGCTTTCATGAAACAAAAAATGTTAGTTCAGGTGAAGGTGGAGCCTTGATTATAAATGATGAACAATTCATTAAAAGAGCTGAAATCATTAGAGAAAAAGGTACTGACCGATCTAGATTTTTACGTGGTGAAATAGATAAATACACATGGGTAGATATTGGTTCTTCTTATTTACCAAATGAAATTACTGCCGCATTCTTATACGCGCAACTTGAGGCTTCCCAAAAGATAACTCAAAAAAGACTTAAAATTTGGAATACATATCATAACGCTTTTGAAGGGCTTGAAAAAAAACAAAAATTAAAGAGGCCAGTTATTTCAAAATTTGCTAAACATAATGCGCATATATATTACCTGATATTAGAAAATGCGGATATCAGAGAAAAATTTATTCAGATCTTAAAAGAAAATGGTATTAATGTTGTTTTTCATTATATTCCGTTACATATTTCATCCTTTGGAAAGAAGTTAGGAAAGTTATCTGAAAATTTAAAAAACACAGAAAATTTATCTGAACGTTTGGTAAGGCTGCCCCTATATTGTGATATATCTAAAAAAGATTTAGATATGGTTATTTTAGCAGTAAAACAGTTTTATAAAAATTAAAATATGCAAACAAATAAATTATTTAATAATTTAAGACATACTTTTATATTGAAAGAATTAAACTATAATAAATTTTATGAATATTTTTTAATTGCAATATCGTTTTTTTATATAGGATATTTAATATATCTTTTTTCATATTTTAATAATACATTTGATTTTACGGATGATAGTTTCTATTGGCTATCTGCAAAATATGCTTCAAATTTTTCTTTTGCTTTGTCTTTATTTGGTCACTATGTAGGAATTCTTTATGTACTTGCATTTAAGAATATATTTATAACCAGAATATTAGGCGCTATCATATTATTAGTAAGTTTTTATTATTTAGTCTTATCTAATGAAAAATTATTGTTAACATTGAATAAATCGGCTAGGCCAATAAATAAGAAAATCGTATTATTGATGACATCTTTTGTGCTTATTTATTATGGAAAATATTTTTTATTAAATCCTAGTTATAACTGGCTGGCATTGGTAAGTGTCGTTATTTTTTATGGTGGTCTATTTTCTTTGGCGGTACAGGAAGAAGAAACTGAGACTCAAAATAAATTCATATTAAAAATAATATATGTATCAATAGGGGCATGGTTATCATGGGCAGCAAAACCCACTACTGCAATTGGCGTTTTTGTTGTTTTTATATTATTTATGATTATTCATATAAAAATTCAATATATTAATAAAATAAAAATTATTCTATATGTTTTAGCTACTACACTAATATTTACGATTTTACATATTTTGGTTTTTGAGAAAGATATTTCAAGTTTTGTTAGAAAATATTACTTAGGAATAGAGGCCTCAAATATTTTGGGTGGTCATAAAGTTTCAATTCAAAATAAGCTTCTTGAAGTATGGGATAATTTAAAAAAAATGTTTAAATATTCTCTTAATAATACTTTTTCAATATCTTTTTTAATAACTATATTTGTACTCAAAATATTATTTTATAAAAGCGCTGTTTTTAAATTAGATAAAATAAAAAATATTAAAGCATATATTGTAACTGTCATGTATTTTTTTCTTTTCTTCACATTTTTCCCTATTTCTTTTCAAATAAAATATTTTGTTTTAGATAACAATTTTGCTTTAGTTGTCTTATATACTTGTCTGGTTCTATTAATTATTCAGGTTCTCAGTTTTGATATGGAATTATTTTTTAATTATAACAAAAAAAATATTAAAGAATATCTTCTGCAAAAACTTTATTTTATAGGCCTAATAGTAATCTTATTATTAGGGCCTTTTATTATAGTTATAGGTAGTAATAACAATTATATTTCTCATATGTATCTATTCACGTCCATCTTCTTTTTGGCTCTATATTTACTATTATCTATTAATTATTTTACAAAAAAATACTTTCCTCAAGTAATGATATTAATTTTTTTTTACATAATCACATGCTCTCTAGATAACGCGATGAAGTCTCCCTATAGAATGCCGAATTCTGTATTTGAACCGTCAAATAAAATAGAAATTATGGCAGATAAGAATAGCTTGTATCTAAATAAAAAAGCAAATACATATATCTCTTCACTGCAAGATATCGCTCTTAAGTTCGGCTGGGAAAAGAAAAATTATCTAATCGATTTAACAGGAGGAACTCCCGGCGCTATATTAATTTTAGACGCGATACCGCTGGGAGCGCCTTGGATTCTAGGCGGATATAACGGTAGTAAACATTTTGCAAAATATACTTTATTAAAAGATAACAAAAATAATCTAAATAAGGCATGGGTTTTAACGACCCCTGATGGTCCTATAAAAATCAATCCAACCATATTAAATGAAATTGGTTTAAGTTTTCCAAAAAACTACACAAGAGTTGGTAAAATCGATTTTCTATATCATAGAAAAGAAACACATGTATTTTGGAAACCTAACGCAGAATGATCTCAAAATTAAAACCAAAAAGCGAATTTGCTAAAAATGTTATTTCGCTTGCAAGTGGTAGCGCCATAGGAAGCGCAATTATTTTTTTGACCGTACCAGTTATTGCAAGGTTATACCTTCCAGAGGACTATGGTAAATTTCAGATATTTGCTTCAATAATTATTATATTTTCGGTAATTAGTTCATTTAAATTTGAATTAGCGTTGGTTTTACCAAAAGATCGGGCTGAATCAAATGCCGTATTGACTTTATCCTTATTTTTTTTAATTTTTACAACTGTTATTTTTGGAATTATTTTATATTTAACTGGAGCATCGATTCTTCGAATTATGAATGCTGAGGTACTTCAACCTTATCTTTTGACTATTCTATTTGGCATATTTTGTGCAGGCTTTATACAAATAGGGCAATATCTTTTTGTACGCGAAAATGCTTTTAAAAAAGCAGGTGCAAATAGGATTTTTCAGTCATCAATTTCCCAAGGAATGAAAATTGGTATTGGTTTGATGTGGCCATCATTTTTAGGATTATATATTAGTCAGCTAACGGGTTATCTAGTTGCCGGTTATCTTGCTTTTGCAAGGTGTAAATTTGATGTAGTATTATCCATACAGAAATTAACAAAAGTATTTTATAAGTATAAAAAATTTATGTATTTTACTACTCCTTCTGTTTTTATGAACATACTTTCTTTGAATTTACCGGTTTTTCTTCTAGGGAAATACCATGGACCAGAAGCCATAGCTTATTATGTAATGGCTGTTAAACTAATAGATGCGCCAATGGGCTTAATAGGCGGAGCCATTGGTCAGGTTTATTTTAAAAATGCGGCCGATACTTTTCATAAAGGCCCCAATGATTTTTTTACTCTCTATAAGAATACAGTTAAAAAATTAGCATTATTATTTATTGGGCCGACGATATTTGTTTTTTTATTTTCTAAAATTCTTGTACCTACAGTATTGGGAGAAAAATGGGTTCTGGCGATTTCAGTAATAGAAATAGTAGTATTTTGGAAGTTTTTTGATTTTATTTATTCTTCAGTTAGTACATCTTTAGCTACTTTAGAACGACAAGGCTTTGAATATGTTTATAGGGCTATTTTTTTAGTCGCTCGTTTTTTATCGTTATATTTATTTCAAAATAATTTTCATAATTCAATTATAGCATATTCTATTGTTTCTATATTATATAATTTAACTTATATTATAACAGTATACATAATAATTAAGTTAGATATTCATAGGAAAGAATATAACTTAAAATTATTCAAAAATAAGCGAAAATATGTAGCTAAATAATCAGACAATTTTTTCAAATACGTTTGACGAAATATAATAGTTTAAAAAGGCTCTGTATCTTTGTAGATTTTTATAGTATAGTATTTAAGGAGTATAGTATTTAAGGAGACGGCATGATAAAGTGACTTTGGGACTTTCATTCTAGTTATGGTAAAAGATAACTGGAGTAGATAGGTTTCAGGTTGAATATTTTGTATAGAGCATTATGACTCTGGTAAGGAGAATAAT
>JAOUOS010000055.1 GCA_029880285.1 Spirochaetia bacterium
GCATAAATTATCGCAAACTGTACACGATGTCTCACCATATAAACAAGTTTCAGTTAATGAATTACCATCATCACATGATTCACCCGCGGTATTATTTATCTTACTATCACCGCATGCAGCAACTGTACAATCAGAATTACATGATGCGCTTTCAACACCATCGTCACACTCTTCACCGTTTTCTAAAACGCCGTTGCCACAACCAAAAAAATCATATACATTTATTTCGATTATATCACTTAAATTATTTGTTTCATCTATTTCATATACAGAATTCTCATAATCAATAATCCACGCAATATAATATGTTCCAGCTATAATATTATTCGGTAAATTCATTAAGCCAGATGCATTAAATTTGCTGCCAGCTTTAATTTCTAAAAATATATTATCACAATAAATATAATAATTCGGGCATTGCACAATATTTCCCAAATATGTATCTTCTACTGTAATTATATTATCAGTAGAAATATATAAAGCTGCTTTAAAATTTTTAGCATCTCTCATTCCTAAGTTTTCTAAAGTGACATCAACGTTGGTACTAAGGTCTTTATGTATGTCTGATGATATAGTAAAATTTGTTATAGCCAGATCAACATAAGTATTATCAATGTTTTTATATTGACAATTATTATTACATACGGTACAAATATATTCGCCCTCAACACATGTTTCAGTGATTGTATTACCATCATCACATGATTCACCTGTTTCTACCTTGCCGTTACCACATATAGCTGATTCTTCGATTATACTTTCATCATTCGTTAGATTTTTATCATCTATTTCTTCTGAACTACATTTATACGAAAAAACAACTGTAAAAAGTATTAATATCAACATTATTTTATTATGTTTCACTTTAATCTCCTTTTTCTTTTTAAGAAATTAATTTCTAATTATTTTAATTTTTTGCATATTTCTCCCAAGTAGTATCTTTAAAATCTATTTGGGCTTGATTCGTTAGTTCTTGTATCTTTGGATCAGATCTATCTATTATTTTTTTAAAGCCAATATAAAACCAATCTGGTGAAAACATTCGTCCTAACGCATCAAGAGCACTTTTAGGTTCAAATAATCCTGGTTCTATAATATTGCCATAATGTTTTTGAGAATCATCCGCATTTTCAAATTCCCTTGACATTTTAATTAAAAAATCACCTACTATATTTAGCTTTCCAGAGTTAACTTCAAAAACAGATTCTTTAATAATATCATTTGAAAATAATATTGTGTATCCTCTATGCACAGAGCCCCCGACTGTTGCACTACCTTCTACTGTACCGCTATTACTTGTTGATTTACCTGATATTGTTGTTTTGGGTACGTTGTAATTTTCTGAATAAAAAGCGCCTACAATAGCATATTTTCCAGGTTTTGCATTCAAGTAGTAAATACGGTCATCTACAGAATAAGTACTTGATATCAACGCTTGTTGAAAATATGATGGATTTTTTTCATCAATTTCTATTAAAAATATCTTTTCAGCCGCATTACTACCAAATATAGCAACAGGTATTTCAACTCTCATTTTAATCATAACCGCGGCACTTTCTGAATTTGTTGGGCTAACAGGTGGTAATGAGCGACAGTTTGAAAATATTAATGATAAAAATAAAAAAATTATTAAGAATTTATTTATTTTTATCATTAAATTCATATTTGTAAACATTATGCACCTCTTTTTTAGAAATTTGTTACCTTGCACATACCATTCAATTAATTGCAGAATTGTATATGCAATTTCTTCTAAATATTACACATATTTTTAATTATATTATTAATTTAGCATATATAATTATTGTCCTTTAATTTTAAAAAAGAGAATTTGTCAAATAATATATTATTTTTAATCAGCCGAGGAGATATGTTACTTTTTTTATAAATTTCATCTTAATTATTTTTCATAATTTATTATTAAGTGTCATTTGTAAAATATAAGTTAAATATAATTGTTATTTATATATTTTATAAATACAAATTATCGAGTTTACTTTTTTAAATATTTTAATTTGTTAAAACAGGTTCTGTTATCTAAATAAAATCATAAATTCTTTTGCGGATATAACTTGAATATTCTTATATTTTTTTAGCTTAAGAACATGTTTATTTCCCGTTATTATAAACTGAGCATTCGCTTCTATCGCGCATTCAAATAACATATCGTCACTTGGGTCTTCATTGACAATTCTTAGTTTTTTTTGAGGATAAACAATATTTGTAATATTAATTAATTCTTCGTAAAACTGTTTAATTTGAGACTCTGAAAGCTTAAATTTTTCTCTTGAAAGAACATGTAATAATTCATTTAAAATATCATGAGATAGAAATAAATGGTGCTTTTCATCAATTATTTCTTTAAATAATTTATTGGGAAGCCCACTAAATAAAAAAGCCGAGATTATAATATTTGTATCTACAACAATTTTACTTTTCACGAATGATTTTTAATTTGTCGGTATTTTTGAATTTCTTTTTCTATATCAGTTTCTTTAATTTTTATTTTTTTAGCATGTTTGTTTCCAAATTTAAATATAGATTCCCATTTCTTTTTTTTATCTATATACATTCTTGCCGCTTCGCGTATTAATTCAGATCTTGACCTTGACTCTTGTTTCGCGATATGATCGATATCTTTTAATAGATCGTCTTTAAAGGCTATATTTACGGTACTGGTTTTCATATTTAGAAGATATACAATGTTTGTATAATTCGTCAATATTATTTTTTATTTATCTCGACTAAAATAATCATCTTAGAAAAAATAATCATTTACCACACTACCCTCTTTTTCACTTTCTCTTTCAATGAAAATTCTTGCGGTAGAGCCTTTTTATGGCGGTTCTCATAAACAGTGGCTTGATTCATTAACAAGTTATTCTTCATTTGAATTTAAGCTTTTAACTTTACCCGCCCGGTGGTTTAAATGGAGAATGTACGGTGGCGCGATTACGCTCGCGAGAAAATTTCAAGAAATTTCTTTTAAACCCGATTTAATAATTGTAAGCGATATGCTTGATTTAGCCTTATTTAAATCTTTAACAAATTTAAATGCTCCACATTTTCTTTATTTTCATGAAAATCAATTTGCTTATCCTGAAAATATTGATAATTCTATTAAATTTGATAATCATTACCGATTTATCAATTATAAATCTGCCCTATGCGCCAATTTCATTGCCTTTAATTCAAAGTATAATAAAGATACTTTTTTTATCGGAGTTCAAAATATGCTCAAATCTTTACCTGAATACCGCAACATGAACACCCTTGATGAAATTAAAAAAAAATCAATGGTGTTGCCTTTGGGTGTTGAACTCAATGATTTTCATACATCCGCCCATCATGAAAAAATAAATATACCTGTAATATTATGGAACCACCGCTGGGAACATGATAAAAATCCTGAAGAATTTTTTACCGCTTTAATAAATATAAAGAAAAACAATATTAAATTTAAACTTATTGTATGCGGCCAGCAATACGAAAAAGCACCATCTATCTTTATAAAAGCAAAAAAAATTCTAAAGAATGAAATAGTGCATTTTAAATTTGCCGAAAGCCGAAACGATTACATCACTCTTTTACGTAATAGTGATATTATACCGGTTACCTCTATTCAAGATTTTTTTGGCGTAAGCATTATTGAAGCTGTCTTCAGCGGATGTATTCCCGTTTTACCAAAAAGACTTGCCTATACAGAAATTTTTAACCCCAATAAATTTAATGAATGCTACTATACCCAAAATTTTGAAGATAAACTTACAGATGTTATTTTAAATATTAATAATTACAAGATAAATTTAAGTAATAAATTAAAAAAAGAAATTTATAAATATAACTGGCCAAAAATGATTAGTAAATATGAAACGCTTTTTAAAAAAGTAATAGAAAAGCATGAATAATCATTTATCGTCAAAAAAAATTACCGTATACAGCCTACCTATTTTAACCGGCGGCATGATGAGTTTTCTTACGGGCAACTTTCTTATGAAATACGCCACCGATGTGCTTTTAATTTCTCCCGCTGTAATGGGTATTATTTTTCTAATTTCAAGAATATGGGATGCCGTAAACGATCCTCTCTGCGGTTTTTTAAGCGATCACACCCAAAGCCAATTTGGCCGCAGGAAAAGCTGGATTTTATTTTCTTCGTTACCCATTGCTTTCTTTTTCATTATGATGTGGCAGCCGCCAGATTTATTAAATGAATGGCAAAAAAATCTTTGGATGGGTTTTTCTGTAATTTTATTTTTCACTGCTTTAACCGCGCTTTATATTCCGCATTATTCTCTTGGCGCCGAACTATCGCCTGATTTTTTTGAACATAACCGGGTTTATGGATGGCGGGCCGTATTTGAAAATATCGGTAGCTTTAGCGCCATAGGTGTTATACTCTTTCTTTCTTCAACTAACGATCCTAAAAATAACTCTTTTATCATCATGATAATCTTAAGCCTTACTTCTATTTTACTTTCTTTTTATATGGTTTTTAACTTAAAAGATACGGAACAAAAAACAAAACCCGTTAAATCTAATTTTAAACATGAGTTTACCGATGTATTAAAAAATCCGCACGCGAAAATTTTACTTTCTGTGGGATTTTTCAGCCAGACCGCGGCTTCTTTGGCTATGGCATCGAGCCTTTATTATTCGGAATATATATTAGACAATAAAGAAGCCGGCGGATACATTATTGCTCTTTTTATGCTTTCGGCCACGCTTTTTATACCGCTATGGATTTTCATAGCTAAAAAAACAGGTAAAAAAAAGCTATGGATAATATCTCAACTTTCGCTTGGCATCGGATTTTTGATTTTATTTTTTTTATCAAAAGATCAAATAAATTTTATTTTAACACTGGCATTTCTCTTAGGCGCCTTCGCCGGATGTATTATGGTAATTAATCCATCTATGCTGGCAGATGTTATTGATTATGATCATAAAAAAACCGGTGAACGCAAAGAAGGAATTTATTTTTCTATTTTTACTTTTATTAATAAAAGCGCCATGGGAGTTTCAGGATTTGTAATAGGTACCGCACTTTCTATGGCTTCATTTATACCTTCGGTAAAACAAACAATTATATCTTCTTATACTATAAAAACTCTTTTTACCTTAGGGCCCATGATTTGTTTTTTTTGCGGTGCTTTTATTTTATCTTTTTACAAACTCACCAAAGATAAGTTTGAGAAGGGAACATTATAAAAATATTCGGATTATATATTAAGCTATTTTTTACAGGACTAACATGATTTTCATGATAGAATACCTTGTATTTATTTATCAAAATCTTTAAATTAATATAAAATAATTTAATCATATAATTAGGTTTTTTAATTATTATTTTTATCTCTATTCCTATAGACACTAAAGTGAATAGCCCATCATTAATTGCAATTTCTTTAAAAATCCTGTTAATCCTGTCTGATTCTTTATCTAAAAGTTATTTTAACATCTTTATAGCTTTCGGCAAAACGCCAATTTCTACATTCGTAAATAACTTATCTTTATCGTTTTCTTTAATAATTTCGCCGTCAATTTGAATTGAAAAAGGCTTAATAGAACTTACAGAATATTTTTTTGAGACAATATTTATAACTTCTTTTTCTTTTAAATGTGTTTCTTTCTTTGCCATTAAAGTAAGTTTTAGCAAACGAAAAAAACCGCACTTTGTAAAAAAAACAGCCTGAAGAAATCCATCGGTACTATTCGCGCCAGGTGCCATTTTTATGCCTGTGGCCCAGTATTTAATTTTTGTAAAAAGAGTTAAAATAAACTTTTTTTCAATTTCTTTATCTTTTGATTTTATATTTAATAATACAGGAACCTCATGCTTTTTATAAGCGTAATACATACCTAACAATCCACCTATAAACTGCGACTTGCCCCAAAGTTTATGTTTTTTCTTAAAATTTTCTACATAACGATTAACTGAAACGCCAAGACCAATATTGGCCTGCCCTATAAAATAAGATAGTATTTTGCCGGATGATTTTATAGTGCCTATATCAATCTGTTGTATACTTTTATTCTTTAAAGTAGCGCAGGCTTCATCAAGGGTTAAAAAACCATAATCGCGTACAATATCGTCTGATGATCCAAGACCTATTAATCCTACAATGGCCGGTATTTTTCTTTTTAAAAGTTCGTTTACCATTATTAAAAAAGTTGAATCGCCGCCTGCTGCTATTAAATATTTATGAGTTTTTGATTTTTCGCGGGTTAATTTTTTTAAGTCATCTTCACTTTTCGAAATAAATAAATCATAGCTTATCTCATACTTTAATAAGGCATTTTGAAGATTTTTTATATTTTTTGATGCTCTTTTTGATCCGGAGCTTGGGTTTAACAATATGGCAAATTCTTTCATCTTTTACTCACAAGTACTTCCCCAAAGAATTTTAACCCAATTGGGATTATCAACAAAAGGATTTCTATTACCCTGCCATTTGTATATTTTTTCATTTCTTAATTTTTCAAAATTATCGGGTAAATCTTTAAAGTGCCATTTATAAAGCGTGCAAAGTTTACCAAAGTACCTTCCGCTTGTTTTTATTTTATCAATTAAAATTAAATCTGGTTCTTTATTTTCACCTTCATAGCGTACATCCATATAAAACATCATTCGGGCAATATCACCTTTAACTTCATCTCTTGGCTCCCATGAATCTTTGTCAGATTTTGTACCCGCGGCTTCTTTATGAATTTTACCTCCCTCATCAAAATCTTTTTCACCCCTTGATGAATTTATTGTTCTATCGGCAGGTCTTAAATGATGCGCATCGGTATACGCAGGAGAACTTTTTTTATTTTTAAATCCGTGAGATTTTGACCATACATGTTCCCGGTTCCAGTAGTCTTTATGATTGGGATTATAACCATTATTATGATCTTTTGGTATTGATTTTCCTGAATAAATTAATATTACATTATTTTTATTATTGGGGTCTTCATCGGTATCTTTTAATATCTGCCATATTTCTTTATATGAATACTTTTTATGATTTTTTATAATTTTATGCAGGCTTTTTCGAAAGGTCTTGGCAGAGGTACTATCAATAGTTTCATAATAATTTTTATCATACGAATATACTGATATCTGGCTTATAAAAAATAAAGCAGATATAACAAGCAAACATTTTTGCGCATATTTCATATTATTCAAAAGTATCATTGTAGAATATAAATAATTAGATAAGATATACAGTTTTATAGAAATTTAAATACATCTTTATTTTTTGAAAAATATTATAAATCCTGTATGTCTACTCTTTTTTTGTAACTTTTTATAATGAAAGAAAAAACTATCTGACAATAGCAATTTTAAACATTTTTTTCGCACCCATATGATTTGTCAAAACAACAAGATAAACGCCGCTGGCCATTTTTTTCCCGTGTGAAGTTTTAACGTCCCATTCATATCTTCCGGCAAGAGAGTCTATGTCTTTTTCAAAAAGTTTTCTTCCGTTAACAGCAAATATTTGAATTTTAGTATTTCTGGTAAGTCTCATAAAAACCATTTTATCATTTTTGTCTGCCCTGAAAAGAGAAGGGGCCGCTACGGCTTTTTCAAGATTTGTCTTTGGCGCTGAATCTATGATTATATCTTTGTTATCAGCGAGATTTTTTCCTTCTGGCAGGGTCAAATTACCGTCAATTCCATCCGCGCTTTTTAGCGAAGCGTTTTCAGCTAAAATTACCTTCACAACATTTAAATCTGATGTTGCCTGATTTTCTGCCACAATATACTCAAAATTAATTGTATCTGTAAAATCAAAAGGAGCGATATTGACTACTGCTCCTGTGTCAAGTTCAACTTGCAAATTGCCGCCTGAAAGTGAAACCTGGCCGTCAAATTGAATAGATAAATGTATAACATCTTCAATTAAATAAATACCATTGGCGTTTGACGAAGTAATACTAATTATTTTATAAATATCTCCATATGTAACAATGTTATCTGTAGACGTAGAAGCCGTGTTGGTATTACCCGCTAAATCAGTTACGGCACCGGCTGGTATTACCGGGATAATAGTACCCGTGCCAGAGGCAGAAACCGCGGATAATATCCAGTTTTTATTATCAGTTGTAGATAATGACCAAATTATACCGCTAGCCGTTCCGCTTTGGGTTATATCAACAGCCGCTTCAAAAGAAGCCGGATTAATTGGTTCTGAAAAAACAATGTCGAAATTAATGGGCAATGCCGAAACAGGGTCTGCCTGTTCTATCGCTTGATTTATTGTCACCGACGGCGGATTTATATCAAAGATTACGTTGGTACCGTCAGTTGTAGAAGTTATTTGACTTCCGGCGTTGCCGGCTAAATCTGTATAATTAATGGTAAAATTAACAAGACCTTCAGCCTCAGTACCCAAAAAAGTATACGTAGCACTAAAATTTGTTCCCGCTCCTGTTACGTTCGCAGTTATGCCCGCTATAGTTACTACCGGTGTTGATAAGACTTCCGAAGCTGATATGTTTAATGTTACCGTATCGCCTATTTGAGATAATGCAATATTCGCGTTATTAGATGAAATACTCACTGTTGTTAAAAGTGGTGCCGTTAAATCTACATTATAATTTATATTTGCCGATGAACATCCTGAAACATTACCTGCCAAATCTGCTGATTGAGCATAAAAAGTATAACTACCTTCTGCTAAAGCGGAACTAACAATATTAATAGTCGTTCCTGCTGCTGTAGCGCTACCTACACTTGCCGTACAAGTATTATCTGCATAAAGACTTACCGTATCACCCGATGCTACACCCCCTATTTGAATCTCGGGGGTAGTATCATTAGACAGACTTACTGCCGGGGTTACAAGAGTTAAAGCATTTGGTATTGCGGGTGGTGTTATATCAATAGTATATGATATATTTGCTGTTGAACATGCTGATGAATTACCAATAGGATCAGTAGAGTTTGCGTAAAAGGTATAATCTCCCTCAACTAAAGCTGAACTAACAAGATTTATTGTTGTTCCTGTAGCGATGCCGCTGCCTACCGATGTTATACAAGCATCACTAAACAATGTAATTGTATCGCCAGAGAAAACCCCTGCTATTTGTATTTCAGGTGTTGTATCATTAGATATATTTGATGCTGGTGATATTAAGGTTAATAGACTAGGTGCCTGCGGTGGACCTGTATCTATTAGCATTGCCAATGAACACGCTGAGGCAGTACTGTTGCCGGCATTATCGGTGCTGGTTACAATATAAGAATAAGTACCATCCGCACCCGCGGTAAAAGAATTCGTCGATACACCAGAACCTAAGCTTA
>JAOUOS010000095.1 GCA_029880285.1 Spirochaetia bacterium
ATATAATAATTTCACATATTTTTAATAAACCAGTATTCACATGGGGAAGTTTTAATAATTTAAATAAATCAGGTCAAAGTAGAAATTTGTACATAAAATCTTTAAGAGAAGCTGATAATGGTAATTACGAGAATTTAATTAAATTTGCACGTTCTTAAAAAAATAATGCCGGATAACGTCGACGGCTATAAGATGTTTTTGATTGCTTCTTGCCAGTTTTGTGAGCGCGAATTAACCTCAATTCGTGTGCGAACAAAACGGTTAAGCAAGAAGCAATCAAAAATATGCTCAAGCGTAAAGCCAGTTTCTATTTAGAGAATTAGTCATAATACGTAAATACTTTTCTTGAATTAAAATATAGCGCCGAGCCGAGCGACCGTAGGGAGCGCAGCTTATAGCCGCTGTTGTGCGCCGTTTTTTTAAAATCTATATTAATTATAAATTAGATTTTATTTTATCAATTATTAATTTTTTGCGGCTTTCAAGAAAAAGATCATAGTTTTGGGATTGCCATAAATCTTCATCGTTTGGAATTAAATGAAACTTAATATACGCTTGAATGTTATTTACATTATTTTTAAGCCAATAAATAAGTTCATTATCACTCTTAGAGCCCCGATTGTTTTTATAATCTAATAATTGAAAATTTGCTATACTGTTGATTTTATTCCACTCTACTTTGTTTTCTGATAAAATAGATTTAGGATGTATATGATCTATATCGTTTTTTCTAAAGTTTTTAGGCATATCATATATTAAAAACATAACAAAATCAAAGTCATAAAAATTAAACCAACTCCAATCGTCTTTTATATGTTCGGTAAATTCAAGAGGATGCGACTTATACATCTCAAATAACAGGGTGGTAGGGAATGGATTATCCTTATTTGATTTCATAATTTCTAATATCTTTCTGATACCTGTTGAATAAGCAGTCCAACCAGCACCCCTTCTTCTAAAAACTTTACATAGTAATGATATTTTAATCCAATTAGAAACTAATGGTGTAGTCGAATTGGTATCAAAATCGTCAAAAAAATATTTTATTTGATTTGTTTCAGTTTTTGTATGAAAAATATAATAAGCAATAAAATATAATGGAATAATTGATGGATATGTTTCTTTATAAAAAACATAGAGATTAGAAAATTCAAGAAATTTTCTTGTTGCAAAAAGGATGTTATAAATTCTATCTTCATATTTTCGTATAAAGTCAGAATCTGTTTTTGAAACATCAGAAATGTTTTTATTATAATCATCTTGCAAAAGAAAAATCAATTTAATAATTTCATCTTGATTAAAACCGATATCTTCAAAATCATGCTTGATTTTAGATAGAAAAATTTCATTTTTAGGATCAAAACCTTTTAACTTAGACGCCATTAATTCAAGACCATCAAGTTTTGTACCGCCTTGGTTTAATCTTCGAAATAACTCAACAATATTTTGTCTATTTTCAATTTCAGTATTATTTCGATTTATTGTTACTTCACAAATACCAATATTAGGACTTACAAATACTTCTTGTTGGAATCTATTCAAATTGCCATCAACTAAATCTTTATATTCATCTGTAATTATATCGGAATAGTCATCAAATATTTTGTTCTTAACCAACCTATAATCAAAACCAACATCTTTAAAGTAATTCATTAATTCAATAAGAGATATCCAAAATGTTGGTATTTTTTTAGTCCCATTGTAATTATCAATATCTTTTTTCAATTCATTAAGGGATGAAGCAAATTTAAAATTATAATTTCTATGGTCAGATTCACCGAATAAATCAAAATAAAGTTTCTTATTATTATAAGAACCGCTAAGGCCTATATGAAATGCTGATATTCTTTGTTGACCATCTACAACATATGAAATATCTTGAGTCAATTGGCCAGAATTAGAAGATATAATTATCATATTTGAAAAATAATTATTAATGAAATATCTAAAATCAAATAAAGACTTTTTACCTCGAAAGTCTTTTATAGTCATTATCCCACCGAAGGAATCACCTTTTAAGAGTGTATCAAAAATTAATTCGATTTGATCCTCTTTCCATACTAATTCTCTTTGTACTACTGGCAGTACAATTTTATTTTCTTCAATAGTTTCAAGAAGTTCATATAATCTAATAGGTTTCCAATTAGCCATAATCTTTTATTACCTCCAATAATATAGACAAATATATCATAAAAATGGCGCACAACGTTCGATCTTTTAAGTCGTCGTAAATCGTTTTTGTAGGCCTGATGAGGGCGAATTAACCTCAATTCATGCCCGAAGAAGGCCGTTAAGCAAAAACGATTTACGATGAGTTTTGCGGTTCACCTT
>JAOUOS010000096.1 GCA_029880285.1 Spirochaetia bacterium
TAAGGAGACGGCATGATAAAGTGACTTTGGGACTTTCATTCTAGTTATGGTAAAAGATAACTGGAGTAGATAGGTTTCAGGTTGAATATTTTGTATAGAGCATTATGACTCTGGTAAGGAGAATAATCGATACCTGCAACCGAAAGCCGATATAGGTCATTTTGAACCTGAATAGGAGCATGGTGAAAGTACCAACAAAGAATCTACTCTGGAAAATTTTTAGGAGTAGAAAGATGAGATACATTGGAGTTGATTTACACAAAAATAATTTTGTGGTTTGTTTTATGAGCGAAAAAGGAAAAACAGAGTTTGCGAAGTATAAGATTGAGGATATTAGTCTTTTTATAAAAAGACTAAGAAGAACTGATAAAATTGGTATTGAAGCTACCGGTAATACCAGATTCTTCTTAAGCCATCTGAAACATAAGGTTTCAGAAACAAAAATACTAAATCCATATCAATTCAAGGTAATCAGCCAATCAACCAAAAAAACGGATAAAAATGATGCAGAGTTGAGAAATCAAATTTGAAGTGCAATCGGTTTGATACCAAAAAAAGCCTCATGCGGTGTTCTAAAACCTAAAGATTTTCTTGGTCTATGATTCAGGAGATCAACTGCTTTTTTTATTTTTTCATCAGTTAAATTTTCAAATGAACTTTTCTTGGGAAAAAACTGTCTAAGTAAACCATTAGTATTTTCATTCAAACCGCGTTGCCATGGCGATGCTTTGTCTGCAAAATATGTCTTACAATTTAGATTTTCTTCCAGATTTATAAAATTAGAAAACTCTGTACCTTGATCGAGTGTTATTGTTTTTAATTGTGAATTTTCAATTTCTGAAAAAGCGTCACGAGTCTTTAGGTTTAGAATTTCACTATGTTTTGTAGGTAATTTGGCAGCCACCAGGAAAGTTGATTTTCTTTCAACGAATGTTACAATTAAACCTGTACCTTTTTGACCTTCTATTGTATCGCCTTCCCAATCGCCTATACGTTTTTTTTCATTAACAACCTTTGGACGTTTATGAATAGAGCGTTTTTTAGCCTGTAAAAGCCTGTTTTCTTGTTGGTTTCTTCGCCTTTTTCGCTTTTTATTAGCATAACGCAGATTCGCCGCAATATTTTGACCCATAGATTCAAGATAGTATATCATTGAATAAATAGTTTCTTTTGAAACCATTTTACTTTTATCGTTTTTATAAAGAAGTTTTTGCCGACCTTCTATTTGTTCAGGCGAGTGTTTATTTATTAGTCCTTCATATACATCATTCCAAAGTTCATTCTTTTCAAATAGTTTTTTCTTGCATCCGTCTTTTCGCCTATTTTTAGATTTCTCTTGTGCTTCATTTGCATAGTAAAAAAAGATGCTTTTGTTCTTTTTCAACTCTCTACATATTGTTGATGGGTGCTTATTAACTACTTTTGCAAAAGCTTTTTGCGTGTAGTTAAGAGACAATAATTTTTGAATTACAACACGATCATTGTATTTAATATGTGTATACCCCATTGTCTGGTTCTCCTTTTATTGTTTATTTTGGTTTTGGAAAACCTGACAATAGGCTTTTTTATATCAACTAAAATTGCACTTCAAATTTGAATCCACCAGTTAATTGCTTTTTATCTAAGCAAAGAAATGCTTCCGGAAGTTCGCATGAAAAAACAAGAATTCGTGGAGCTTGAAAGTCTTGTAAATACAAGAGACAAACTTGTAAAGTTGCGTACAAAGCTTAAGAATAAGATTCATAACCTATTACTAGCAAATGGTATTTTGACTAAGAGAGAACAATTTTCTAGTCAAAAGAGTCTTGAACGAGTTAAGTCTTTACAAGGTTTAAGTGAAGTCTCACAATTTGAACTGGATTTTGTTTGTGATGAAATTTCTCATCTAAATGAAAAAATCAAAGTATTAGATGAAAAAATTATATCAATAGCTGAAGATATTAAAGGATTTAAGAATTTAACGAGCATTAAAGGTATTGGTGAAAGAAGCGCCGCTATACTTTTAAGTACTATTGGTAATGTTGAAGATTTCAAGACTCAAAAGAACCTAGATGCCTATTTTGGTATTGTACCAAGAGTTAAAAATACGAGTAATACTATTAATCACGGTAGAATCACTAAAAGAGGTTCTCAGGTAGCAAGAGCGACTTTAATTCAATGTACACTAATTGCGATTCGTTATTCGCCATATTTACGCGATTTTTTCAAAAAATTAAAAGCAGCTAAA
>JAOUOS010000056.1 GCA_029880285.1 Spirochaetia bacterium
GCTTCTTGCTTAACCGTTTTGCTCGCGCACGAATTGAGGTTAATTCGCGCTCGCAAAACTGACAAGAATCAGTCAAAAACGACTTGTAAGACTTGCGTTGTGCGAAACTTTTGCATATTTTTTTTCTAAATTTAGATATTATCTATATCTGATTTTTCATTAATATATTTTATATTTTTTAATACAATAGTTTACATTGTATGCAGACAGTTTACATGTGAGTATTTTATTTGACTCTCTATTTAATATTTAATATATTGTATTTATTCGAGAGGTAAATTATGTCAAAGACTGTCACACTTAGAATTGATGATGATATATTAGAAAGATTTAAAGAACATGCAAAAATGGAAAATCGTTCTGTCTCAAATTTTATCGAAACTGCTACGTTGAGGTATGTTGAAGATATTGAATTAGCCGATGAATTTGAAATGAATGAAATACTAAATAACCCCAATTTATTAAAACAGCTTAAAAAAGGTAGTGACGACGCAAAACATAAAAGAGGTCGTTTTGTCTAATTATAGAATTTTTGAAACGGAAACATTTATTGATACTCTAAACAAAATTCAAAAAGATAAACGTGAAAAAATTTATGAAAAGATATTAAATTATGTATATCCTCAATTAGAAATAACTCCTTTTTATGGTCAGAATATAAAAAAACTAGCAAATTATGATCCTGATACTTGGCGATATCGAATTGGTAAATACCGTTTATTTTATGAAGTTGATAAAAAAGAAAATATTATTTCTTTAACAGCTATTGAGTTTCGAAGCAAAGCTTATTAGTGCAAAAGCTTCGCACAACAGCGGCTATAAGCTCGGCTCGGCGCTATTGTTTACACCAAGAAAAGTATTTACGTATTATGACCACTTCTCCAAATAGAAACTGGCTTTACGCTTGAGCATATTTTTGATTGCTTCTTGCTTAACCGTTTTGTTCGCGCAAGAATTGAGGTTAATTCGCCCTCATCAGGCCTACAAAAACGATTTGCAACGACTTGTAAGATTTATCGTTATCTGAACATTTGCAATTTAGATTTATTCTTCTATTAAATATTTTAATAACTGAATTATTAAAATTGCTATCAGAAAATATATTGCAATTACCTTTTTAAATTAGATAAAAAGTTGATATAAATTTCCCCCTTAATTATGAATAAAATATTGGATATTTTCAGATTTTCTCGTATTATTAAATTGAATTTTCATTATTATTCTTTATAAATAAACCTAAACTATACAGCCCAGAAAGCTTAAATTATTAAAAATTAGAAATTCATTAATTATAAAGTTATTTAAAATAATATTCTTCAGATATTTTTGATTATTTTATTAGATTCTTATATCTCATTCCCCATTGTACTATTTATAACATATTTTTTATTGACACCGCACGAATTTCGTGCTAAATTGTCATTATGAAAAATATAACATTCAAAGCTGATGATGCTTTAATAGAAAAAGCCCGCTTAAAAGCAAAACAAGAAAATCGTTCATTAAATGATGTATTTAATGATTGGTTAAAATTATATATTTATCCCTTTGAGCATAGCAATAACTATATTGGATTAATGGAAAATTTATCATATGCAAATTCTGGCAAATCTTTTGCAAGGGATGAGATGAATGAACGATAAATTTTTTATTGATACCAATATTTTTGTATACTCATTCAATCAAAAAGAAACTTATAAAAAAATAAAATCCCAAGAAATTATTCAAAAAGCTTTAGAAACTAGACAGGGTTGCATTAGTACTCAAGTAATACAAGAATTTGTTAATGTTGCTACAAGAAAATTCGAAACTCCCATGAAAACTTCTGATTTGAATTTGTATCTTCATGAAGTTCTTTTTCCATTATGTACTGCATTTCTAAATTTTGATCTTATCGAAAAAGCCTTAGAAATTCATGATAAATATAAATTTTCTTTCTATGATAGTACAATAATTTCAGCTGCTCTTTTTACATCATCAAAATTTCTTATTTCTGAAGACTTTAATGAAAACCAAAAAATAGATAATATGACAATTTTAAATCCATTTTCTGTCTAAATTGCAAACGTCAGATAACAGCGGCTATAAGCTGCGCTCCCTACGGTCGCTCGGCTCGGCGCTGTATTTTATTTCAAGAAAAGTATTTACGTATTATGCTTAATTCTCTAAATTGAAATTAGCCTGACGCTTGACCTCATTTTTGACTGCTTCTTGCTTCACCGTTTTGCTCGCGCACGAATTGAGTTTAATTCGCACTCGCAAAGCTGGCAAGAATCAGTCAAAAACGACTTGTAAAATCTCGCGTTATAGGCCATTTTGGCGGTCTAGTCACAACATAGGTAACACTTTCTAGGCAAGACATAGGTAATACTTCTCAGGGTCGATATTCCTATAAGGAGGAATATTATGCCTTGGAAGGAGGTTAATACTATGGATCAGAAAATAAAATTTGTGATTAAGACTTTTGATAAACATGCAAATTTTACAAGACTATGTAAAGAATTTGGTATATCTACCAAAACCAGTTATAAATGGAGAAAGCGTTTTATTGAGGGCGGCGAACCAGCATTAAATGACAGACCCCGAACACCTTATTCAAACTCAAGATCAATAAATCCGGAATTAATTTATGATATTTGTAAAATAAAAAATAAAAAGAAAAGCTGGGGTGCGCCCAAAGTTCATGCTACTCTTGTAGAAATGTATCCGAACAGAATAATTCCACATGAAAGAACTGTTGGTAGAATCTTAAAAAGAATGGGATTTATTAAAACTAAAAAAAGAAGAAAAGTTAATACTACTGAAAGAATTCAACATAAAGTCAGAGCGAAGCATCCCAACCATATTTGGACCGTTGACTTTAAAGGGTGGTGGTATACACCTCATTGAGAAAAGTGCGAACCTCTTACAGTAAGAGACGATTTCTCTAAGTATATTTTAAGTATAAAAATACTCGAAAAAGGTGATATACCAAATGTTAAAGCAGAATTTGAAAAGCTTTTTCGAAAATTTGGTCTCCCTGAAGTTATACGTTCAGACAATGGTCCGCCTTTTGCAAACAGTAAAGCTCAATTTGGTTTAACCAAGCTGGCTGCATGGTGGCTCTCTTTAGGCATACGACTCGATCGTATCGACCCCGGTAAACCATATCAAAATGGCGCTCATAAAAGAATGCACCTTGATATGATGAAAGAATTAGAGGGGAAAATAAACGGAGACCTTAATATGCATCAAAGTGTTTTTGAAGTTTGGAGAAAAGAATACAATACAGAAAGACCCCACCATGGGCTGAATATGAAAAAGCCTGCTAAAGTTTATATTAAATCCAAACGGAAATATAAACCCGTAGATGAATTATTATACCCTCAAAATGTTTTATCTAGACAGGTAAATAGTCGTGGCTATACTCTCTATCGAGGTCGAAAATTTTTCTTAAGCAATGCTTTTAATGGCTTTAATGTCGGCCTCGAAATAAAAAGCCAATCTATTAAAGTCTGGTTTTCAAATAACTTTTTGGGTGAAATTGACCGTTCTACTTTTATCTTTACACCGAATAAGGAGTTGGTAACAGTGACTTAAATATTTTTGAAAGTATTACCCATGTCATGACTAGTTTTCATTACCTATGTCGTGACCATAGACCCCATATAAAAATATATTTTAGCATATGATTTTTCCCGTATAAATTATTTTTATTCTATTGTTTTTATTATTGATTTGATGTAATTATTTTTTATCGATTTCTAAAAATATAATATTTTATGTTCCTCTTAATGTTGTTCTTTTATAATAATAACATTTGGAGATTCTCCTGTACTTCCTTAATCACTTGCAATCCTACTTTCATTATATATGTCGCCTTACGCTTTTGCCAATCTAAGCTTTTTATCTGGTCTGTCAAAATTGCACCTTCAATTTCACCTGAAATCTTAACTTCAAATGGATAATTTTTTATTTTACTTGTAATAGGGCAAAATATAGCCAGACCTACTTTTTTATTATATTCCTTTGGTGATAAAACCAATGCTGGCCTTTTCCCCTTTTGCTCATGCCCTTTTTGTGGATCAAAGTTTAGCCATACGATATCACCGCGTTGAGGTATATATTTTTTATTTTCTACCATTCTTCTTTACCAATTACTGGGCCAGTAGATATTTCTTCATGAATATTTTCTAAGTTAATCATTTCTAATTTTTGTTTCAAATTCTTCTTTTCCTGTGGAAAAATAATTATTTTCCCATCATCATCAACTATCTCAACATGACTTCCATTTTCTAAATTAAGTTCTTTAGCTATTGAATTAGGTATTCTTATTCCAAGACTATTTCCCCATTTTTGTATTACTGAATCCATTTTTTAACTCCATTGTATAAACATAGTATATACTGTTCGATGGTTATTGTCAACAAAAAAATATTATAAACCATGTTTTTTATAAATAATTTTTTAACATAATTAATTTAAATTATAGCCAATATTTATAAAAAAAGATAAGCTTCAGGTTTACTTCGCCCAACTAATTTTACAAGCTGCGCGCCCTGATCGGGCTGCTCGGGTCGGCACTTTTAATTAATCCAAGAAAAGTATTTACGTATTATGCTTTATTCTCTAAATTGAAATTAGCCTGACGCTTGACCTCATTTTTGACTGCTTCTTGCTTAACCGTTTTGCTCGCGCACGAATTGAGGTTAATTCGCGCTCGTAAAACTGACAAAAAGCATTTGCAAACTTCGGGGTAGCCGCAAAACGTTATCTGAAATCCCTGAGAGCTAGTATTACTTTTCTATATAAAAAAGTAATTATAAATATATTTTATTAGACATCTATAATTTATATATTTTTTATTATTTTAGTTATCAGCATTTTTCCATTGAAGCCATGTAGCAATTGCGCCTAAAAAACCCATTACAAATACAAGAAAAAAACCAAAGAAATTAATATGAGATTTCTCTTCTCCTCCCGCACCACTGTATAGTCCCGGTATGGCCCATGGGGAATATTCTCCGAACCCAAGCGCTCCCATGATTTGACCAGCAGCCATTGAGAAAAAAACAAATCCGAGGGGAGCCATATATCCCTTTCCAATAGTAGCAAACCATGCTACCGGAAACCCTACAATTGTCACCAATAACCAGATATAACAAAATTTCGTAAAATGTATCATATAAGATACAATGTTCCATCCATCCAACTCTATTAACCATCCTAAAAATGAACCCAATAAAAATATCCAGAGTGAAACAATAAGCGACCATACACAGATAACAAAAAACTTAGCGGTTATAATGAGTCCTCTGGATATAGGCAGCGTCAAAAGATCCTTAATTGTTTTATCTGCATATTCTCTGCCAAATACCCAGCTGGTTATAAATCCAAAGACAATTATACCGCCAATACCCAGTGTCATATTTAAAAACCCAAGATAACCTGTCCAATCAGCTGAAAGACCAGCAAGATTCGCTTTTGCTTCTAATAAAGGACTATTTTCAGATATAGAAGGATCACGAACAATCATCACAAATATGGTTGCGATAATCGGCGCTATTGAAAAGCCGGCAAAGATTATCCAAAAAACTATTGAATGTATAATTTTTAATAATTCAATGTAAATCGCAGATGTCAATAATCTTATTTTCATTGTTCAGCCTGTTTTATAATTCTTAAGAAATATGATTCCAGATCTTCTTCAACCATTTTTATTTCATAGGGGATATTGTTTGTATTGACCAACAACTTTACAATTTCTTCCCGAATCTTTATTGATTTTGTATTATATACAATAATTGTATTCTTATCGTTTTTACTTGCAATCTCGTATCCCGCATCTTTCAAATTTTTTATTGCATTATTTTTCTTGTTAACTTTTATAACAAGGTATCTTTTTATCAGTTTTTCAAGCTCAGACGAACTTATATCTTGCACAAGGCGTCCATTATGAATAATACCAATCTTATCTGCTGTCTTTGATATTTCTTCGAGATGATGACTTGAAACAAAAATAGTAACATTATCATTTCTTGCTAAATCTATTAACATCTCACGTATTTCAACGATTCCAGAAGGGTCAAGGCCATTGGCTGGTTCATCAAGAATTAATATTTCGGGTTTATGCATCATCGCTTTTGCCAGACCCAATCTTTGCTGATTTCCCAGTGATAATTGCCCGGCTTTTTTTTCGGTATATCTTGTAAGTTTCAGTTTATCAATAATCTTCATTACGGGATCTTGTTTTATTTTTAATCCTCTCAAGCGTCGAAATATCTCAAGATTTTGTCTTACCGTTAGTTCAGGATACGAATTAGCCGTTTCAACCAAACACCCGACTTTTTCCCAGGGTCCTTTGGTTTTTGGTGAAATTTTTTTACCACTTATAGAAATGATACCCGAAGTCGGCCATATCAGACCCAGCATAGATTTTATTGTTGTCGTTTTTCCTGCTCCGTTTAATCCCAGAAAACCATAAATTTCGCCTTTCTTAACATTTAATGATACTGCATCAATTGCCTTAAATTTACCATAAATTTTTGTAAGATTTTCTATTTCAATTACAAAAGACATAATTCATGATATTTATTTTAAATTATATCGTCAACATCCTTTTCAAAAATATATTTTAATCTAGCTCTCAGGGAAATCAGATAACAGCGGCTATAAGCTGCGCTCCCTTCGGTCGCTCGGCTCGGCGCTATATTTTATACCAAGAAAAGTATTTACGTATTATGCCTTATTCTCTAAATAGAAATTGGCTATACGCTTGAGCATATTTTTGATTGCCTCTTGCTTAACCGTTTTGTTCGCGCATGAATTGAGGTTAATTCGCTCTCGTAAAACTGACAAAAAGCATTTGCAAACTTCAGGGTAGCCGCAAAACGTTATGCAAAATGCCAGATTAATAATTTTTTCATTCTTAACATATTTTTATATTTTTTAACCAAATCTTTTCCAATTTATAGAATTAGGTATTTTATTAGGTAATTTATTCATAAAAATTGCCGATTTTTAATAATATAGGTATTTTTTTTAATATAGGTATTAATTTAGGTATAATGAAAACGATTGAACAACTTAAAAATGCTCTTACAAGTATACCAATCACTACTACATGGAATATGTCAGCCCTTGATGAATATAAAGGAAAACAAGAATTATATATCAGGCAATCTCCACAAAAATTAAAACAATTAAAAGAACATGCCATTATAGAAAGTTCTGTAGCCTCAAATCGCTTAGAGGGAGTCATGGTTGATAATTCCCGAATCGGAACTGTTGTTTTTGGTAATTCCCACCTAAGAGACCGTGATGAAGAAGAAGTGCGAGGTTATCAAAAAGCTCTACGCTGGATTCATGAATCTAACAATAAAATTGAAATTAGTATTGAAACAATATTGAAATTACATAATTATTGCAGAGGTGACATTTGGGATTCTGGAAAATTAAAAGAAAAGCAGGTAGATATAACTGAAAAACTTCCAAATGGACAAGAACGCCTAAGATTCAAACCTCCCGGTGTAAAAGAAAGTAAGGTACTATTAAATCAGGCAATAAAACTATGGCATGAACAAATTAAAGAAAAACGTATTCCACCGTTGATTTTGCTTTCTGCATTTAATCTTGATTTTTTATCAATCCATCCATTTCGAGACGGTAATGGTAGAGTCTCTCGTTTATTATTATTATTACAGTTGTATCATTTAGGCTATGAGATTGGTAGATTTATTAGTATAGAAAAAATAATAGAAGAAAATAAAAATAGATATTATGAAACTTTAATGGAAAGTTCTCAAAAATGGCATGAAAGTAAAAATGATATTTGGCCTTATGCAAATTATTTATTATTTATCCTAAAAGAAGCATATAAGTACTTAGATGACCGTTTAAAATCATTGCCTGGAACAAAAGGCTCTAAATCAGATTTAATTATAGATTATATAAATAATTCAGTTGGAAGATTTAGTGTCGCAGATATCAAGTATCATACACCCGGTGTAAGTATTGATCTAATTCGTCGTATTTTAAAGGATTTACATAAAGAAGGGAAAATCACAAATACTGGTCGAGGTAGAAATGCCCGCTGGGAAAAAACATAAATACAATTATAAAAAATTATTCTTTGCTTCTGGACTTCGCATAACAGCGGCTATAAGCTGCGGTCGCTCGGCTCTGCGCTATATTTTATTCCAAGAAAAGTATTTAGGTATTATGACTAATTCTCTAAATAGAAACTGGCTTGATGCTTGAGCATATTTTTGATTGCTTCTTGCTTAACCATTTTACTCGCAGGCGAATTGAGGTTAATTCGCGCTCACAAAGCTGACAAAAACGATTTGCAACGCCTTGTAAGACTTGCGTTATATGCAATTGCCTAGGGTCTAGTCACAACATAGGTAACACTTTAGGTTCAAGACATAGGTAATGTTTTATTTTTTTATCTATTAAATCTGCATCAGATATAATAGTATAACTCACCATATTCATTTCTCCAATCCGTAAATTATTAAAATATACGTTCGTAGTCAAATTATCTGATCTTATCAAACTCAAATGAAATCCGTAAAACACATTTTATATAAAAACCAAATATGTATTAAAAACAATATTTCCCCGTGAAATGTAGAGTCCAATGAGATATCTAACACTCACGCCGCAATTTTAGCTAGTCGCACACCATGAAATTTTTCATATGGCGTCAAATAATTTAATGAACTATGCGGCCGAAAAGTATTATATTCATGAATC
>JAOUOS010000097.1 GCA_029880285.1 Spirochaetia bacterium
AAAAAGTATCTTTGCCTTGCCGGAGGTGTCGCGTTAAACTGTGTCGCTAACGGTAAAATTCTTAAAGAAAATATATTTGAAGATATATTTATACAGCCCGCGGCCGGTGACTCTGGGGGCGCGCTTGGCGCGGCTTTGTGTGTCTGGTATCGTGTTTTGCAAAATAAACGATCTGTTAAAAATAAAAAAGATATCATGAAAGGGGCTTTTCTTGGTCCTGTGTTTTCTGATAAAGAGATAGAGCAGTATTTGAAAGAACAAAAAGCTGTTTATCAAAAACTGAATATTTCTCAAGTGCCCGCTCTGGCAGCAAAGCTTATTCATGAAAATAAAACAGTCGGATGGTTTCAGGGTAAAATGGAGTTTGGCCTGCGAGCGCTTGGCGCGAGGTCAATACTGGCAAATGCCAAAGATGAGAAAATGCACTTTATTCTGAACATGAAAATAAAAAACAGAGAAAATTTCAGGCCGTTTGCTCCTGCAGTATTGGCAGAAGACGCCGCAAAATACTTTGATTTAAAGCAAATAAGTCCTTATATGCTTTTAACTGCTTCAGTAAAAAAAACAAGACTAAAAAAAACCAAAAAAGAGAATGCCTTAAAAGCGGGATTTGACATGCTAAAGGTTATTCGATCAGATATTCCTTCGGTCACTCATGTCGATAATTCTGCCAGAATTCAGACTGTTCATAAAGAAACAAACCCTGTATTTTATAATTTACTTACGGCGCTAAAAAAGAATTACGGATATTCAGTTGTTATCAATACGTCATTTAACGCTAAAGACGAACCCATCGTTTGCGGCCCCGATGACGCGTATAAATGTTTTCAAAATACCGGGTTAGATTATTTAATCATGGGAAGTTATTTGATAAAAAAACAAGAAATTTAAATAGAATTATTACAGGTATTTATGATTAAAGATGAGATTAAAAATATTCAAAGTTCCCCTAAAGAACTTCGTATGTTTGGCGCGTTTATGGCAATGGGTTTAAGTTTTGCGGGCATGATTTTGTATTATAAAAACATTGAATCATTTTTTTATTTATTTATTCTGTCGGCTTATTTTTTTTCAGGTTTAATCACCCCTGTGATTTTACTTCCGTTTCAAAAAATATGGATGAGTTTTTTTATTACGATTAATTATATGCTGATAAACATGGTGTTATCATTAATTTTTTACATTATCGTTTTTCCTTTTGCCTTTACTCTTCGTCTTGTTAAAAAAGAAAATCTTGATACAAAGCTAGAAAAAAATAAAAAATCTTATTGGAACAACATCTCTGAGAAAAATTATACTCCTGATAGCTATAAAAACCAATACTGAAAAATGAGTAAACTTTCTATCATAAAAGAGCTTTTAATATTCTGCCTTGAAAATAAAAAATGGTGGCTCATACCCATTATTTTAATTTTATTACTGGTTGGTTTGTTTCTTGTCTTTAGTCAAAGTTCGTCTTTGGCTCCTTATATTTATTCTCTTTTTTAGATTTTAGTTAATTTTTGAATAGACTTTTTTCTTAATCTTAAATATCTTTCTCTTAAATTTGCTGATAGGGCAGCCATCGGGGCCTAGTTTTATTTCTGTTTCAGATTCTGTATCTTGTATATCATCTTTTTCAAGACCCAGTTCAGCCATCTCTTTTTTTACCTCATCAGGTATGGCACCTTCAAGGTTGCCTAATTTATTTACGATAAATGAATTTTGCATAATTCGCTTTGTGGCTTCAATTATATACTCTTTTTTAAATGCGTCTTTCAGGTTTTTTATCTGTTTGAATTTATTCATATAAAAAACTCTATATCCCTCAATAATTGCCGTATCGACTTCTTCAAGCGTCATGTTTTCGGGTTTCACAATAGGGTCTATTAAATTGTATTTTTTATAATCTTTAACCTCAATGTATGGCTCAAGCTGTTTGTAAATATCAGCATAGGGCCATGGGGCAATGGCGAGAAAATGGCAAAAATCTGGGTTATAGTCAATGGCCAAATCAAGAGTTCTCTTTATGCTTTCTTTGGTTTCTTCAGGGGTTCCCAAAATCATAGATGTTTCGGTGATAATACCGTGTTTATCGCAAAGAGAAAGGGCCTCATAAGCCTCATTCGGGGTCATTTCTTTTTTGTAAAGGGCAAGCTTTGCTTCATCAGTGGCCTCTGTGCCAATGTAGATATGAATGATG
>JAOUOS010000008.1 GCA_029880285.1 Spirochaetia bacterium
GATTTTTAACGCAGAGGCGCAAAGAACGCAAAGGAAAAGTGTTGAATTTACGGATTTCTCTGCGTCCTCCGCGTCTTTGCGTTTAATCTTTTCTTTGTTTTTGCACGTCCCCATGACTATGCGTGACATCAGGTTTTGCAACTCTCTATACGATCGAATGCTTACGAACCTGAGTTTCATTTGGTCGCATTTTAAGCGCTTATGACTTGGCAGTTTTAGAAAAACTCACAACAACCAGAACGCTTAAGTAGAACTTATAACAATTTCTACTTAGCTAACCACTTCATCATAGAACGAAGTTTTTTGCCCACAGTTTCTATGGGATGATTATTTTCTTCTTTTCGAAGTCTTTGAAAGTTTGGATATCCGGCGTTTGTTTCTTCAATCCATTCTTTCGCAAAAACAGAACCGTTCTTTTTTTGTATGTTTTCAAGAACTTTTTTCATGTTATTTTTTACGTGAGAATCAATTACTTTTGGTCCGGATGTTAAATCGCCGTATTCGGCTGTATCTGAAATTGAATGACGCATTTTAGCCAAGCCGCCTTCGTAAATTAAATCTACAATAAGTTTAGTTTCATGCAGACATTCAAAATAAGCAATTTCGGGATCATAGCCCGCTTCAGTTAGTGTTTCAAATCCGGCTTGAATTAAATGAGAGATACCTCCGCATAAAACGGCCTGCTCGCCAAATAAATCGGTTTCTGTTTCTTCAGAAAAAGTAGTTTCTAAAATACCGGCTCTGCCCCCGCCTACACCGGCCGCGTGAGCCAAGGCTCTTTCTTTAGCTTTGCCGCTGGCATTTTGATGAATCGCGATTAATGAAGGAACTCCGCCGCCTTCTGTATATACTCTGCGCACCAAATGTCCGGGCCCTTTAGGAGCCACCATATATACATCTACATCAGCCGGAGGTTTTATGCAGTCATAATGAATGTTAAATCCGTGAGAAAAAACAAGCGCCTTACCGGCAGTTAAATTTGGTTTAATGGCTTCTTCAAATAATTTAGACTGAACCGTATCAGGAGCTAAAATTTGTATAATGGTTGCTTTTTGGGCCGCGTCTGACGGGTCATAAACTTCGAAACCGTCTTTTTTTGCCTGCTCTACCGATTCTGAAGATGAACGAAGACCTATAATAACATTAAGACCGCTGTCTTTCATGTTTTGTGCCTGCGCGTGCCCCTGTGAACCATAGCCTATAACCGCTATTGTGTCATTTTTTAAGATATCAAGATTGCAATCTTCATCATAATATAAATTTGCCATTTTTTAAGCTCCTGTATTTTTTTTAATTAAATTGATTTGGTATAAATTATGATGAAAAACACACCGTCAAGTTAATAAGTATAATTTATAGAAAGCTCATTAACAAAGTTTTATGACCTGCGGATGTATTTTTGCGTTGGACGCTATAATTTCTGGAAAATTGATATCAAAATCTTTGCCGTCAAATTTACTGGCCATACCTCCCGCTTCAATAAGTATGCGATAAGCAGCCGCAGTATCCCATGGTTTTAAGCCTTCTTCATAATACGCGTCTAGTCTTCCGGCTGCTACAAAACAAATATCAAGAGCTGCTGAACCTGTTCTTCTCATATCATGAACCACATTTAAAAAGTTACCCAGCCGGTTTAAAATTCTTTGCATATGTTCGCGTCTGTAATAAGGAAAACCGGTACCAATAAGAGCTTTATTAATATTATCTACTGTGCTTACATTAATTGGTTTACTGTTTAATTTGGCTCCTGAATTTTCATACGCTTCAAAATATTCATTATAAAAAGGGTTATAAACCACCCCTAAAACGGGAATATTTTTTTCATTAACAAGCGCTATTGAAACCGCGAAAAAAGGAAAATTATGCGAAAAGCTGGTTGTACCGTCAAGAGGATCAATAACCCATGTATAGCCCGATTTACTTTCAATTTTATGATTTTCTTCGGCTAAAATTCCGTCGTTTGGAAAAAGTTCTTTTAAGCTCTTTACAATATAATTTTCACTTTCTTTGTCGGCCTCGGTAACCATGTTTATTTCTTCTTTATACTCAATTTTTTTATCTTTTAATAAATAGCTCATGATTATTTCGCCCGCTTTAAGAGCGATTGGTTTTATTTGAGAAGATATGTTAGAAAGATTTTTCATAATATTGTTTTATTCTAATTCCGAACACGGGTATCTTAAAGACCACAGGGTACACAGAGCACACAGAGATGAAATGCACAAAGCGCTGAAATTCTCTTAATCTCATCTATTGATTTTTTTTGCCAAAATTGACAATTGGGCCAAGCTTTAGCTTTGATGTTTTCAAGAAATCCCGATCCTAAGATATTATGCAATTCTATAACAAAGCTAGTAATTTTTATCCATAGGCTCTGTGTTCTCCGAGGCCTCTGTGGCTTCAACTATAAAAACCCACCTGTATCTTTTTATATTTTATGATAGATTATATACTTGTCAACTTGTCAATAAAATGATTTTTATAAGGTAAAATTATTAATATATTTTACGCCTGAATTTTTATAGGATGTTAAATCTTGCATAGAAAATTTTTTTATGGCTATGTTTTTCCATAGCTATATAATTCATTTACAGTCTAAAAAATAAACTAAAACATCCCCCATGCCAATAGATAGTGACATTCTTCAAATTCCCGCTAAGCCAGTTTTATTGGCTCCTTTAATTTATTTAAAAAGAAAAAATAAAACTTATTCTTTTTTTAATGAAGAATATAAATCTTCAAGTGAAATTTTTATTAATACATGGCCCTCTGAAAAAGAATGGAAGTCTATATTCTTATTTTATCCTGTTTTAGATAAAACTATTTTTGCCAGATATTATTATAAATTAAAAAGCTCAAAAGAAATAAACGCAAGCGAAGATGAATTAAGTAATCTGCTTTCGGGCTATGGATTAAAAATAAATAATAAAACAAAAGAAGAGCTTGGTTTTTTATCAAAAACTAAAGATATTTTTGCTAATTTATACAATAAAAAAAATATACCGGTTAAAATATTAATGATATTAGAAAAAATAAATTCAAAAAACCTCGAAGAGTTTATTAAATTTATTGAACCAGAACATATAAATAATAACACGGCAAAAGATTTATTAAATATTTATATTGACTTTGATGAAAAAACACGATCTGTTTTATTAGACGAATTATCTGCTATTCGAAGTAAAACCCATACCGATGGGAATTTTTTGCTGGCAAATAAATATAAAGAAATTATGCAAAAATTAAGGTTCCCTCTTTATACAAAAATAAATTCTCAATTTAAGACAATGATACAAGAAATTCATCTTCCTAAATTTATAAAACTAATTTATCACCCTTATTTTGAAAAAAGTGAAATAAATTTAGAAATTCAATTAAAAAATAAAGATGATTTAATAAAATGTGAATATTTTTTTTCTAAAAAAGAAAATATAGAGGCAATTAATAAAGTTTTAAATAAAATACAAAATTTATAATTAAAATACTACTTGTAGACACAAGTTAATTTTAATTTTTTGATAAAATCATGATTAGCGTTTCGGGCAATAAAACTACTTTTTCTTTAGAGCATCGTATTTTTAATGTAGTATGTTTTATTGGTTTTATCGGCTGCATCATTTTGGGAATATTAAATTATGTGTTAGATATGCCGAGAACACTCGCTATTCTAGCGTTAATATTATCAGTTATTGTTGGCTCTTTTTATTATATTTCTCGATTTAAAAATCAGTATCAAATGTTCGTATGGCCATTGATATTACTTTTTTTAACAGCATTTTCATATTTTTGGTTTTTAGGGGCGGGATTTCAAGGGACAACTTTATACGGATTTATATGCGTATTTTGCGGAGCTATAATTATTTTACCTGAAGATTCAAAATTATTTTTTTATACCGATGGAATTATTGACGCGGTAAATCCGCAAAATACATCTTACCGTTTTGAAGACGGTCCCTTGCTAAAATTTCTTCAGGAAAATAAAGATAATACACCCGAAGGTTTTATATTAAACCTTTATGAAAATTTAGTTGAATTCAGAGGAGACTCTTCGTTTGAAGATGATATTTGCATGATAGCAATGAATGTTGATTAATTAAATTATATTATGAAATTACTTTTTAATATTAGTTTTTTAGTTTTTAGTATCTTTGCATGCGCCAATGAAACCGCGCCAGAGCCTCCGGCAAATGTAAAAGCCAGTCAGGGCGCTTATTCAGATAAAATTAAGGTAGAATGGGACGCGGTATCGGGTGCTACTGCTTACGCGGTATCTAAAAAAAAAGAAGGAGAATCACAATTTAATAAAGTTTATTACGCCGATTATTTGTTTTATGAAGACTTTTCTGTTTTAACTTCAATAAACTATTACTATTATGTTACTTCAATAAAAGGAGAAACAGAAAGCGATCCCAGTGAAATTGTAACGGGCTTTATTAAATAGAAAATGAAAAAAATAATTATTACTGCTTTTTGTTATCTTTGTTTAAATATATCCTATTTACTATACGCAAATGAAACACAAAATTTAAATTTCTGGCTGCCCGTATTAGAAGAAAGCCAAAATATTAAACGCTATTATATTGAGTATGCCCGCGGCACATCATCTTCTGTTACTTCTTCTCTTGATTTAAAGTATAATAATACAGACATACATATGAAAGATGTAAATTTTGAACCAGAAGCCTATAGCTGGGGACAATCACAAATTCGCTTTTTTACTATTTTATTTGGCAGTGATGAAGGTAGTCTAATAGGCGCATTAACAGAACCATATTACGCGTTAAGATTTAATTATTTTTTTGAAAAATATCCTTTTTTAGGCATTGGTATTGAACACACGCATTTTAAAATTTTCTTAGACGATTTAAATCAAAATATTCAGGTATCAGGAAAATATATGGGAAGTCAAATAAACCAAAATGATCCCATAAAAAAATATTTTTCAATGTATAGTGTTTCTCACGGGGTAAATCATATTGGTTTTACGGCGTCGTATAGACTTATGCTTTTAAGAAAACCTGAAATTCCCGATGGCATTATTCAGCCCTATGTTAGTTTCAGTATGGGGCCGGCCATACCTCATGTTGAAGTTATTTATCTTGAAGACGGTATTCCAAAAGGCAACGCATATGAATACCAGCTTAACTTTGCTAACTGGGGCCTTAGTTTTAACGCGGGAAGCCGCTTTAAGTTTCTTAACAACTTTGGAACATACATAGAATCTAAAATAGCTTACTCTATTTTACAAGGCATGAGCTTTCAGGGCAATAGCGGCGAAGGAAGCATAGGCTCTAATTTTTTCTCGTATCATTTTCAGCTTGGCCTTTTTTATGCTTTGTGATTTTATTATGAATATAAAAAGCAAGATTTTGATTTTCTTTTTATTGTCTTTTTTTTTCTTTTGCAGTTTTGATAATGTAGAATACAAAGAAGGTATTTTAAAAGAATCTTCTAATAATACTGATAAACAATGCGTAAATATGAAATTTGATTCTACAGTTGATGAAACAGAAGGAGTCTTTGAAGTTTCATTATCTTTAAATGATGTTGATATTGAAAGAGAAAATCTTTTTATAGACGGATATAAAGATATATTTATTAAAGATTCGTATCATCTTCATACCTCTATTTCGTGGGGTTACTCGCTTCATATACATTTATTAAACCCCTTTATAGAATCTAAGACAATTTCACCCGATAATTTTACGGTAAATTTAATTTTACAAACTCCATGCTCGCTATCATGTGTAAATAACACTTACTACGCGGGTTATATTAACGGTATAAATTACGGCAGCGGCGTAGTAGATATTAAAGAAGATATCTTGGGAAATACTGTTATTTCTTTCGATATAACTTTTGTAAATTCAAACCTTACTTTTACAGATACGATAAATTTAACCGGCACATTAACTGAAACTCCAAAATGTTTTGAAGAAGCACAGGAATATAATTGTTAGCTATCAAAAACACTTTTATAAAGTTTTCATTTTATTTTTTAATTCTAAATATATTAATTATTAAAAATATATATTCAACAGGCTGGGATAGACTTATACCAGAAAAAGACGATAGTATATATTTTTTAGAATCTGATGGTTTTATGACTTATACTTATTCTAATGTTGATGATAAAAATCTTCCCTTTCGACATTCATATCTATGGACTCACATAAACGGCTCTGTTGAATTTGCTGATAATTATTGGATATCATCTCTTTTAAGTGTTCAATATTTTTCTCTTTCTTACTCTTTAAACGAATTCAATTACCTGTTATCAAAAAATATATCTTTTTATCCTTTAATCCATTTTTCTGGAACACCTCTCGAATTATTTTTAATTTCATCAAATCAAAATTCATTACATCAAATTAATATGACGTTAGGCACACTGCCAAACTACACCCACGCGAAAGGACTTTTTTATTCTCAATATACAGGGTTAGGCGCTCATGTCGATTATAATTTTAAATATGCATCATTCAATACGGCTTTTCTAGGTTCAGGCTACTATCAATCAGACGACGTTATAAGTCTTGAAATACAATCATATAAAAAATTTATTGGAGCTCAATGCCTTTTTGAAAGAAACACTCCTTTAGGTGACCGCTTAATATCGGGATTAAATTCTGAAGTTTCATTTAATAACCTAATTTTATTCACTGAAGTAAGTTATTCTGCAATTACAAAAAGAAAAAATAATTATCTTTCTGATTATGAATGGACCACCTCTCAAAAAAAAGATTATTCAAATTATGATTATAAGTACTATAGCAATTTAGAAAGACTTGATGATTATCTGCAGTCGATAACATTTTCAAAAAGAATAAATAAAGATAATATTTCTTCGCTCATAGGTTTTCAATGGATATTTAACTGGAATATCTTAAATACTACAGGCTCTATAGCCGGAGACTTTAGATATTACGGTAAAAATATTTCTAATTTTTACGCTTATCAGCGATATTTTGGCTTTGATTTTTTTACTGACATTGTAAGTGATGATAAATATAATAATCAGCCATTTAATTACTATGTTTATCCGGGCGAAAAAACTGGAATATATCTTCGTCAAGAGCTTGAATCTAATATCTATAAAAATTTCTTTTTACGAATTAGAAATGAATTCTTATATATTAAAATATCTTCAAAAGAATTTAAGAACTCAAAAGCCGTATATGGCAATAATATATTTAAAGTAAATTTTGCCGTAAAAATGACAAAAAACTTTGAATATGGATTGCAGATATCTAACATGCAAATTGGTTTGTTTGAATCATATAAATATGAAACTGATCAAGAAAAAAAAGTTGATTTTAATTCTAAAAGAAAACCGCTTTTTCTTAAAGCTGAGAAAAATTTATTGTTTGATCTATATTTATATTATTATTTTGATGTATAATTAAAATATACCGATGTTTTAAATAATATGGATAATAAAGAAAAAGCTGAACTTATAAGAAAAGGAAACGCCGCCTTTAATGAAGGCAATATCGCATTAGCCGCTAAGCTATTTAATACCACCGGCTATAAAGACGGATTAATTCGCGTAGGTGATTATTTTTATTTTGACAAACACCAGCCTCTTATGGCATACGGATACTATAGAAAAGCAAACCATAAACAAATGATAGATAGATTATTCGACGGATTTGTCTTTGCCATTCAATGCTGGATGCATGAAATTGATTCAGAAAAATCAGACAAAAAACTAACCGAAAAACAAATAAAAGAAAATAAAACCGACAAAGACATTAAAAATATCGGATCTGATTATACCGTATCCGATTTACCTAAAAATACAAATACTTAAAATCTCGAATTTAATTTTCTGCTTCGGCATGAAATCCATTTTCTAATTTTAAAATATGGATTCATGCTTTCACAGATTTTATACAAAACCTTGTATATCAAGATTTATAATTATATTTTTTTGCAGGCTTTAATGCAATCGGCACAAGCTTCGGCGCACTCTTCGCATGCCTTATGTTTTTTTGCGTGTTTATTACATTCTTTTTCACAAGCGGCGCAAATATCAATACAAACCGCCGCCAATTTTTTTAAATGAACTGAATTGTAATTCGATAATGACGCTAATGCCCTGCATGCCGCAATGGCTTCATTTACTGTCGCAATACACTGCGCGACAGATGTATCGCCCGCTTTAATAATTTCAACACAATGGTTTACGCACTCTTCACCTTTTGAAACACACTCTATAGCCGCCTCTGCCACTTTTGAAGCCATATGGGCGCCATGATCATGTTTTTTATCTGAGGCAAATGCGTTTATCGAAGGCACAACAGCAGCGAGAGTTCCCGCTGTTAATAAAAATTTTTTTCTATTTAATTTGATATTTTCATCTTTTATGTTCATAAATAACTCCTATTAAATAATAATTTATTATCGTTTTTACGTGTAAATAAGTTTTTTTATCTTAAAATAAATTTTTAATATTCAGGAAACTGAATATTCTCCTGTCTTTTTTGTTCTTCTCTAATATTTTCAAACCAGTAGGTTTGAGATTCTATAACTTCTTTTATTTCTTTTAATAAATTCTCTTTTTCTTTATAATCAGACGAATCTTTTGAGACATTAGTATCTCTAACTTTATAATAAAAGTTTTGCCACTTGTATCTTCTTTCTTCATCTCTCATTAATTTAAAAATCCATTTTAAATAAGTTACGGCGTTTTTACTGTCTTCTATAATTAATGTTTCTGCCCATTGATTTGATTTTTCTTTGTTATTTTGCCAAAAATATAGCTCGAGCAATTGTTTTTTATCTTCAATAGTATTCTTTTTTGTTATTGAAATATACTTTTCAATATACTGAATTTGCTCGTTTATTTTACCCAGACTACCGCAAATTAAAGATAACTTTTTGTATAATGTATCTAAATTTTCAAAATACGGTACTAAACTTTCATAAATTTCAAGAGATTTTGAAAAATCTGACTTTGCTTCATAATCATCAGCAAGTATTGTTGAAAAAGAAAACAAAAACTGTTTTTTATCTTCTGAAATTTTTTCAGGTAATATTGAAAAATTCTTATTATAAATAAAATCATCTGATATATTTTCGTTTTTTCTATCTATAACAAAAAAAATATTCTTTAATTCTTTTTCCCGTAAAATATTTTTCAATTCAGAAAATCCTTTCATCGTTGAATAGGGATATAACTTTTCAAGCGAAAATATAAAGTAAGTATTTTGATTTTCTTCTATTTCTTTTTTTAATTCATTTAGATTCATAGTAAAAAAAACAGACGCGAATTCGCGGTATTTTATGCTTTTAAAAAAATCCTGTTTTTTTGAAACCTTATCAATAACCTCGGCAGAAAATATATCGGTAATTATACTCGCATTCTTATTAAAATTTAAGAAAGACACTACCGTGGGATAATTTATATCAGGTTTTCTTCTTACAAATTCTGAAAAATATTCTCTGGTAAGCGTACTATTAAATTTTGTAAAACCCGCGAAAAACCACATTAAAATACCCGCGCTGAATAAAACAGCAAACAAAGGTCTAAACCTTTTAAGGGTAAATATCATAACTCGAATTAATACCCCCCCTATAAGTAAAGGCAATAGAATTTGTACCCATGAATATGTTAAAAAATACGCTGAAATTGTTATCATTAAAACTATGGCTATTATTATTTGCTCCCGTTTTAGATAACCCTGCGTGCTTTTCTGAAAATATATATCTTCCCAAAAAGCTAATAAAACATATCCTATAGCAGCCGCATAATGAAATGGCAAAAAAATATAAAAAAGAGATAATGCCGTTATAAAAAATGAAAAAACAATAATACCGTATTTCAGTTTATATTTCTTCTTTTCAATTCGTAAAAGCACATATTGAAACAAAGTTCCTAAGATAAGTATTAAAACCGTAAAATAAAATCTTTCTCTATATTCATCAAATATGCCAAATAACGAAAAACCTAAAAATAAAAATCTTATAAAATCGATACTTTCTCTTAAAATCGGTAATTTTTCGTTTTTCTTTAAAAAATCAGGCTTTATTTCTTTTAAAAATTGATCGGGTAATAAACTTATAAAGGCTCCGCATAAAAAAATATAATATCCATTTTGGGTTAATTCAAGAGGAACAATGCCGGGTAAAATGCCAGCTGATAAAGAAATTCTATTGGCGACAAAAAAAGGAAGCTTGGCCGCGAAAATAAAAAAATGTATAAGAACCTGAAAAGTAAAAAATAAAGGATAACCATATCTGTAACCATCTTCACCCAATAAAAAAAGAACCGCTAAAAAAATAATTGTGTTTATACCCACGGCATATAAAAATATTATTTTTTTCTTTTTTACTTTTTTTTGAAACTGAAAATGAAACCAAAAAGAAATCCATACCACAAGAACAAAAAGATAAGCTAAAAAACTTAAGTTTAAATTTGAGGCCCAAAAAGGATAAATATTATCTAGTGCGTATCGAAACAATAAGACAAAAACAAAGCCCCATAAAAACGCGGCCAGCCTAGACATCCAAAAAGTTTGAAAGCGGGCTGACATATATAAAATTTTTTATTGTTTACTTTGGCTCTGTGGCGAGATTAAAATGGGTTATACCTGCCTGATGAACGTAATCCATAACCGCGACAACGGCTTCATAACTGGCAGATCTATCTCCGCGGATAATTACATGATCTTTATCTTTATCAGTCACTAGTTTTTTTATTTCAACCGGTAGATTTTTAAGTTCTACTTCATTTTCATTTAAATAAATTTTATTTTCACCGGTAACATGAATAATTATTTTTTTCTCAACTTCTGACTGCGCGGTTTCTGCTTTGGGCAGTTCAATTTTTATAGCCGGATTTCTTATAAGAGTAGAATTAATTAAGAAATATGCCACAAGAAGAAATACAATATCTACCATAGGGGCAAGCTCAATGCCAGACTTTAATGCTAATTTAGATTTCATTTTCTTATTATACGGCTATCTTTTTTTAATTCTTCTTGCACCATTTGAACCAGAATATTGGTTTCTTCTGTTAAAGTATTTACTCTTCTAATATAGTAATTATACATAATTAAAGCTGGTATCGCGACTATTAAACCTAAAGCGGTTGTAATTAAAGCCTCATCAATACCTCCCATAAGCTGCGCACTTCTTGAACCTGTATCTTCAAAGGCTCTAAATGATTTAATCATACCGGTAACCGTACCTAAAAGACCCAAAAGAGGGGCAATGGTACTAATTGTACCCAATGTAGGCAGATATTTTTCCATCATATTAAGCTGGTTTAATATTTCTTCATCTGAAATTGCCTTTATGTCAATTTCACTGTTTCGGGCTTCTATCATAGCAAGAGCTACTTTATACGCCGGATGGATCTGTGACCGGCAAAATGAAGCCGCGGTATCGTAATCTTTATTTCTTAAATATAATACTAATTCTCTTTCTTTTTCAGTATTTATTAAGTCAAACTTTTTTAGAAGGGTCCATCCGCGCTCTAATATAATTGTTAAAGCTAAAACTGAAACAATTAAAATTATTACCGGAATAAACCAGCCTGGTATACCCGCGATTAATGTACTCATATACAGCCTTTTTTTAAAAAAGTTTCCTGTATACAAGTCATTTTCTAATTATTTTATATTTTCAGAATAAAATTAAATTAAAAACCCGTCGTTTTGAAATTTTTCTTTATTTTCTGAAGTTAGTAAATTTGTCATCTCGGCCATGGGTTCTTTGTTTAAATCTCTTTTTGAACGCCTTTTATTGGGTTTAATTTCGCGTGATTTCATATTGGTCATATTACCCAATATCTGCACTACAGGTTTATTGGGAGCGTCTTTATTTGGTTCTATAATTTCAGCAAGACTTAACCCCTGTACATTTTTATGAGAATCATATTCAGAAATCCAGCAGTAATCACCCTCTTGAACAAAGAACTCTCCCATTATATTTACAGAACACATTTTTACAAAGGCGTCAACCAATTCGGGAAAAAAATCAGTTTCTCGCCGGTTAAAAATAAAAATCATAACATTTTTAGGTGTCCAGTTGTTTTTATAGGAACGCTTGGCCGATAATGCCTCTACAACATCGCATATAGATATCATATTCGCGATTCGCATAATGCCCAGTTCGGCGGGATTAATTTCAAGATTAGGATAACTTCTTCTTCTAGTATTGTACTTTACATGATGAAAAAGAATAACCTGCTTAATCCGCTTAGATAAAGTTAAATGCCGTGTTCTTTTATAACCGTTTTCTGGATGTTCTTTTATTTTCATAAATTCATCGTCTGTTAATGTTCCATCTTTTTCTAATATTTCTTTAGGAATATCAAGCTTACCCAAATCGTGTAAAAAGGCTCCTACCGCTAAATCAATAACAAACTCTTTTTTTTGAACTTCTTTTTTTATTGTTTTGTAATCTTGTTCAAGCTCTCTATCTACCCAAGCGAAAAAACTTTCATTTTGAATAGCCTGATTTGCCCAATGGAGAGTCATTAACGCAACATTTAAAGAATGTATATGAGTTTCACGATGGTATCCCTCTAAATCTTGAACCAGATTAAAATGAAAATTCTGCGCGTTACTTCTATCTATTAATTTTGTATTTTCAGAAGCTAAATATTCTCTAACATCTTCAAAAAGAGATTTTGTTACTATTTCATTTTCAGTGATTGATTTAAATACTAAATCTTGCAGGCGCATTCCCTGAGAAATTGTCTGTTCGTTAAATGCACTTTCTTGTACTTTTTTTTCAGAAATTCTATTACGAAAAAGTTTTTCTAAAGTTTTGTAACCTTCTTTATTAACATATAAACTCCAGCTTTCAAGTCTACTAAAAGTATTCTGGTCTATAAATATATCGCTTTTTATAAGTTTTTTTATCTGTAAATCATGTCTAAAATTAAAATTTTTAGGTACACCAAAAATATCTGCCTTAAACTTTACATCGGGTTTTATTTCAAAAGTTTCTAGGGGAATATATCCCTGACTTATTAATGATTCATCTATTTGTTCTTTAAGTCTTGAGCCCATCATAGAAGTATCCCCCGCACATACAATAATATATAATATATACAATAAATTTATTTTAAGTTTTGATTTAAGACGAATTTAAAAGACCATACAAAACAACAATGCTAAAAAATAATTGCCAGTAAACAAATTTTTTAATAGAATTATAACTAAATAAAAATATTATAATGTTCTAAACAACATTTAACAAGGAGAAATTAATGATTCAAAGAAAAATAAACAAAACATTATTTACGTTTACTATATTTTTAATTATGGTAAATTTTTCTATGAACTGTAAAGATGAAATGAGCGCTAGTGACAGCCGGTCATCATCCCCAAAAATATCTAATGAAATTTCTTTTAAAAATTTTTTAGATGAGTATAAAAAAGATTCTAACATAAAGGTTTTAGATGTAAGAGAAGTTAATGAATATAACAGCGGCCATGTACCCAAAGCAAAGCTAGCGCCTCTTTCAGCCTTGTCAGAATCTGCTGAAAAGGCACAAAGTATAATACCATATTCAAAAGATGATAAAATTTATGTTATTTGCCGTTCAGGTAAAAGATCATTAACCGCTGTTGGTATTATGAAAAATCTGGGATATTCAAATTCTGTGTCTGTTCAAGGCGGCACAATGGCATGGATAAACAGCGGGAACAACGTAGAAAAATAATTTTGTAATTGAATTAGGGAATGCGTATCGCATATTTCATTCGCAAAGGTTCCCGCTTACGCGGGATCATATTTAAAAAAAAGCCGGCTTAAGCCGGCTTTTTTATTTGATTTTTATACTATGGCCTTAGTTACAAAAAGACCGTAAGATTTGCTTAAATTATAGTTTACTCTATTGGAACGTAAGTAATAGGTACGGATGTTAACCCTGTATTAGTTTGATAATAAGCAGTTGATGACCAGGAATTAAGATAATAATTATCATAATTCCCATTATAATCTTCAGCAGAAACTCTTATATATTCATCACCAATTATTGTATTACCAGATATCGTAAGTGAACATGAATATGTATTACCCGATACATAATACGCATAGCAACTACCAAACCAGCCCCAATTTGAGTTGTACAAATCAAAATAAACAGTATTTACGCCTACGCCAGCATCAGTAATATCAGCACTTACGGTAATAACATCACCATAAGTATATTTACCTGTAGGTCCCGAAGGCGTGCCGCTTATGCTTACGCTTAAAACTTCGGGCGGTGTACTGTCGCAGTCTTGTATGCATGAAGCTTCAGTTTCTGTACCTGTGCAATACCCATCACCGCAAGCTTGAACAGGCTCTTCTATTTGTACGTATGTAATAGGTACGGATGTTAAACCTGCACTATTTACGTAATGAGTAGTTGAGGTCAAGGAATCAAGATAATAACTATCAGAATTCCATTTATTATCAGTAGCAGAAACGAATATGTATTCATCACCATTTATTGTATTATCAGTTATCGTAATTGTACATGAATATGTGCTTCCCGATACATAATACGCATAGCAACTATCAAACCAGCCCCCATTTGAGTTGTACAATTCAAAATAAACATAATATACGCCTGAACCGGCATCAGTAATATCAGCACTTACGGTAATAACATCACCATATGTATATTTACCTGTAGGTCCCGTGGGCGTGCCGCTTATGCTTGCGCTTAAAACTTCGGGCGGTGTACTGTCGCAGTCTTGTATGCATGAAGCTTCAGTTTCTGTACCTGTGCAATACCCATCACCGCAAACTTCAGCAGGCTCTTCTATTGGTACGTATGTAATAGGTACGGCTGTTAACCCTATTGTATAATTTACGTAAAGAGTAGTTGAGGTCAAGGAATCAAGATAATATCTATCATAAGTCCAATTATTATCATAAACAGAAATTCTTATATATTCATCACCATTTATTGTATTATCAGTTATCGTAAGTGAACATGAATATGTATTACCCGATACATAATACGCACTACAACTACCAAATAAATTCCCAAATGAATTACGTAAAGCTATAAAAACTTCACCAACGCCTACGCCGGCATCAGTAATATCAGCACTTACGGTAATAACATCACCATATGTATATTTACCTGTAGGTCCCGTGGGCGTGCCGCTTATGCTTACGCTGGTAACTTCAGGCGGTGTTGTATCTCCAGCAGATATACAATCGCCAGGACAGGTGCCTGAAGTTTCATTGCCGTTACAAATACCGTCACCGCAAACTGGCGGACAATCTGCCGCGCATGTGGCGTTTGTCTCACCGCCGTTACAAACTGTGTCGCCGCAATATTCACCAAGTAAACCTGTTATCTGTGCGGTGCAATCGGCATTACAAGTAGTACAACTTGCCGTTCCGTAATTGCATGCTGTTTCATTTGTTGTATTGCCGTCGTCACATACCTCTGTACCTTCTATTCTACCGTCACCGCAGACAATAGGACAATCTGTCGCGCATGAAGTATTGCCTTCACTACCATTACAAACGCCGTCACCACAAGATTCACCACAGTCGCTTGCGCAAGTTGCTGTAGTTTCGCTGCCATTACAAACGCCGTCACCGCAAGAAGCTGTTGTTGCATCAGAGCAATCTGCGGGGCATGAAACGATAGTTTCACCGTTATCGCAACTACCATTGTTGTTACAATTTTCTTCAGTTAAATTACCCAACCCTTCAACAGTGCAGCTCATATAATTAAAAACGCTTAATATTAGTGCTGTTATAATTATTATTTTTTTCATATTTTTTCTCCTTTTTAATTCTAAAAAAATTAAATCGCGTTTATTTATATGTATATGGTTAGTCTTAAATAATAACAAAAAAACGCGTTTATTAGTACCATTAAATTAATTAATTATAAAATGTCAATTTTATATATACTTTTCGGATCAACTTTAAACTGGTGGTCGGGAGGGTTGGTTCCGGTCAACCCTCCCGACCACCAGAAATATTCATACAAATATTCTCCTTTCGCTTTACGGCCTGTCTCGTAAAAAAGAAAAGGCTTCGTGAATATTCAAACAGATAAAATAAGAAACATTGCCATTATAGCGCATGTTGACCACGGCAAAACAACACTTGTAGATAAAATTTTAAACTTTTGCCAAAGCATTGAAAAAAAAGAAAATACCGATAGAATTATGGATTCAAACGATCTTGAAAAAGAGCGCGGTATAACCATATTATCAAAAAATACCGCTGTTCAATATCAAGATTACAAATTTAATATCATTGATACACCGGGGCATTCTGATTTTGGCGGCGAAGTAGAAAGGGTACTTAGAATGGCAGACGCCTGTCTTCTTTTAGTAGACGCTATTGAAGGTCCTATGCCGCAGACAAGATTTGTTCTTCAAAAAGCGCTTTCATTAAACTTAAAAATTATTTTGGTAGTTAATAAAATTGACCGTCCGGGATGCGATACAGCCAAAGTAGTTGACGATACATTAGAACTTTTTTTAGAACTTGGTGCCGACGATTCACAGCTTGATTTTCCCGTAGTTTACGCTAGCGCGAAATCTGGCTATGCTGTACTAAATATAAATGATGAAAAAAAAGATATTGAACCTCTTCTTGAAACTATCATCAGTCAAGCGCCTTCCCCTGAATTAAATATAGATAAACCTTTTGTTTTTCAGGTAACAACTTTAGACTATAACGATTATATAGGCCGAATTTGCATAGGTCGTATTTTTAGCGGAAAGATAAAAATTAACGATGAAGTAATATTAGTCTCTGTAGATGAAAAAAATAATGAAATTAAAATCAAACATAGAGTAACAAAATTATTTTCATTCATGGGATTAAAAAGAATAGAAATACCCGAAGCCATCGCGGGTGATATCGTGGCCATAGCCGGAATTCCAGAAATGACAATAGGAGATTCTCTTTGTCAGCCAGAAAATATTAACACAATGAAAAGAATTCTGGTAGAACCCCCTACTGTATCTATGAGTTTTAAGGTAAATGATTCGCCTTTTTCTGGCAAAGACGGCAAGCTTCTTACATCCAGACAAATTCGAGAAAGACTATTTAAAGAAATTAGAACGAATCTTTCTATAAAAATTGAAGAACAGGGCGAGTCTTTTCGCGTTATGGGACGCGGAGAACTTCAGCTGGCTATTCTTATTGAAAACATGAGAAGAGAAGGCTTCGAGCTAGGTGTTTCAAAGCCTGAGGTTATATTAAAAGAAACAGCTGAAGGTAAAATGGAACCCTATGAATCTGTTGTCATGGATATCCCAGAAATTTATTCGGGTACAATAATTCAAGAGCTTAACAGAAGACGCGGGATAATGCTTCATATTGAAAAAATAAGCGATAACTTTGTGCGCGTTAAATATGAAATTCCAACACGTGGTATTATTGGTTTTAGAAATTTTTATTTAACCGAAACCAGAGGGCAGGGTTCATTTCACGCTAATTTTCTAGAATACAGACCATATATAGGTAAAATGGAAGGCAGGGTAAGAGGTGTATTAGTAAGCATGGAAAACGGCGCCACAACAACTTATGCTTTATACGCACTGCAAGAAAGAGGTGACCTTTTTATTCCTGCAGGAACTCCGGTTTATACAGGTATGATTGTTGGTTTACATTCTAAAGAAAATGATCTTGATATTAACCCCGTAAAAGAAAAAAAACTGACAAATGTTAGAGCCTCTGGTTCAGATGACGCGTTAAAGTTAACCACGCCAAGAGCTTTAACTCTTGAAGCCTCTATGGATTTACTTAACGAAGACGAAATTCTTGAAGTCACCCCTAATCATTTAAGACTCAGAAAAAAAATATTAAATCCGTCGCAAAGAAAGAAAAAATAAACAATTCTTATATAGCATTATCGTTTTCATAACCTATAATCTCTTTTATAACCAAAGCAAGGTTTAGGCTTAATGATGCGTCTTCAGTTTTCGAATTTTGAATATCGGTATTCCATTTTACCATTATATAATTTTCAGAAATATCATAAAATATGTTAACGCTTTCATAATTTGGTTTGTATAAAAAATGAATGCTTGAAATTTCTGATCCATATGAAATTATTTTATCAACCGCTTTTTCAAAAGATTCATTATGCGTAGCAATAATATAAAATTTTAAATCTTTTTGTTCATAAGGATGTATATTGTGATACTTTATGCGAGTTAAAAGTCTTGAAAACATATTTGTTTTTTTATCGCCTAAAAATAAATTAGATAAAAAATTTGAAACATATATAGAATCTACAGGTGTTATATGCGCCAAGTATCCAAATTTTTCAGGAAAACTCACCACAATTGAAGTACAAGTAGAAACGCCCAGCGTATACAATACATCCCCCGGCTTTGCTTTGATATATTCATTTAAATCTACTTTTTTTAGTTTAGCGGTTAAATTTATATTTTTATCTGTTCTATAGTCTTTCTTCGACATATATTCTGATATTTTAGCTATAAAATAACTTTTGTGCTTTAAATAAAAATCAGATAAAATTTCATCTTCATCAATTTCAGCCACAATGGCCCAAACGGCGCCATAAATTTCAAACTTTTCATAAGAGCTAAAAACATTTATACCCCTGTAATCGGTTATTATTTTTTCGCCGCTGCCAAAGTTAAAAGCGTCTTTAACTGCCGTCGTTTCTATTTTCATTTTTAATATGGTGCTTTCTTCAAAAAAACGGGAATCAGTAAGCATTTCTTCATTACTGTTAACCAAATAGACTTCTCCTGTTCGGCCCAGGTCTTCATAGTTTTGCGCTATTTTATTTATTTGATTGATAGCTGCCTGAAGCACAAACCATCCTATAAATTGTCCGTCTTTTTTGACCGGTACAATAAAAAACGCGGCGGGCTCTTCTGAAGGATCATAGTATTCATAGTCGGTAAAAAATAATTCTTCTTTTTTTAACAAAGCGTTTGCCCATTTAGTATTTGTTAATTCAAAGATATTTTTATGATAATCAGATTCTCTTTTTATCGTATGAAAAACGAATCCTTCTTGATCTATAAATAAAATGTCATAAAACAAATTATAATTTTTTACAAAGTTTCTATCTATTTCAATTAGGTCTCTTTCTTTTTGCGCCACTTTGTTATTATATTGACTCTCAAAAAAATTTTTCATAATAATATCATTTTTTATAGACTTAGCTTTTTCCTGCGCCAAAGAAAAATAGTCTAAAATTCTTTTTTTTCTTTCTTCTCTAATATCTTTTAATCTTGAAAATGTTTCTTGTTTTAAAGCTTTACCCAAAGGTATAGGTTTATAACTTAAAAAAAAGATTAAAGCGAACAAAAAGATTGAAATAAGACCAAGTATTGATTTTTTATTTTTTAGTATTTTCATTTATTTATAATATTATATTTTTCTCTTGAGAAATGCTAAAAAAAATTTAAACTAAAATTAATTATAATTTTTTACAGGCAAGTAAAGTTATATCGTCAATTTGCCTGTTTTGATAATTTTGAACATCAGAAATTATATTTTCTACCAGCTCTTTCACAGGTTTTTTACTGTTTTGTTCAAACATATTTATTAGACGATTTTGATCATACATTATTTCTTTTCGATTTTGGGCCTCAGTAAGACCATCTGTAAAAAGCAATATTATATCATCTTTTTCAATTTCTACTTTTTCATTTGTCAAATATTCTTTCATATTATCAATAATACCTATCCAGGTACCCTTGCTTGAGACAGATTCCACTTTTCCGGTTTTTGATCTAAAAATTAATATATCCTGATGTTTTCCTGAATGAAAAAAACAATTACTTTCTAACTTTAAAATAGAAAGCGTCATGTACCGCTGTACATTTAATCGACGAATGTTTTCTTTTATAACATAGTTCACTTTATTTAAAACTTCTGATGGTTTTGAATTTTTGTTTTGATTAATTAAACTATAGATACTGGTATGCGTCATCATCATAATCAAACCCGATTCTACACCATGACCAGAAACATCACCTATTGCAAGCCATGTTTCATTATTAGGTGTTTCAATAATATCATAATAGTCGCCGCCTACCTCTTCGGCTGGTATCATTTTCGCATAAACTTCGTACCCTGTTATTGAAGTATTATCAGGCAAAAGAGCTGTTTGTATTTTTTTCGCAATTTCCATCTCGCCCCACAGAGCGTCTCTGGCTTCTTTTAACTCGCGTCTTAATTGAAATTCTTGTCTAATTAAATTATGTCTAACATAATTGATACTAACCGCGATAATAACTGTAGCCGTCATAAAAAAAAGATTGTTAGCCAAAATTCTTTTATCAAACTCCTGCCCTGAAATAATATTTAATATTAAATAAATAAAAATTGTAATACTGCCATTCGCGGCTGAATGTTTTGTGTGCCACGGAATTAAAAGATTTACGCCTATTATTACAAGATTTAATCCCTGATAATAACTAGAATTAAAACCGCCTAAACTTACTGTCATTTCGGCAATAATAAAACTGGTAAAACCTGATGCAAAATAACCGTGTAAGAATGAATAACGACTGGGTTTTGTATATCGAATAACAAAAAACTGCGCGACTAAAATCAGAGTATTTAAAAAACGATATATGCCAAATTCCTGTAATAGTTCTTTTGGCATTGTAAAATAATCTAAAAAACCGAAAATAGGTATTAAAGTAAACCCTAAGGCTGTTAAGGTTTTTGACCAGGAATGAATAATACTGTTTATATATACTTTGAATCGATCAGCAGCAAAATAAACATCATTCTTAAGATAATTCATTATATTTTAGTTAATAAACTTTACAAAAAAAACTTATACTGAAATTTTTTATATCAGTATATTGATTATTTTTTTTTGAAACAGACGGTCAATTTTAAAACCTAAACCGGTTTTTCAATAACCAAAAACATCTGACATTTAGTATCTTCAAAAACAACAGCCTTAAAATTAGCCTCAATATTATCTGCCAGCTTTTTTAGCTCTTCTTCAGAGCGGTAATACAATACCCAATCTCCCCAATAATCCATATAGATTTTTGTAGAATTTTTTTCATGATAATTGCCTATAATCATCCACCCGCCCGGTTTTAACAATGAATATAGCTTTTCAAGAATAGCCTGAGCAACTCTTGTTGACAAATAATCAAAAAGTCCCATTGAATATATAAAATGGAATGTTCCTATTTTTTTTTGAAGATCTTTTTCTCGAAGCATTGTTCTAACGGAATCTGTTATCAATTTATAATGAATCTTTGAATTAAAGCGGTTTTCAATTTCTTTTATGCTGTTTTCTGCCTCATTTAAAGCCTCTTGATCCTGATCTAACAAAGTAAAATGATAGTCTTCGCAGTGAAGCGGCGATATAAGTATATTTTCAAGTTCTTTTGTAGGTCCGCAGGCGACAGATAATATATTAAATTTATCTTTTAGTTGTTCAAAATTTTTTCTTGCTCTTGCGATAATAACAGGTATCATTGTTTTTCTGTTTCTAACCGCTTTTGCCGATTTCGTTTCAATGGGATGTTTATGCATTAATTTAGAAAATATACTTTCGCCTTCATATGAATTTTCATAAATCATAGACATCATTTCTGAGTCTCCGGCATAACCCCGCGGTTTAACATTTGTTCTAGTTAAAAAAGAAGAAGAAATAATAATATCCCATACTTGACGGCGAAAATAATAAGCGTGAGTTTCATGCTCTTCTAGAGTAAATTCTGAGGTAATGCTTTTTAATTCTTCTAATTTTTCATCAAAAAAATTAAAAAATTTTCTACCCTCTTTTTCAATAATTATATTTTGAGTTTCTTTGTAAATTGCAGGGGGTTCTTTTTCATAAATTTTATCAAGCTCGTCAAAATACTTTCGGTATACTCTTAAATCATATGTTAAATTAGACGTATATTTTCGAAAAGAATCTTTTATTTTGTTTTTTAATCCTAAAATTAACGGCATACTTTGAAAATAAGTTTCTAAATTAGAAGTTTTTTTCATAGAAAAAATACTATAAAAATCATAAACATCTTCAAGAAAAAAAAGTCTGCCAGAAAAGTTTGGCGCGATATGCTCTAAAATGATTTTGCATCGACCAAATTTGAATTCTTTGTTTTCTAAAGTAAAACTAAAAGCTTCAAATTCAGTATTATCTTTTACCGTTTGATTAGTCAATAAAACAACCAACAGTGAATTTTTTGATCCATAGGTTATTTTAACAGGAATTTTTTGTTTGTTTTGATATAAAATACCATCAAATACAATATTTATTTCTTTCATAATATCTTTAATTAAATTGATAAAATATTAATTCGGTTATCGTTTGTTTTGAAAATTTCAAGAGCCGAAAAACTTAATTCCTGCCATTTTAAATCTTTAGAATACAGCAAGGATAATTTTTCTTTTCCATTTTTTATTTGTTCAAGAATTCTTATTATAGGAGTAATTGTCGATGAGTTCATATATTCAAAGTGTCTGAAATCCATAATAAGAGCTTTTTGTTTTCTTAATAGTTCGGTAAAAACGGGGTTTAAAAATTCTCCTGGATTCATTTCGGTACTTTTGCCTCGCCAGATTATTTTAATTTCATCTTTCAATTCTTCAATTTCTAAAATTAATTCTTTATTTATTTTTTTCTCATTTATCATAAATTATTCCTTTTTTAATTTAAAAACAGCAGACATTGCTAAAATATCATTTTCGTTTACATAAAAATCAAGAATAGATTGACCTTCATAGGCTATTCTCACAAGACCCAATCCGCTTTCACCTTTTTCAAGCTCTTTGGTTGAGATATGTTTAAGCTTTTCAATATAAGCTTCAAAAGGGTTTTGATATCCCCGTATCCATTGAATTGTTTCATCTAATCTTTTAAGATCAGAATCTTCAATATCTTTTATTTTATTCTTTACTTCTGTAATAATTTCATTTTTTTCAATATCAATGGTAATAGAAATAATATCTTTTTTTATGCTATCTGCGCCATATTTTACTGCGTTTTCACACAATTCACTTGCTGTCATAACAATAGCGTGAATTTTATTTATGTCAAACTTATTTTCCGTAAGAAATTTATGTACCTGATCTCTAACAACATCTATCTCTTCCCAAACAGGTTTTATGTTCAGCTTCAATGAACTGGGCATTAATTTTATAAACCCCTTATTTGTACTTTTTTATCGGGAGTTTCAAAAAGTTTTAGCTCTCCCAAAAGAACTTCTTGCCATTGTATATTTTTATTGTATAATACCTGAATTGTACCTTTGCCGTCTCTGGCGCTCTTTAATATCTTTATAATAGGAATTATAGCAGAAGAATTCATAAAAGAAAATTTTTGAAAATCTAAAATAATTTTCTTCATAGGTTTTTGTAAACTTAAATTTAATTGATCAGTTAATATAGGATCTAAAAATTCCGCCGGATTTTTTAATGTACATTCTCCCAGCCATCTAATTCTTATTAAATAAGAGGCTGTTTCTATTTCGATTTTTAATTTATCTTTTTCATATAATTTTTTTTCATTTTCCATTTTTCTTCCTTTTTATTATTTATAATACGAAATAATACTTTTTTTTTCAACATTATATTTTACTTTAATAAGTAAAGCGATAAATTAAACTCTAAACATAATTCTGCGCTTTTACTACGGTTACAGCCGCCAAATCGGTTATTTCATTTGCTTCGGCATTTCTTTGCATAATGTTAAAAGCCTTATCGGTATCGGTAAGAATTGGTCCTATAACCGTGGCGCCGCCCAATCTTTGAAGAAGCTTATAGGCTATGTTCGCAGAATTTAATTCAGGAAAGATAAGAAGATTAGCTTTTTCTTTTAACAATGAAAAAGGAAAATTTCTTTGAAGTATTTCTTCTACAACCGCCGTATCTGCCTGCATTTCTCCATCAACAATTAAATCGGGCTGCTCTTTATTCAGCCTTTTAACCACTCTTTTAATTTTTAAAGTTTGTGGATGATCGGTACTGCCAAAGTTTGAAAAAGAAAGCATGGCAATTTTAGGCGTATAGCCAAATTCTTTTACCAAACGGCTTGAGTTTACCGCGATTTCATATAATTGATTTTCATTGGGCTCTATTGTTAAAGAGGTATCAGAAAAAAAGAAAACATCATTTTGAATTATAACAATATAAACACCCGCTACAAGAGCATGTCCCTTCATGTTACATATCTTTAGCCCCGGACTTACAGCGTCAGAGTAAGGTTGATCAATGCCCGAAATATAGGCGTCCGCGTCTTCATTTAAAACCATTAAAGGCGCGAAAATATTTTGCTCAAGTACTCTTTGCTTGGCTCTTGCCCATGTAAGGCCCTTTCTTTGGCGCATTTCATAATATTTTTTCGCGTAACTTTCAAATTTTTCAAATTCAGGCGGATGTATTATTCTAAAATTTTCAATTACTTTTTCAGGAATTCCAATTTGAGTAATCTTTTCTTTAATAACAGAAGCCTTGCCAAGAAGTATCGGCTTTAAAAAACCTTTCAGAAAAGATTCATAGGCGCCGCGTATTACTCTTTCATTTTCGCCGTCAGTAAAAACAACTCTTTTAGGGTTTGATTTCGCTCTTTGGTATATTTTATCCATAAAAACAAAATTTTTATTGGTAATATACATTAACGATTTTCTATACTCTTCAAGTTCTTCTTCACTTTTAAGGGGATTTTTTGCGACACCCGATTTTGAAGCCGCCCATGCCACCGCCGGAGCCTCCCACAATAGAACCCGCGGATCAAAAGGTTTTGGTATAATATATTCCGGGCCAAAAGAAAATCTTTCGTCGCTATAGGCATGAAAAACTTCTTCAGGCACAGGCTCTTTAGCAAGATTAGCCAAAGCATGAGCAGCCGCTACTTTCATTTCGTTATTTATTTTTCTCGCTCTAACGTCAAGGGCGCCTCTAAAAATAAAAGGAAAACCTAAAACATTGTTCACCTGATTGGGAAAATCAGAACGGCCGGTTGCCATAATTAAATCGCTTCTTACGGCTTTTGCAACGTCATAGGGAATTTCAGGATCAGGATTTGCCATCGCAAAAATAATAGGTTTTTCATTCATCGATTTTACCATATCTTCTGAAAGTAAATCTTTAGCCGCTACACCCATAAATACATCAGCACTTTTCATGGCGTCAGCTATTGTTCTGGCATTAGTGTTACAGGCGAATCTTTCTTTATATTCATTCATTCTATCGGTTCTGCCTTTATAAACAACGCCTACAGAATCAACCAGCATGATATTTTCTCTTTGAACGCCAATATTTAATATTAAATTGGCGCAGGCAATACCGGCTGCCCCCGCTCCGGCTATTACAACTTTTATATCAGATGCTGATTTTTTTTGAAGTTCAAGAGCATTCATTAAGCCAGCTGTCGCTATAATTGCCGTACCATGCTGGTCATCATGAAAAACGGGAATATCAAGAATTTCTTCTAATTTTTCTTCAATATAAAAACAGTCCGGCGCCTTAATATCTTCGAGGTTAATACCTCCGAAAGTAGGCTGCATCATGCTAACGCATTTAATAATATCATCGGGAACTTTTGAATTTAACTCTATATCAAATACATCAACATCGGCAAAGCGCTTAAATAAAACAGCCTTGCCTTCCATAACCGGTTTGCCGGCAGAAGGGCCAATTGCTCCTAGTCCCAAAACTGCTGTACCATTTGAAACTACAGCCACAAGATTACCTTTAGCCGTATATTCATAAACGTCATCTTCGTTTGCGGCAATTTTATTGCAAACAACAGCCACACCGGGCGTATAAGCCAATGAGAGATCATACTGAGTATTGCAGGGTTTTGTTGGATGTACCGACAGCTTACCTTTTTTCTTGCGCGAATGATATTCTAAAACGGATTTTTCTGTTATTTGCATAGGAACCTCTTTGTCTTTTATTTTGTAGTTACTTTCAATTTTGCCGCATAGCTTTGTAAAGAATGTTTTTATAGTGTAAAATTTTTAAAAGCACATTTAGTTAATAATACAATTTTTTGCGATTAAATACAAAAATTATGTAAATCCCCAATATTGATTAACTGAAAATAATTTAAAACTGCGGAAATCCATAGCTAGAATATTATTTTTCATACTTCTAAAATCATTAATTTCAAAAATTATCTTAATCCCATACCAGAAAAAATTTTCTTTACTGACTTTTTTCTTTAATAATCTATCTAAAAACATAGCTATGGAAATCCGTATCAATTGAGAAACCGAAATTCTTAATTGAATGGCGGTATTTCTTAATAACAACTCATCTTGGCCATAAAGACAAAGTTGATGCCGATGAGTTTTTTCTGAAATATTTTTCTTAATATTTTCATGAATAATCTTTAAATTATTTGTCCAGCGGATATTCTTTTTCAATAACAATTGAAAAACGCAGTATCGGACGATCCATGAAAAACTCCTGCTGTGGATTTCCGCAGCTATTATTATATTTTCCCAAACATGTACATTCAAATGTACATCCCAAACATTTTTAATTTCTTCTTTTGCCCAATGTGGTTGTTTATTGCACTTCATAATATATAAATACCCCGAAAATTCAAAATCATTCCCCAAAATATTAATTTTTTTTAGAAACAAAATAAAAAATGGTGAGATTATCTTGACTACCGTCAGAGAATATTAATATTAAATTTTCCAATAAACAAAATCTTTTTCTAAAATTATAACATATTTTGGACAATTTTAATTTTTTTACTATATATTTAACCTTAAATATATATATTTTTAATAATGAAGGAGATATATGAAAAAATTAATTTTACTATTTGCGGCCATTTTAATTATTTTTAACTGCTCAAACGAGGGTACGGGAACATTAAAGGTAAAGCTTACCGATGCGCCAACTGACGAATTTGAAGATGTCACCATAAACATAAAAGAAGTTAATATGATTGGTCAAAAGCAGACTACCGGCAAAGCCATACTTTCTTTTGCCGACGGCGAGAAAAAAATGAATCTGCTTGATTTACAAAATACATCTACTTTATTAGGTGAAGCTGAAGTTACAGAAGGTAAATACACACAAATTCGTTTGGTGGTTTATGAAACAGGCAATACAGCAAGACCGGTAGACGGCGAAGATAAACCCTTAACTATTGCCAGCGGCGATGTAACAGGCGCCAAACTGGTGATTTCGGGCGGTCTTGAAATTACCGCTGATGAAGAAAAAGAAATTACTTTAGACTGGGATTTAAATACCGAAAACTCAACACAAATAAAATTAAACAGCGACGGCAGTTACCACATGACACCGGTTTTAAAACTACAAAGCGTTAAGTAAATAATATAACTGATAAAATCAAGAACAAAAAAAACCAAAAGTTAAACCATGGTTTAGAGTAAAGGTTGGTTTTGGTTATTAAAAATTCAATATCGATAGAAACTGCCAAAGTGGTTTCTATCAACTGCAGCAAGTGATTTTGAGGCGTTTAATAACGCCTCAAAATTGTATCGAGCTAAGGGTTTTTCACAAGACGAAAGCCCAAGTCGTTATTTTCTAAATACGGTCCATTACCGCCCAAGTTACCAACACGCAATACATCCGCCGGATTAAAATAGCTTCCGCCGCGGCTTCCACGAAATGATCCGATTGTATACCAATCAAATATCCACTCCGATACATTTCCACATATATCATAAAGCCCAAGAGCATTGGCTGTTTTAGTCGCTGTATCATGAGAAACGCTACCACTGTTTACCATATACCAACTGTAATTACCCAATATAGTAGAGGCATTATAGGGCGCCGATGTATCGCCGCTTATGTGAGAACCCGGATAATATTCACCCGTAGCCATAATATCGTTATCTGAGTTAGAGTCATCAATATATCTTGCCGCAAGCTCCCATTCATTACTTGTAGGCAGTCTAAAACCTTTCGCATTCGGGTTTACATAGGGATTATCAAAACTGCCTGCTGTCATGTTTGTACTTGCGCCATATGCTCCATCGGCAGAACTTCGCATGGGTACGGTATATGCCGCGTCAGAGGTATATGCTACCGCGTATGAAGTACCATTTTGAGTATTATAATATTCGGTCAAAGCATTTGCAAAAACCATCGCATCCCGCCAGTTTATGGTTGTTACAGGTTCCAGTTTCGCGGCTGTCGGCGCACCCCCTGCCATACCATCATTGCCCTCTTTGCCCGCGTTGGCAAATATATAACCATTCGCCACTGCCCATGTTCTAACAGCATACCAAAGTTCATAAGTTACTTCGGTTTCGGCCATTAAATAAGCATTTGATAGAGTTACCGTACCGCTATCGTTTATACCAGTAAAAAATTTTTTACCCTCTATGTATCTCATATTAAAAGCAACAGCGCCGGCGTTATGCGCTACCCTGTCAGCCGCTTTTGGCGGTTCTGTACGGGTAAAGCGAAAGCCTATATTGGCAACTTCTGTATAAGGAAAGTCAGACATTGGGACACTAATTTGTGTATAAAATGTACTATTGCCAAAGTCACCTCCGCGTCTGTATCGGTAATTACCAATATTTTGCCAGCTAAAAACCCATTCCCATACATTGCCGCTCATATCATAAAGCCCAAGCGCGTTAGCTGTTTTTTCGGCGGTATTATGCGCGGCGCCGCCGCTGTTACCTGAATGCCATGCCACATTGTCTGTTGCTGTCGTATCAGTATATGCAGCTGTCGCCCCGCTGGCATAATTTCCCGGATAGTACTCACCCAGGTCAAGAATATCCCCATCACTATTTGTATCGTCAAAATATCTTGCCGCAAGCTCCCATTCGTTACTTGTAGGTAGCCTGAATCCATTTGATATATTGTTTGTCATATCTGTATTGCCATCAGTATCGGCTTTAATATAAGGATTATCACATGCTCCCGCTGTTGTGTTTACAACTGCGCCGCATACAGCATCGCTTGAATTTCTATTTGGTGTTGTATATGTGCCGTCTGTATAATAAACCGGCTCAAATGAAGTACCATTTTTTTGATTATAATATTCCGTAAGCGCGTTCGAAAACACCATAGCGTCGCGCCAGTTTATTTGGGTAACAGGTTCTTGATCATTTGTTGTAGGCACAGCTCCGTCTACACCGTCATGACCTTCTCTACCCGCGTTGGCAAAAGTATATCCATTCGCTGCGGCCCATGTATACACCTCATACCAAAGCTCATAAGTCACTTCTGTTTCGGCAATCCAGTAATTATGGCTCACCGAAGCTGTACCGTTGTCGTTTGTACCTGTTTTAAAAACCTCTGAGGGCACATAAACTTCGGCAAATCTGGCACCATTTAAAGAATGAATTTTTTTATTACCCGCGATACCGTCAAAATGCGGCTGAACGTTAGTTGTAATGCCTGTTGAAATATTACCAAGGATATCCACTGTTTTTATAGTAAAAATATATAACGTTTCATTTGTTAATGAACCCGCCGTATATGTCTGCGTATCGGCTGGTATTGTTTGATACCCCGCGCCGGGCGACCATGTTATTTCAACATGATCAAAATCATTGTCGGCAGGGTCGCTCCAGCTTAATGTTATTTCTGCGTCGCCAGCATGCGCATATAAACCGCTTACTTCGGCAGGGGCCGCTTTATCAATAGTATAAATAGCGTTTGAAATCGTTGAATTCATATAACCGGCTTTACAGGCAATTGCCTTGAGTGTTGTTGTTACTGTTGAACCCGGCGCAGCTGTTATACTTACCGGCGCAGAATAAAGACTTCCTGATGTGCATGAAGGCATTGTGTCACAGGCAGGCACCGCACCATCTGTGGTAAAACATATAGTAACCGGCGCGCCTGTTGTAGTGCTTATAATAATGCTTTGATCTGTATTGAATGTTTCGGCTGCCGGAGTAAATACCGGAGCGGCCACTGTACCAAAGGTTACTGCTGAAGCTTCATCGCTTGGTATACTAATATTACCCGCATAGTCTTTAGTTCTTACCTTAAAATAATAAGTTGTCTGAGCGTTTAAACCCGTTATATCTGTCGAATTATTACCGGCTGCCGTTGTTTTACTTATCGTAAACGTATCGCATCCTCCGGGTGTATCGCTTTGACATATTTCATACCCAAGATTTTCTGAAGCGGTAACATCGTCTGAAGAAATATCCCATAATAAATTAATTTGACTATATCCTGTTGCTGTCGCGACAAGGCCGGTTACTTGCTCGGGCGGCCATTTATCTATAGTATAGACAGCGCTTGAAATGCTTGAATCCGCATATCCAGCTTTACAGGCAATTGCTTTAAGCGTTGTTGTAGTTGTTGACCCTGCTGAAGCTGATATGCTTACCGCAGAAGAATAGGCACTTCCCGCTGTGCAAGAAGGGATCGCGTCGCAGGCAGGCAGTGTAAATCCGTCTGTGGTATAACAAATGGCGTCAGGCACGGCAGTGGTTGTGCTTATATCTATGGCTTGATCGGCCGCGTAAATTCCTGACGAAACGCTAAACGTAGGCGCATTTACTGTTCCCACGGCATTGGTTGTAGCTGTCGCTTCAATACTGGGCATGCCGATATTTTCTACATTGTCTTTGGCCCTTACTTTAAAATAATACGATGTATTTGTATTTAGGCCGGTTATATCTGCCGAAGTAACTCCCGCTGCTGTTGTTTGACTTACCGCAAATGGTTCGCACCCGCCTGATATATAGCTTTGGCATATCTCATAAACAAGATTTTCAAAAGCGGTCTTATCATCAAATGAAGCGCTCCAAAGTAGATTAATTTGATTTTCTCCTGCCGTTGTAGCTGTAAGGCTGGTTACCGGCGAAGGTGGTGTTTTATCAATAATATAATCTATGCTTGAAATAGAAGAATCAATATAACCCGCTTTACAGGCAATTGTATTTAATGTTACCGCTGTTGTAGAATCTGCCGCGGCTATTATATTAACCGGTGAAGAGTATAAATTTCCCACGGTGCAAGAAGGCATCCCATCACAGGCAGGCATTGTAAATCCGTCTGTGGTATAACAAATTATTACAGGCGCGGATGTTGTCGTTGTTACAACAACATTTTGATCTGTCCCATAGACACCTGCAGCAATATTAAATTCAGGCATACTTGCTGTACCTGTAGAATTGGTTGTCGCCGTCGCTTCATTGCTTGCTATACCGGTATTTGCGGTACTGTCTTTAGCTCTTACCTTAAAATAATATGCCGTCATGGGAGTTAAGCCTGTTATATTGGCCGTAAGTTCTCCCGCTAATGTTGTTTGACTTACAATAAAAGCGTTACATCCCCCTGAAGTATCGCTTTGACATATCTCATAAACAAGCGATTCTGGAGCGGTTTTATCGTCTGATGAAATATTCCATGAAAGATTTATTTGGTTGTCTCCCATGGTTTCGGCGGTCAAATTGGTTACCTGCGCGGGCGGTGTTTTATCAATTGTATAATTGATACTTGATACTGACGAATCAATATAACCCGCCTTGCAGGCAATTGCATTAATAATTGTTGTTGTCGTTGAACCTGTCGATGCCGTTATACTAACCGGCGAGGCTGAGTAAGTAACACCCGCGATACATATAGGCGTTTCGTCACAGGCAGGCATTGTAAACCCGTCTGTGGTATAGCAAATTTTAACGGGAGCGGACGTTATTGTTGTAATAGCAACATTTTGATCTGTACCATAGTCGCCTGCTACTACGCTAAAAATAGGATCGTTTACTATACCTATGGCATTGGTTGTAGCTGTTGCTTCAGAGCTTGCTATACCGGCATTTTGTACGCTGTCTTTGGCTCTTACCTTAAAATAATAGGCCGTCATAGGAGTTAATCCTGTTATACTGGCCGTAAGTTCTCCTGCTGATGTTGTTTGACTTTCCGTAAAAGTATTACATCCCCCTGAAGTATCGCTCTGACATATCTCATATATGAGCGATGCCGGTACAGTTTTATCGTCTGACGATTCGTTCCATGAAAGATTTATTTGGTTGTCTCCCATGGTTTCGGCGGTCAAATTGGTTACCTGCGTGGGCGGCGTTTTATCAATGGTATAATTGATACTTGATATAGATGAATCAATATAGCCCGCCTTGCAGGCAATAGCCTTTAGCGTTGTCGCTGTTGTAGAGCCTGACGGTGCTACTATACTTACAGCAGAAGAATAAAGACTTCCCACTGAACAAGAAGACATCGCGTCGCAAGCCGGCAGTGTAAATCCGTCTGTGGTATAACAAATTGTTACAGACGCGGATGTTGTTGTTGAAATAACAACGCTTTGATCTATTCCATATGTACCTGTTGTTACGTCGAATGTAGGCGAATTTACAGTACCAGCGGCATTGGTTATTGCCGTTGCTTCATCACTTGGCATACCAATATTACCCGCAGTATCTACCGCGCGTACACGAAAATAATAAGCCGTCAAAGAATTTAAACTTGTTATATCTGCAGAAGTAACCCCCGCTGTCGTAGTCTTGCTTGTTGCAAAACTATCACATCCGCCAGCCAATAGAGATTGACATATTTCATATATAATTTTTGCGGTATCGGCAGCATCATCCGATGACACGTTCCATGAGAGATGAATTTGACTTTCTCCGGCGGCTACAGCTATAAGACCGGTTACCTGCGAAGGAGGCGTAATATCATTCATAATTACATTAACCGTAAATGTTTTTGTTGTACTTTCTTCGCCTTTAGTGATTGTCGCTGTAAGCGTTACTGTAACATTGCCGCCTTCTGTAGGCTGTGTTACCAAAGCACTGCTACCTGTAAATGTGATAATGCTATTATCGCTTGACCAGCTTATTTCTGAACCGTTGTTACCTTCAAGAGGCACAATAAAGTCTTGTGTTACTGACGCATCGTTATCTCCCGCGATAAAGGTAAAATCGTTAAAATCAAGAGCATCTTTATCGCCGGCCACCGCCGCTTTATCGGCCTTGCGTCCCTCAATATAATCTTGACTTTCGGGGTCATTAATGTTCGTGTGTTCTAATACCCCGCCTTGGCAGTTAAATACAAAAAAAAGACTTATCAGTAACAATATATTTAGTATTTTATTTAACATTTTATTCCCCTTTAATTAAATAATTTTTTATACGAAAAATATAAATATTCATTACATATGTTCTTATTGTAGCCTGTATGTATTCTGCTAGAAAAATTTAATCCACTTCTGCTATGGAATTTTACAGCTGTACTTGAAGCCGTATAATTTTTACCCGTGATTAAAATATCCGTTAAAATTGCCGCGGTCACACCTAAAAACGCGTAAGAAAAATAAGCTCTTAGGTTCATAGCGCTGTTGGCTTCGTCATAAGCTTGCGTAACGTTATCTTTATCTGCGTCATCATATTCTTTTTGTTTGCTTGTATAATTCAAATGCGACCATAAAAAACCTGAACCTGCGGCAGACCAAAGGCCAAGATAAATATATCCTCGTTTTTGATTCGCATAAATATGTCCCCAGCCCGGCACAAGAGCATTTCGCCAAATCATACCGGTATATGAAATACCGCCTGATTCAAAAGAATCACCGGTTAGTTTTGTCACCACCTCTTTAGCCGCTTTCGGGAAGTCATTTTTATCTTTAACACTTACGTCGGCGGCATTTTCATACTGCTGTAAAACTACATCTAAGACTTTGGCGTTAATAGAATATTCGCCGAACGCTTCACCCGCCGAGCCGACCAGCATTTTTTCACATTCCAGTGCGTTGCCTAAATTGATAATGCACTGTTCAGTATTACACGAACCGGGACCTACACCCTGTTTTTTGGCCTCAACGGCCATCATAGTTTCAATTTGATCGTTGCTTATAACTTCATACTGTCTGGTTTGAATTAAAGCGCTTCTTACTTTTTCAGTTAAATACCTGGCTTCGTCTTTTGTAATGGCACCGCTGTATTCAAATTGCATTACGGCAATTCGTTTTTTGGCTTCTTGACTGTTTATTGAAGATATGCAAAGTAATAAAAATATAAATACTTTTAGTAATTTATACATACCCCGCATCCCTCGATTTTCCCTTTTAGGTTTAAGGTTAGTATGCAATAAATTTTTATTTATAATTTATTTTTTATAAATATAATTTTTTCAGACAATATATGGAAAATCTAAATATCATTATTAAAAAATATAACTAAAGTATTGATATTCTGGCTATTTTTTCTTATTTTTTTAATTTTTTTGAATAGTATTTTTTTTTTGATTCATGCAGCGCCGCTTCTAGTTCACATTCTCTTAAATAATTGTAATGCTCAATAGGCATAACTATAAAGAGCACTGTTTGCCAAAAAGTTACCAAACGCTATTGCTTCTTTGCTACGCTTACGAACTTCTTCTCGTCTTATTTCAATCAGTATTAAAAAAACAAACAAATATTTGCCAATTATACGATTTATGTATAAATTTACTATATTCGTAATGTAAAAGGTACATCGTAAATATGTCAACTACAGTTGAAATGAAAAAAGAAAAAACAACTGACGAACAAAATGAAAAGTATACGGCTCTTTTAGAAACAGGGCAAAAATTATTTTTCAAATTCGGCACGAAAAGGGTCAGCGTTGAAGAAATATGCCAAAAGGCAGATGTAAGTAAAATGACTTTTTATAAATATTTTAAAGATAAAAATGATTTAACAAAAATTATTTTGCAGAAAATTTTTGACGAAGCCATGCAACAATATCATAAAATCATGAAAGAAAAAATTTCATTTACTGAGAAAATTGAAAAGATTATTAAACTAAAACTTGAAAAATCAAACGAGTACGGTGATGTTTTTTTAGAAGAGCTTCTTGAAACCAACGAAGAATTAAAAGCCTTTGTTCAAAAAAAATCTTTAGAAGCCTACAATCTTAATATTGATTTTTTTAAGAAAGGACAAAAAGAAGGCGTTATTAGAAAAAACATGAAGCCTGAATTTTTTATGCTTTTAATTGAAGATATAACAGAAATGCTGCATAATGAAAAATTAAAAACAATAATACCCGATGTACATGAAAGGTTTGAAGAGCTTTTAAATTATTTTTTTTATGGAATTGCAAATGAAAGATCGTAAAAGAAAAATTAGACAGGATAACAGGATGAAAATATTTATAAAAGAGAATGGCCAAATGATTAGGTTCTGTAATCCTGTATTTTCGACGTATGACAAAGCCATGGGCAAAAATATTTTTATATAACTTAAATAATAAAACTATAAGGAGAAACTATTTATGAAATATAAATTAAAATTTTTAGGTTTTATATCCCTTTGGATATTCTCTTTCGTGCAAATACTGGCAATTACGCCTGAAGAGATTATTCGTAAGGTAGATAAAAACGCCGAGTTTAACACGCAAAGTTTTGCCATTACTATGAAAATACAAAAAGGAAAGCGAACCTTAACTAAAAAAATAGAGGGTTTTGGGATGGTTAACGGTAAAAAATCTTTCATGAAGTTTACCAATCCCGAAGATGACGGCGTTAAATACTTAAAAATTGAAAAAGAATTGTGGATTTATTTTCCCGACGCCGACGATATCATGAAAATTTCAGGTCACATGTTAAGGCAGGGCATGATGGGTTCAGACATCTCTTATGAAGATATGATGGAATCTGGCGAGTGGGAAGAAAAATATGCAGCCAGACTTTTACCAGATGAAACCATTGGCGGTAATTTATGCTTTGTCATTGAACTAAAGGCTAAAGTTCCCGATGTCGCGTATGAAACCCAAATAATGTATGTAGAAAAAAATAATTTTGTTCCGGCAAAAGTTGATATGTACAGCGCGGGCGGCAGACTCATAAAAAAAATAAGTTTTCATGATTTTCAAAAAATTTCAGGCCGAACCGTGGCCCAAAAAGTAATTATTAAAGATACCCGAAGAGCAGATTCTCTTACAACTGTTGAATACGGCAATGTGAAATTTGACGTTAAACTGCCGCCAAATGTTTTTACCAAGGAGTATTTAAGAAGATAAAAAATGAGGTAACACATGAAAAATGCAATACAAAATACCGCGCGCGTTTTAATTCTTCCAACGCTTTTTTTGCAGGCATTTTCATACCTTTACGCCGAACCAAAACTAACAGGCGTTTTTCGAAACGATACTCTTATACTATCTAAAAATAAAACCGGACATTTTTCTGACATTCTAGAAAACCGTCTTGTATTAAAAAATAATTCTGACAAATGGAAACTTTACATAGACGGTCGTTTTTATTTATACTTCGGAGAAATTACAGAACAGTTGGGCGATTACGACGCTGAATTAATGAGAAGTTTTATCAGATATTATGCAGGCTGGGCCGATTTTACGCTCGGTAAAACATATATCAATCTTGGCAATTCGGGAATTTTTAATCCCTTTGAGATTGATAAAACTTTGAACTTTTCAGATGTATCTTATGCTAAAAAGGGAATACTCGCTTTTGAAAGCGTTATCCCCTTAGGGGATCTTTCAAGATTAAAAGCTTATGGCGGATACAATGATACCTTTAAAAATTATTCAACAGGTTTTGACTTGGGTTTTAATATAAAAAGTTTTGATCTGGGTCTTGCCTCGATTCGAAACGGTACAAATAAGAACGAAAAGATTTTTATTCATATGCCTGAGTACATCAGTGAGTCAAGAAATATTGCCGGAGTTTATTTTAAAGGAGATCTAGAATTAGGTATTCAAGCCGCTTACGCGCATCACTTTAACGACAAAATAAAGCATGATTTTATTGAGGCAAATTTCGGATTCGATTACAGTTTTTTTGGCGCCATGCTTTTATTAAATACTATTTTTTACTACAATGAAAACGGCGGTTCAAGTCCCAAAAATTACGCCTTACAAAGCGAAGCTTACTTTTTCGCGAAATACTATAATTACAGCGGATTGATATACGCTTATGACGAGTTTTTAAGTTTTGATTTGGGAGTGTTTTCAAACCTTAACGATAAAAGTTCTATTATTATAGCGTCGGTAAATAACACTATCGCTAACGGATTAAAAGTTACTTTTATGACGGCTTTTCTAACGGGAAAAGCCGATGACGAATATTCCATCCACAAAACGGGTGAATACTTCGCGCTTGCTCGTATTGAGGGGAGGTTTTGAAATGTTATATAAAAGTTGTGAAAAAGAATGTCGCCGAGTGGTTTGTACGCCGCATTTCGATACATCCCTCGATATGAATATCAGCTATAAAGATATCTTAGCGGGATACTCAATGACCGGCGTACAAATTGTATCGAGGCGTACCCCTAAAAAAGGAGAACACCATGTTGTTAGAAATTAAAAAACTAAATAAAATCTACGAATCGGGAAAGATAAAATTTCAGGCTTTATTTGATGTAGATTTGAATTTTAAAGAAGGCGAGTTTTCTGCTCTTGTGGGTCCTTCGGGTTCGGGTAAAACAACGCTTTTAAATTGCATTGGCTGCATTGACAAACCCGAAAGCGGCGATATTCTTTTACAGGGCGATAATCTTACACAAAAGAAATCGGTTGAGCTTGCAAAAGTTAGAAAAGAAAAATACGGATTTATTTTTCAAACCTACAATTTAATGCCCGTATTAAATGTTTATGAAAACGTAGAACTGCCCATGAAACTTTTAAAAAAACATTCAGATTCAGAAATAAAAGAACTGGTTTATAATATTTTAGATGAAGTAGGATTAAAAGGTCTTGAGAAAAGAATGCCGCTTGAATTATCAGGCGGGCAGCAGCAGAGGGTTTCAGTCGCCAGAGCGTTAATTAAAAAGCCGCAAGTAATTTTTGCCGACGAGCCAACCGCCAATCTCGATTCAAAAACAGGCGAGGCCATCATTGACTTAATGCATGAATTAAACGAGGTAGAAAAAGTTACCTTTATATTTTCTACCCACGATAAAATGGTGATGAAACATGCACGAAGAATTATAGAATTAAAAGACGGTAAAGTAGTATAAGAAGGTTATAATGGGATATCTGGCAAAAATAGCTTATAAGAATATCATAAAAGCCAAAAGGCGAACCATACTTACTTTTATGATGCTTTCTTTTGGCTTTATGGTATTTCTTGTATTAGACGCTATGTATGAAGGCCTTGATGTTGTTTCATTTAAAAACTACATTGAATTTGAAACCGGCCATTTTAAAATCAGGAACATTAATTTTGACGAAGACGACCCATATGATTCTGAAAATTATCTCGAAAACACAAACGAAATAGAATCTAAATTAAAAACAATGGATTTTGTAGAAGGATACGCTTCTCGCGTTTTATTTTTATCAGAACTTGATAACGGCATAGATTCTACGCCTATTATATCGGTTGGCATTGATCCTCAAAACGATAAAAATGTTTTTAACTTAGATCAGTATATTAGCGAGGGCAAGCTGGAAAAAAACGGCATTGTTCTCGGATACATACTTGCCAGAGACATGGGACTAAAATTGGACGATCTTGTTTTTATAACCTTTCGAAACCGCCATGGAATGTTTACATCCATTGAATTTACGGTTACCGGTATTGTAAAAGCCGCCGACCCGAGAGTAAATATGATGATGGCTTTTATAAATATTGAAGAGGCGCGTACATATATGGATATCAAGGGCGCCACTGAATTAACATTAAGAGTAAAAGATTATTTAAATATTGAGCCTTTTGAAAAAGAATTAAATTCAAAAATTACCGGCGTTAAAATTCAAAACTGGCAGGAACTCTCAAGCGAGTTCGCGGCCCTTCTTGATATGAAAAAAGCTGCAGGAAATTATATATTGCTATTTCTTCTGATAATAGCTTTGGTCGGCATTATTAACACCCTATTAATGTCGGTTTTTGAAAAAAGAAGAGAAATAGGAATGCTGATGGCGCTTGGTATGCAAAAAACCGAGGTACGAAATATATTTATTATAGAAGGATTAATCATAGGCATCTTAGGCAGTATAATGGGAATGATATTGGGTACACTGGCAAACTTATATTTTATTTACGTAGGTATTGATTACGCCTCAATGTTAGGTGAAGACGCTATGGGGTTTAATATCACCGGCAGGGTAAAATCGGCATGGGTTTTTGCTTCTTATGTTAAATGCTTTGTTCTTGTGGTATTAACCAGTATACTGGCCAGTTATTTTCCCGCGAAACGGGTCATGATGTTTGAACCCATGGAATGCCTAAGGGTAGCGCAGTAAAGGAGCATTGATATGTTAATAAAATTCGCGTTTCGAAATGTTCTTAGAAACAAGAAAAGATCGTTTTTAACTTTTCTTTCCATATTTTTAGGGGCCATTATTGTAGGTATCGCGCAGGGCTGGATTAATGGCATGGTTGCCGTATATCAAAATAATTTTACCAAATACCAAACCGGACATGTTAGAATAACCACAGAAGAATACTTAAAACGACAAAAGTTTATGCCTGTAGATGAAATTATTTCTGATCATGAAAAGCTGATTTCTAAAATAGAACATATAAATGAAATAAGAGACGTACAAGAAAGGGTCCGTTTTGGTATTTTACTGGGTCATAAAGAAAATACGGTATCGGCTTTCGGAATTGGCATTAACTTAAACGATAACGAATATAAATTAAAAGAAAAATTAATTGAAGGCGAAATTAAAGAATCTGGCATATATATAGGCAGTATTCTCGCTAAAAAAGCAGGCGTAAAAATAGGCGACGATCTTTTAATCGCTTCAAAAACATCACAAGGCGGCTTAAACGGAATTAAACTTAAAGTAGAAGGAATTTTTAAAATCGCAATGATGTATGATAAAAACTCTTTTTTTATAAGTCTTGAAGACGCAAAAAGGCTCTTAAAAATATTTAACGGTACAACCGAACTATATGTTTACGGCCATGATATTAATAACGTAAATATTTATAAAAACGAGATATCTTCATTTTTACCTAAAGGTTTAACGGCTCAAACCTACCAGGAACAACTTGGCGACTTCATGAGCCTTATGGAAACAATGAAATCTGTATATATTTTTATTGAAGCGTTAATTTTATTTTTAGCCTGTTTTGTAGTCATAAACACAATGATGATGGCCATTTTTGAAAGACTGCATGAAATAGGCACACTAAAAGCCATGGGCATGACCGATAGGCAGCTTTTTTTTAATTTTACGATGGAAGGCGCCATTATAGGAACAGCCGGCGGTATTTTAGGCGCCATTGTGGGCTATTCTATTATCGCTTATCTTTCTCACAGGGGTATCGATTTTTCAAAAGAAGTCAAAGATTTAACCATCCCCATTGAATATATTATAAGACCTGTTATCGCTATAAAAGATTTGGCCATCGCGGTTATTGTTTGTATTGTTGTCCCCACAGTTTCAGCTATGATTCCCGCACGATATGCCAGAAAGCTTATGCCGGCAGAGGCCCTTAGAAAATAATTTTCGATACCTCTTAAAATAAATATTCATAATTGTTTACAATTCAAACCCAAGGCTTAAAATGACAAAAATATGTTTTTTCAAAAGTATAAATTTTTTTTTATTTTCTTAATTATATTATTTATTTTAAATTGCTCTGCTAAAGAAGAAAATTTTATCGTAAAAAACGGCGAAATTGATTTGTCAAATTGGGATTTCATAAAAGACGGAAGTGTTGAACTAAAAGGAACATGGAAGTTTTACTATAAAAAGCTGTTTTCTAACGGCACAGACCTATCTAAAGAAGAATATTCATTTTTATATTCCCCGGGCCTATGGAATGGTTCTACACAACAGGGCAAAGAAATAAACGGATTAGGCTACGGAACTTATAAATTAAATTTGATTCTTGGCTCTAATAGGCCGTCTTTAGCGATAAAAATGATCGATGCGGCGACATCATATAATATGTGGTTTAATAAAAAAAAAATATTGTCTAACGGCCAAATAAGCGAGAAAGAAAATTTATATAAGCCGCAATTTTTTTCTTCGGTTATTCTTTTAGAAAATCTTCAGCAGAATAATGAAATCATAATAGAGGTCGTTAATTTCAAACATAGTAAAGGCGGTATGTGGTTAGCGCCAATTATTGGTAAGGCCGAAGAAGTTATAATACAAAAAAGAATAAATACTTATATAGATGTTTTTTTAGTAGGGAGCCTTCTAGTCGTGGCTATTTATAATATGTTTATGTTTTATTTTCATAAAAAAGATAAAGCCTCTTTATATTTTTCATTGTTTGCTCTGGCTATAATTTTTCGCATAATACTAATTAATGAAAAACCGCTTTACCAAATTTTTCCCAATTTTAACTGGTATTTAGGCAATAAGATTGAATATATAAGTTCATATTTATCTAATATTTTGTTTTTACTGTTTATAAATTCTATTTTTTCAAAATATCTTAATAAAAATATTCTAAATACTCTGTTAGCACTTTTTAGTACCGGAACTTTAGTTGTTATTTTTTTCCCGCTGTATTATTATTCAAAAACAATGTTTTATTTTGAAATCTCAATGATAGTAGGAGGCATTTGGGTTTTGATGGTTATTTTAAAAGCGCTTAAAGAAAAGAAAAGTGAAGCTTTACTTGTTCTAATTGGTTTTATTTCTCTTTTTCTTGCGGTTATCAATGATATCTTGTTTAATGAGCGAATTATAAACACATTTCATTTGGCCCATTGGGGATTGTTTGCTTTTATGCTTCTTCAAACCGGGAATATTTCTATGCGCTTTTCTAAAACATTATCTTTTACCAAAAAAATAGCTTTTGAGTTAGATATCGCGAAACAAGTGCAAGAAAACGTTTTAACTTTTCCAGATTATTATAACAATATAAAAGAATTTGAAATTGCTGTTACCTATTTACCGCAAAATAAAAAAGTAGGGGGCGATTATTATAATATTAGTCAACTTGAAGATAAGTCTGTTTCAATTATCATTGCCGATGCCATAGGACACGGTATACAGGCTGCTTTAAGAACAATGCAAATTCATGCAATATATATGCAAAATAACAAACCCGAATCTTCCATGCAAACACTAAAAAACATGAACAACAATATCTTAAAAAGCAAAGACGTTTTTAGCCAGAATTATTTTACTGCTTTTCTTATTAATGTTAGAAAAGGCGCAATTTCATTTTCTTCTGCGGGTCATCCGGCGCAGTATCTTTATAAATTTAAAACAAAAGAATTAAAAAAACTGCAGACATCAGGAAAAATTTTAGGGGTTTTAGATGATGCCGAAATTGAATTAAAAAAAGAAAAATTTGAAAATGCAGATATAATTTTTCTTTTTACAGATGGTTTGTTTGAACAGCTAAATGATAAGGGAAAAGAATTTAGCGAAAAAAAACTTTATACCTTGTTTGAAAAAGCTGTAAGTAATGCTTCAGAAAAAAGCCTTGAAAAAATAAATTTATCGGTGATAAATGAATTAGATAGATATAAAGGAAAAGAACCATCTACAGATGATATTACATTGATTTCAATTCGTTTAAAATAATAATAATCTAAACCTAATAAAGCTATTTTAATGATTTACCAAAGCACAAAAAAATTTATCTTGGCTAATAAATGAATATCGAATGGAACAATAAATATTTAATAGGTATTGAAAAAATTGATAATCAGCATAAACAGCTTGTTCAACAAGTAAATATATTTTTTAATTGTGTTAATAAAAAAAAAGGCAGGGATAAAGTTTTAGAAATTTTAGAATATCTATCTGAATATGTAGAAGAACATTTTAAAGATGAAGAAAACCTGCAAAAACAAATTAAATACCCTGATTATGAAGAACATAAAAATAAACATGAAAACTTTAAGACATTAATTATCAAACTAAAAGATAAAATCATAAAAACCGACATTGACTACAATAATATTTTAGAAACCAATCAAATAATAACAAAATGGATAATTAATCACATTTACAATTCTGATAAAAAAATTGGAGAATACATAAAAAAAATTAAATCTTAAAGTTTCTAAATAATCTAAGCTATTAAATATTTGTATTAAACATAATGCTTATTTATAAATATGTTAAAATATTTTAAGATAAATTTAAGTAATAAAGGTTTTTTTATTGTCTATCTATAACAAAAAAAAATTTTAAATCTGTATTTAATATTTTATATTCATAACTTATATGAAAATAGGTGAAATCTTAATTAAAGAAAACGTTATTACAGAAGAAGAGTTAAATCAGGCTCTGGAACTACAAAAAAAAAGCTTCGATAAGTTAGGTAAGATTCTGGTAGATATGGGTCTTTTAGATTATATGGATTTAATTAAATATCTTTCTATTAATCATGTAAAACCGGCTTTAGGAGAATTATTAATTGCCACGGGTTTAATTGATGAAGATAAATTAAATTCAGCGCTTGAAAAACAAAAAAACAATCCTAATAAAAAAGTTGGCAATATTCTTGTTGAAAGCGAACATCTTGATAAAAATATTCTAGCTCATTTTTTAACCGTACAGGCTTCTGGTTTTATTTCAAGAGAAACCGAGGTCGAAATAGAAAACGGGCATGGTTCTATACGTGGCAATAATGGCAGTAAATACACCGGCGGAATAAAAAATGGAAAAATGCATGGCAAAGGAATTTATTCTGATATAGAATGCCGATATGTAGGCGAATTTAATGATGGCAGCTTTCATGGAGAAGGCACCATGACATCTAACGAAGGTTTTGTACTACATTCAGGAGAATGGCTAAGCGGTAAGCCTGTAAAATAAAGCTTGTAAAGGCAACAGCCGTATATCAAGAACTCATAAAATTATTTTTCTAAATAAACTTACATCTTGACATATCGTTAAAGTATTAAATAACGTATATCAAATGTGTGGAATAGTCGGTTATATAGGCCCTAAAGCGTTAGATTCAGTACTTCTGGTTGGTCTAAAAAAACTGGAATATAGAGGATATGATTCGGCGGGAATAGCGGTTTTAAACAAAGATGAACTGTCAATTTGTAAGGCAAAAGGTAAAATAATAAACCTTGAAGAACAGTTGAAATCGCAGGGATTAAACGGACATGCCGGTATAGGACATACCCGCTGGGCAACACATGGTGAACCTTCAACAAAAAACGCTCATCCGCATACTAATTCAGATGCAAACCTTGCTGTTGTGCACAATGGAATTATAGAAAATTATTTAGAAATTAAAAATGATCTAATTAGTAAAGGATATGTTTTTGTATCAGATACAGATACCGAAGTCATACCTCATCTATTAGATTATGAAATTAAGAAAAATATATCGTTACAAGATGCTTTTTTAAATTGCCTAAAAAAAATAGATGGTAAATTTGCAATCGCGATGATAAGTGAAAAAGAATCAAATAAAATATTTTTTGCCAGAAACGGCGCCCCCCTTATCTTGGGTAAAGGTAAAAAATCTATACCTGAAAGTTTTATAGCATCTGACCTGCCGGCTATTATACCTATAGCTAGAGAAGTAATTTATATAAATGACGGCGAATGGGGTTATATTGAAAATAATAAAATAGAAATATTTAATCTGCAAAACAGCCCTATTGAAGTAAAATTAGAGCCAATTGAAATAACAGAAGAAGAAATAGAAAAAGGAAAGTACCCGCACTTTATGCTCAAAGAAATATATGAGCAAACTTCTATTCTGCAAAAAATTATAGATACACGCCTTGATAGTGACAACAGAATTATTTTTGAAGAATTAACTTTTGACAATGAATATTTATCTAGAATCGGCAGAGTAATTATACAAGCCTGCGGAACTTCACTTAATGCAGGGTTAATAGGTAAGCTATATTTAGAAATATTAAGTAAATTAACAACAGACGCCGATTTTTCATCTGAATTTAGATACCGAAATCCAGTCGCAGGCGGTGATACACTGGTTATAGGTATTAGCCAGTCAGGTGAAACTGCTGATACCTTGGCCGGATTGCATGAAGCAAAGGCAAAGTTCTTAAAAGTTTTATCTTTTGTAAATAATAAAAACTCTAGCATTTCAAGAGAATCTGATTCTATTATAGATTTAATGGCAGGTCCCGAAATAGGTGTTGCCTCGACCAAGGCATATACAGCAGAACTAGTAAGTTTGTTTTTATTTTCTCTTTATATGAGTTCTATTCGATGGGCAATGCCTAAAGAAGAAAAATTTAAATTAATAAATGAGCTAAAAACTTTACCAGAAAAAATAGAACAAATATTACAAAAATTAGAGCCAATTCAAGAAATAGCTAATTATTTAAAAAATGTTTCAAATACTCTTTATCTTGGGCGAACGTTTAATTACGCGACCGCTCTAGAAGGCGCTTTAAAATTAAAAGAAATATCATATATTCACGCTTCAGGTTACGCGGGCGGTGAATTTAAACATGGTCCTATCGCTCTCATTTCTGAAGAGGTACCTTCTATTGTTATTGTACCAGAGGGTGAAATAAGAAAAAAAACTATATCAAACTTACTTGAAGTAAAAGCCAGAAAAGGTAAAATAATATCAATTATAACAGAAAACGATAAAGAGGTAAAAGATATATCTGATTTTTACGTAGAAATTCCTAAAATCTGCGAACCTTTATCGCCAATTTTAACAGTAATACCTTTACAATTGATTGCTTATTATACAGCGGTTTATAGAGGGTGTGACGTCGATAAGCCAAGAAATTTGGCAAAATCTGTAACTGTTGAATAAATTGTTATTATGTTTGAATCTGAAACAGCGGAAGCTTTATCAAAGAATGAAATTGCTATATCGGTAATTGAAAGACTTAAAAAAGGCGATTTAACTTCAATTAATGAATTTTTTGAAGCGTTTTCTGAAGATATTTATAATTTTCCCATGAGATTTTATAACTTCAATGAAGATGAAGCCGGAGATTTTTATTTATACGCGTTTGAACATTTAAAAAATGGCAAAAGGCTTTCTGTGTTTCAACAAAAATCAAAATTTACTACATGGTTTTTTTCTGTATTACGAAATTTAACAATCGATTTTTTGCGAACAAAAAAAGAGAAATTAAAAACTGTATCAATGACTAAAATAGATGATAACGGTAATGTCTTTGAGCCTCTTGAAAATATTGCTGATGAAAGAAATAATAGATCAGAAATTGAAAGCAACTCTTATTTTCAAAAATTCAGCAATAAACTTGAAGACCTTGATATACAAAAACGTATTTTATTTAAACTTGCCTATATTTATTATCTCGATCTTGATATAGAAGAAATTAAATGGCTCTCAGAAAAAAGAAAAGTCTCAAAAGAAATAATACTTAGAGAAATTTTAGAGTTAAAAGATATCGTTTTTGAAAAAGCGTCTGATGTAAAATTTTTAGAAAATAAGCTTACTGAAAATTTTCAAAAAATTCTTTCTCTTCAAAACTCGATAGATAATTTTTTTAAAGAAAATCCGCATATTAAACCCAATAAACACAGCTGGTCTGTAGATTATGAAAATAGTGAAATTCCACCAAAAATTATAGATTTAATTAGGTCTTTAATAAAAAAGAAGAAAAAACAAATATCTTTGCTTGCGCATCAAGAGAAAAGTCTTATTTCTATTAGAGCTCCCTATAAAAATTTATCAAAAATGCTTAATACGAGCCAGGGGGTGCTTTCGGTTCAATTGCACAGAACAATTGAAAAATTTGATATTTTTTAAATTTTTTTATGTTGAATTTTTTATTTTCTGTTCGTCATATTTAACATAAAAATGAAAATAAATGCAGGATAATGAATATGAGCAATAAAATAAATCAAAAATGCGATTTCCCCGTAATAAAAGCCTATCTTTCAGGAAAGGATAAATCAAAAGCATTAAACCATATAGGTGAATGTGTTTTATGTCTTGAGAAAATAACGCACTTGCAAAACGCTCTTAAAGAAAAAAAAATAAATAATATATTAAATACATCAGAAAAGCAGTCTTTACCTGATGAAAAAATATATGCTTTGGCCGAAGCGTTTCATGAAGATTTAAACAGTGTTTCAAAAAAATATTCAAAAGAAAGCGATATTTTATGGCAAGACAATATTAGTCTGGAGCTTTTTCAAATATTTCTAACAATTTTAAATCCTAAATTTGAAGAAAAACAAAAAAAAGTTCCTGAATATCTTAAGCAAATTATCGCAAATCGCTTAGAAAATGAAAGTAAAGAGTCCTCTAAAAAAACATCAGATAAATTTATTATTAAAATCAAAGATGGCCTTCAGTTGATATCGGGCATGGCTGAAAATTTATTTTTACTGCCTGAAAGAGCAGATGCAGCTTCTTTTCGATCTGCCGCGCATGCCGAACAGGAAAACTACCCTACATCCCTGAATTTTTTCACAAAAGATGAAAATAATGAAATTTTACTATACCAGGCAGTTCAAGACGGTCCCGGTACGGTAATGCTAACTATTAAGCTACAAAATTTTGCTAAAATTCCTAAGATTATTAACTTAAAAAAAGAAAATCGTATTTTACATTCATACGCATTAAAAGAAGAACATGCTTTTTTCCCGCATATTATTCCAGGAGATTATGAAGTTGAACTTAAAGATAATAGCGGTGCTTTGCTTAAAAAAATTGATATCTCGGTAATATAAAAAATTTTAACTTAAGACAGCTTTTGCTTTTTTTACGATTTCTTTAAAAGCTTCTGGTTGTCTTATGGCAATTTCACTTAAGCTTTTTCGATTAAGAGTTATTTCAGATTTATTAATTGCATCAATAAATTTTGAATAGCTTATGCCTTCTTCTCTGCACGCAGCGTTAATTCTTACTATCCAAAGAGATCGAAAATTTCTTTTTTTCTGTTTTCTGTCGCGGTAAGCCCATACATCTGACTTCATTATGGCATCTTTTGCCGTACGAAAAAGTTTTCTTCTACCGCCACGAAAACCTTTAGCTCTTTTTAATATTTTTTTTCTTCTATTTTTTCTTATTGTGCCGTTAACAGCTCTCATAAATAATCCTTAAATACTTTTTATATACCAAGCATACGTCTAATACCCGGAAAATTCGCGGGGTGCACATACGCCGTTTCTCTTAAAGAAGATTTTCTTTTTGCCTTTTTTTTAGTTAATATATGATTTTTAAATGCCTTTGCTCTTTTTAATTTGCCCGAACTAGTTAGACGAAATCTTTTCGCCGCGGAACGGTTTGTTTTCATTTTAGACATATTACCCAAAAATATAATTGAAACAAGCCGTCAATAATAAAGGAAAGTATGGGCAAATTTATTACTAATTTATACTAAAGCATATATTTGAGATACAAGATTTTACTAAATTATGCGATTATTTTTGCCAAAATATATATTAAACTTTACACTGTATTTTATTTACTTGGTTTGGGTTTAAAAATTTATTAAATAAGGAGTTTTTTAGTCTATGAAAACACCAGTATTATTAATGAACAAATCAAAAATTATCAACAATTATAATGAAATTAGAAAAGCTTTTTTTGATTTTAAAGTGGCTTATGCTATCAAAGCCAATAATAATACAGAAATACTTAACAGCTTATTAGAAGAAAACGCGTATTTTGAAACGGCTTCGTTTTTTGAGATAAAAAAACTATTATCTTTAGGTGTAAGCTCTAATAATATAATTTTTTCAAATCCAGTAAAATCTCCTGAAGAAATATATGCCGCAGTATCAAATAATATTACTGTTTTTGCTTTTGACAGCATTGGTGAACTCGAAAAAATATATCCTTATAAAAAGAAGATTAATTTACAGTTTAGAATTGAAGTTCCTAATGAAGGCAGCTTATGGCCGCTATCTGGTAAATTTGGCTGTCCTGAAGAACTATGGGAAAAAGTGTTTTCATATATGAAAGAAAAAGAAATTGAGCTAAGCGGAATAACTTTTCATGTAGGGTCACAATGTGAAAGATTAAATAGCTGGCATATGGCTATGACAACAGCAAAAAAAGCGTTAAAACTTAGCCAAAAATATAATTTAAATCCAAATACATTAAATATAGGTGGTGGTTTTCCTGTGTATCTGGGAAGAGAAATCCCCTCGGTTAACGATATTTCAAAAATTATATATGAACATTTAAATAATTGGAAGAATGAAGGTATAAATATTACTAATTTTTACGCCGAACCAGGCAGATTCATTACAGGCGACGCGGGAATAATAGTATCAAAAATTATCGGTATTGCAGAAAGAAAAGAAAAGAAATGGGTTTTTCTTGATACAGGTGTATTTACGGGAATGATGGAAACAATAGACGGCATTACCTATCCTATAAAATCAACCGGAAAAGGAAAAAAAGAGAGAGTAATGCTATGCGGACCTACATGCGATTCGATGGATAAGATGTATGAAGCTGAAATCCCTTCACCTATTGTAGGGGATAAAATTTACTTTTTAAGCTCTGGGGCATATACAACGGTTTACGCTTCAAATTTTAACGGATTTTCAATTCCTGAAGTTTTCTTATTAAAGAACATTCATGAAAAGAATTTTTTAGAATCAATTGAAAAAGATATTGAAATAAGCTTAACTTAAAAACAGCTAAAAGTATATTATTTACAAATTACACGGGCTGCCAGCTGATGAACTTTAACTATATTGCCTTCAGGTATTAATATCTCATGTAAAATACCTTTTTCAGGAGCCTCAAGCGAAAAAGAAGCCTTATCGGTTACTAAATCACAAAGTTCGTCACCTTTTTCAAATGATTCACCCGCTTTTTTGTTCCATTTTACCAGTTCAATTGAATCTGTATCGCCAACATCAGGAATTACAAGGTCTGTAATTGGTTTAGTCATTATTTTTGGGCTTTAATTTTGTCTATACTTTCAAGAGCAATTCTTAGTGTTTCAATATCTTTTTCTTCAGGCACCAAAGGAGTTACGTTATCTGTAATACACTCATAAAAGTGTATATGCTGGCTTTTAAGCGGATTGTCTTTATGCACATAAAGTTTTTCAACAAATGATTCCTGTGAATACTTAATTTCTTCTTTGGTAGTTAAAACAGCTCCACTTGCCTGACGATGAATTTCAATATCTTGATTAGCATAGTTTAGCATAATATAACTTTTTTCTTGAGTAATATTCATAATTCTTTCTTTATTCTGACTTACCCTTGAACCCACTAGCGTGGCAATACATCCATTTTCAAAGCAAAGCTGTAAAGAAGCAATATCTTCAAAATTTTCATTTTCAATATAACTACCCATAGCAGTAAAACTTGTAACCGGATATTTAACTAAGTTTAAAACAATATCTAAATCATGAATTAACATATCTAAAATTACACCTGTATCTTTAATTCTTGGCGTAAAAGGCGAAAACCGTCTTGCTTCAATAAGATATGGATCTGTTACTATTTTTTGCAGTTCAATTACCGCCCCGTTAAATCTTTCTACATGCCCTACCTGTATAATTTTCTTTTTTGATTTTGCTATTTTCTGAAGTTCAACCGCTTCTTCTAATTTTGTTGTCATTGGTTTTTCAAGCAGAACATGGCAATCATATTCCAGAGCTTTTTTAGATATTTCATAATGTAAATGAGTAGGTACTGCAATAGTAATAGCCTCTACATCTTCAAGAAGCTTAAGATAATCTGAGTAGCTTTTCGTCTCAAATTTTGAGGCAAGCTCCATTGATCTATCTTGATTAGAATCAAAAACACCTACTAATTGATGAGTATTTAAACCCGAGAGAACATTTAAATGGTACTGCCCCATTCGGCCTACACCTATAATGCCCATCTTCAGCTTACTTTTTTTGTTCATAGCTAAAGTCTTTTTAAAATATTAAGATGCTATTGCAAGCAAAAGATTTTATCTAAAGCGGTTAAAAAATCCACTGCTTTGCGCTAATTCTTCTTCTAATTTTTTTACTAACTCTTTTGCCTTTGAGTTTAATGTCTTAGGTATATTTATAAAAACCTCTACAAGAATATCACCATACCGGCTGCCGCCTCCCATATAAGGCAATCCTTTGCCTCGTATTCGAAAGGTTGTTCCCTGCTGGGTTCCTGATGGAATTTTTAATCTTACCGAACTGCCATTTATTGTATCAACTGATATTTCACCGCCTAATATGGCCATAGTCACCGGAATTTCTATCGATGTAGTAAGATCCATTCCTTCGCGTTCAAACTTAGGATGTTTTTTTACCTGAATAACAACGTATAAGTCTCCGGGAGGGCCTCCTTTTGGTCCCGCTTCACCTTCTCCCGAAACTTTTAATCGTGTACCCGAATCAATACCGGCAGGTATACGAATATTAATAGTTCTTTTTTTCATAATCAATCCGCTGCCCCTGCACTTTGAACATGGATTTCTAACTATTTGCCCTTCACCTGAACACTGACTACAGGTAGAAGCTATTGAAAAAAAACCTGAACTTCTTCTTACCTGACCGCTTCCCTGACAAACCGGACATGTTTCAAGCTTACCATCATCTGAGCCGACTCCCCCGCATTTTTCGCAATGCTCTTCACGGGGTATTTGAATTTTTATTTCTTTACCATGAAAAACATCTTCAAGAGATACTTCAAGATTATATCGTAAATCAGCGCCTCTTCTTACCCTGCCTCTGGTTCGTGTTGAACCGCTGAATCCAAAACCACCCATACCTGCAAATAAATTTTCAAATAAATCTTCAAAACTAGAACCAGAAAAAATATCTGAAAAATCGGTATATGCGCCCCTGCCAAAGCCCTGCGCCCCTGAACCCGATACACCGGCATGACCAAATTTATCATATAACTGCCGTTTTTCATCATCACGTAATACTTCGTAGGCTTCTGTCGCTTCTTTAAATTTTTCTTCTGCTTCTTGGTTTCCTTTATTTCTATCAGGATGATATTTTAAAGCTAATTTTCGATAGGCCTTTTTTATTTCATCAATAGTGGCAGAGCGCGATACACCCAGCACTTCATAATAATCTCTTTTCTCTGCCATTTTTATTTATCCCAGTCTATTTCTTGGAATCATCATCTTCAACAACTTCTGCGTCTACAATTTTTTCTTCTTTTTCTGATTTTTTTTCTTCAGATGCGTCTTCAGGCTTAATGTTTTCCTGCTGTCCCGCCTGCTGATAAAGCTGTGAAGAATACTTGTTCATAACTTCAGTTATTTTCTGCTTTACTGTTTTCATCTTCTCAACATTTTTTTCCTGAAGTGCGTCTTTACCCTCTTTAACAGATGACTCAATTTCAGATTTTGCCGCGGCATCTAAATTTTTGGCCTCTGAAACGGCTTTCTCTATTGTATACACCATATTATCAAGCTCATTATATTCTTTGGCTGTTTCTTTACTCTTTTTATCTTCATCTGCGTGAGCTTCAGCATCCTGTACCATTTTATTTATTTCATCTTCAGAAAGACCGCTTGACGTTTCAATTTTAATTTTCTGTTCTTTATTTGTTTTTAAATCTTTAGCTGAAACATGAACAATCCCATTGGCATCAATATCAAAAGTTACTTCTATTTGAGGCATCCCTCTGGGAGCCGGAGGTATTTGAGCCAATTGAAACCTTCCCAAGGTTCTATTGTTTGCTGCCATCTCACGCTCGCCCTGTAAAACATGAATATCAACAGCTGTTTGGTTATCAGCCGCGGTAGAAAAGATTTCTGATTTCTTCGTTGGTATGGTAGTGTTCCGCTGAATTATTTTTGTCATAACTCCACCTAAAGTTTCTATACCAAGAGATAAAGGCGTTACGTCTAAAAGCAATACTTCATGAACATCACCAGCTAAAACGCCTGCCTGAATAGATGCACCCACGGCAACAGCTTCATCAGGATTTACGCTTTTATTTGGTTCTTTGCCAAAAATTTCTTTTACTTTATCTCTAACCGCCGGTATTCTCGAAGAACCGCCAACTAAAATTACTTCATGAATATCTGAAGGTGATACCCCCGCGTCTGCCAAAGCTTTTTTGCATGGTTCCACTGTTCTTTCTACAAGTTTTAACGTTAATTGGTTAAACTTTGCTCTGGTTAAAGTAATATTTAAATGGCGCGGCCCCGATGCATCTGCTGTTACAAACGGAATGTTTATATCAGATGTTTCTTTTCCTGAAAGTTCTATTTTTGCTTTTTCAGCAGCCTCTTTAAGTCTCTGTAAAGCCATTTTATCTTTACTTAAATCAATAGCTGTTTCTTTTTTGAACTCTTCAATAAGCCAGCTTATTATAGTTTGATCAAAATCATCACCGCCCAAGTGTGTATCTCCGTTTGTAGATTTTACCTCAAATACATTATCAGCCAGCTCTAATATAGAAATATCAAATGTACCGCCTCCTAAGTCATATACCGCAATTAATTCATTGTCTTTTTTCTTATCCAGACCGTATGCTAAAGCAGCGGCAGTAGGCTCATTTATAATTCTTACAACCTCTAAACCGGCAATTTTACCCGCATCTTTAGTTGACTGTCTTTGCTCATCATTAAAGTAAGCGGGAACTGTAATAACCGCCTTTTGTATAGAATAGCCAAGATAATCTTCAGCTGTTTGTTTCATCTTTTGAAGCACCCTGGCAGATATCTCTTCTGGCCTAAAATCTTTCTCACGGGTTTTTATTAATACTGAACTGTTTGCACCCTGCTTTATTTCATAGGGAACCAATTTAATCTCTTCACCTACTTCATTAAATCTTCTTCCTATAATACGTTTTGCCGAACGTATTGTGTTTTCAGGATTCGTTATCATTTGATTTTTTGCAACCTGTCCGGTTAAAATTTCACCTTTTTCTGTAAATGCTACAATTGAAGGTGTGGTTCTCGCGCCTTCTGAATTTGGTATAACAACGGGTTCCCCGCCTTCCATAACAGCAACACAAGAATTTGTTGTTCCTAAATCAATTCCTATTATTTTTTCTTTTGACATTTTTTTCTCCTTTTAGCTATTTAAGTATTTGTTTCATTTTGTGTGTTTTCTTTTTCATTTGAGGCCTTTGGTTTAAACACTAAAACTTTTGCCGGTCTCAATACTTTGTTTTTAATAGAATAACCTTTTTGAAATACATTATTTACTATATCTCTTTGTACATCCTCAGATTCCTGCACGGCAACGGCTTCCATACAGGAAGGATCAAAATCTTTATCAACAGGATTTAACTCTTCTACATTAAACCTAGAAAAAAGATCTAATAGCTGTTTATGAATCAAATTTATTCCCTCAATAAATTTTTCGGCCGAATTTTCTTTTACAGTGCTTTTATCTTCTGCAGACGCAAACATTCTGTCAAATGAATCTAAAACAGGCATTAGCTCTGTAAAAAAGTTTCCTAATGTTAATGCTTCAAATGATTCTCTATCTTGAGCTACTCTTTTTTTATAATTTAAAAATTCCGCTCTTTCACGTTGTAATATTATTTTTAAATCGTCTATTTCTTTATTTAATTTATTGTCTGTAGATTCGCTTGCTTGTTCATCTTCTTTTTTAATCTCTTCTTGATTTATTTCATTTTCAGGCTTGTTATTATTTTCAGCTTGCTCTTTTTTCTTACTCATCTTATAATTTAAAATTCTCCTTATTTTTAATTTCTTTTTTTATTTTTTGTTTCTATTAATTTCTTTCTAATTATTTTTTCGTTTATATCTTCAAACGAATATTCCATATTTTGGTTAAGATATTTAGACAATAATTCTGCTCCGTAATCTATGGTAGGAATTATTTTTTCATAGGGCATTCGGCTCATACCAATGACGCCAAGAGCTCCTATATCTCTGCCCCCTAAAGAATAACCTTTTGTTAAGATAGAAACTCCCGCTAGATGATCACCATTAATTTCTATACCTACCTTACCGCAAACTCCATTTTTAATCTTTGTTTGATTGATAAGTTCACAAACAAAATCTTTATCTGCAAGTTTATTGATTACTTTTTCTGCTTTTTCTTTAGGCGGTATAGTTTCTAGTATCTTTTGAAACAAATTAGATTCTCCCTCTAGGTAAACTTCCTGATTAGGCGGATTATATACAAGTGACTGTACTATAACAGCGGCAATGTCACTTAAGTCTTGAAGTTCACTTGAAGCATCTAATATAAAGTTTAATTCTTTTTCTTGAATATCAGAAAGTTCGTAACCTTTTATTCTTTGATTTAGGTAACGGCTGATTTTATATAACTCTTCCTGAGTAACCCTTTTTTCAATTCTAATTTTTTTTTGATATACAGAGTTTGAAGCGCTTACCATTATTAATAGTATTAAATTATCAGAAACAGATACAAGTTCAATATGATTAATAATGCTGCTGGCCGCTTTAGGAGAAAGAACATATCCAGCAAAATTTGAAGTTGAAGCCAGCAAGTGAGCTGTAGTTTTTAACAGCTGATCAAACTGTAACGCTGCCTGCCGATATATTTCATCAATTTCAGCTTTTTGTGAAGCGGCGTCTTCATAAAACTCAGACAAGTTATTAATATATAATTGAAATGCGTCATCGGTAGGCAGTCTTCCCGCTGATGTATGCGGACGGGATAAAAAACCCATTTGCTCAAGAATAGACATTTCTTTTCTAACAGTTGCCGATGAAATATTCATGCCAAATTTTTGAACCAATACCTGTGAGCCTACAGGTTCCCCTGTCATAACAAACTCACTTACTATTGTATGAATAATTTCAGCTTGTCTTTCTGTCATAAATAGCGACCTTGCTTATAAACTGTTAGCGCTTAATGCCCTTGACTGCCAATATTAAATAAGGTAATAAATCGTAGATATATCGTCAAACATTATTTAATTTTAATATAATTTATTATTAAAAGATTTACAGCCAGATATATAAATAATAATTAATATTATACTAACATATAAAGAGAATTTGTTTTGAAACCCAACAATCAAAAAGTGCTTCTTGTCATATTAGACGGCTTTGGAATAAATCCTAATGAAAATGAAATAGGAAATGCCATAAAAGAAGCCAAAACACCAAACCTTGATAAACTTTTTAAAGAATATCCCTCTTCTCAAATACATACATCGGGAAAACATGTGGGCCTGCCCGATGGACAAATGGGTAATTCAGAAGTCGGTCACTTAAATATAGGAGCGGGAAGAATTGTATATAGCGATATTGTAAGAATTTCAAAAGGATTAAATTATAAAACGCTTAAAAAAAACAGTGAATTTATAAACCTTATCTCTTATCTAAAAAAATCGGGCGGCAGACTTCATCTTATGGGTTTATTATCTGACGGGGGAGTTCACTCTCTTCAGGAACATTTACATAAACTACTTTTATTATTAAAAGAAAATTATTCTGAAATTAATACTTATATCCATGCTTTTTTAGACGGTAGAGATACTGCGCCTAAAAGCGCGATCCACTTTGTAAATGAACTAATTGAATATACTAAATCTATTAAATACGCAAGTTTAGCAACAATTATAGGCAGATATTATGCCATGGATAGAGATAACCGCTGGGAAAGAACCGAAAAAGCATACGCGCTATTATCAGAAGGCAGTGGTATGTTTTATACAAATGCCGAAGAAGCTATTCAGAATGCTTATGAAAACAATGAAACGGATGAATTTATGCATTCAATATTAACAGATGAAAAAGGAATTATTAAAGATAAAGACGCCATATTATTTTTTAACTTTAGAGCAGACAGAGCCCGCCAAATTACAAGAGCTTTCACCGAAAAAAACTTTTCAGAATTTCAAAAGAATAAAAACTTAGATATTCATTTTGTATGTATGACCCAATATCACGAAGATTTTAATCTACCGGTTCTTTTTAAACCAATCTCTATGAACAATCTTTTAGGAGAAGTTATTTCAAAAAATAATTTAAAACAGCTTCGAATATCTGAAACTGAAAAATACGCGCATATAACATTTTTTTTTAACGGAGGTATTGATACGCCTTTTCAAGGTGAAGATAGAAAATTAATACCATCACCAGATGTGTCTACGTATGACCTGCAGCCAGAAATGAGTGCTTATGAAATAAAAGATAAAACAATAAAAGCCCTAAAAACAAGAAACTATGATTTAATAGTTTTAAATTTCGCTAATGGAGATATGGTGGGACATACAGGTATCTTCAAGGCCGCTGTTACAGCAGTAGAAACTCTTGACATTTGTGTTGGTGAAATTGTTAAAGAAGCCCTAAAAAATGAATATTCAATTTTAATAACGGCTGATCACGGCAACTGTGAAAAGATGCTTGCCGACGATAAAACAACACCGTTTACTCAGCATACAACATTTAATACTCCTTTGCTGCTTATAGATAACCATTTTACTAATAAAAAAATTAAATTAACAAACGGTAGACTATGCGATATAGCTCCTACCATTCTTAAAATTATGGGTATTTCAATTCCTAAAGGTGAAAACGGAATGACAGGTGAAGTTTTAATAGATAAACCTCAATAATAAAAAAGAGTTTTCGCCGTATTAATTTACTTTTTTTTGACCACTCTATGAATAAAAATTATCTATTTACATCTGAATCTGTTTCAGAAGGACATCCAGATAAAATATGTGATCAAATTTCAGACTCTGTACTAGACAGTTATCTTGCTCTAGATGAAAGTTCAAGAGTAGCATGTGAATCTTTAATAACAACCGGACATTTAACTGTAGCCGGTGAGGTATCTTCAAAAGAAGAAATAAAAAAAGAAGATATTGAAAAACTGGCCCGAAAAATTGTAAAAGAAATCGGTTATACCAGTGAAGAACTAGGCTTTGACGCCGATAACGCCGAAGTTACTGTAAGACTGCACCGTCAATCACCTGATATCGCACAGGGAGTAACCGGTGAGGGACTATATCAAGAAGAGGGAGCAGGAGATCAGGGTCTTATGTTTGGGTTTGCGATAAATGAAACCAGCGCCTTAATGCCAATGCCAATTTATTATTCTCATAAAATATTGCAAAAATTAGCCGAAATACGTCATAAAAAAGAAGTGGATTTTTTAGGTCCAGATTCAAAATCACAGGTAACAGTAAAGTATGTAGATAATAAACCTGTTTCTATTGATACTGTGGTAGTGAGTACCCAGCACAGTGAAAAAGCAACAAGAGATCAAATTTCAGAAGCTGTTATTGAATTAGCTGTTAAGAAAGTTATTCCCTCTGAATTAATAGAAAATACAAAATATTTAATTAACCCTACAGGAAGGTTTGTTGTAGGAGGTCCGCACGGAGACTGTGGACTAACCGGCAGAAAAATAATAGTAGATACGTACGGAGGCTTTGCTCATCATGGCGGAGGTGCTTTTAGCGGTAAAGACCCGTCAAAAGTAGATAGAAGTGCAGCGTATATGCTTCGTTATGTGGCAAAAAATATTGTGGCTTCAGGAATAGCCGAAAGATGTGAACTGCAGGCCGCATATGCGATAGGGGTTGCCAAGCCAGTATCGGTTTTAGTAAATACTTTTGGAACAGGTAAAAAATCTGATGATGAAATAGAAAAACTAGTAATTAAAAATTTTGATTTAACTCCTAAAGGTATTAGAGAAACTCTTAACTTAAGAAAAGTAAAATATCTGCCTACAGCTGCCTATGGTCATTTTGGAAGATCAGGTGAATCATTTACATGGGAAAAGACTGATAAAATAGATGCATTTAAATAAAATCTATAGCACAATAAATATTTAATGAATAAGTTTCTTTGTTTTCTAAAAAAGAATTGTCAAATTGAAGAATTTTTGACATACTTAACATAACAAGTATGAGAAAATATAAAAAACTTTTTCGACCCAGAAGACCATTAAGAGAAAATCGTATTAATGAAGATATTACAGAGCCAGAGGTTCGTGTAATTACTGACAACGGCGCGCAAGTAATGTCGACCGAAAATGCAATTAAACTAGCTCAAGAAAAAGGTGAAGACCTTGTTGAAATCACTAAATCTAAAGATATACCTATCGTTAAAATTATAAACTATGGAAAATTTAAATTTGAGAAAGCAAAAAAAGAAAAAGAAAGCAAGAAAAAACAAAAAGTTATTCAAATTAAAGAAATAAAAATGGGACCTAAAATAGATATTGGCGATTTTAATAGAAAATGTTCTATGGCAGAAAATTTTATAACCGAGGGCGATAATGTTAAAGTTACCATGCGATTTAGAGGTCGCGAAATGGCTCATACAGAATTAGGCTATGAAAAACTGGTAAAATTTTCTGAAAACTTAAAAGAAAATGCTGTAGTAGAAAAAGAACCTTCACTTGAGGGTAGAATTATGTTTATGGTATTGCGCCCTAAAAGTAAAAAAGTCGTTGAAAAAATAGAAGAATCTGAACAAATAGATACTTCTGAATCTGAAGATGAATAAGAAAAATAGCGGGAAATAAACAACTGGTCCGGTCATAACTACCCAAAAGCTCGCGCGAAATAAGTATTTAAAAGTATTTATAGCTAATTTTTTATGATCTTTTTTAACCTTGTTCTCAAATTTGACCTTATTTTTATGGCGCTGATAAAAATATTTTTTTTTCTTTTGATGAATTTCATTGAGAAGTATTTTTTCTAAGTCTTTAATTTGCTCTAGAATGTCTTTATATTCTTTCATTTATAGAATATAAGTAAAGCTCATGCCTTGTCAATGTATAAAAAAATACTTGCCAGTTTCAATTGTATTAAATTAAACTTCTTTTTTTAAATATTATATGTTTTCACGCATAAATAAAATTAAATATTTCTATAAGAAAAATCTATTATTTCTATTTCTTATTTTTGTACTAAAAATAAATTTTTTAGCAGCTTCAGAGTGGGAACAAAAAAAAAATAAATCGGGTATTGAGATTTATTTAAGAGAAATAGAAGGTTCTGAATATAAAGAACTTAAAGCTATTATGAAATTAAAAACAACTTTAGTAAGCCTTGTTTCTTTATTAGACGATACAGCGTCATATCCTTTATGGATTTATCAATGCACAAAAGCAAGCCTTCTTGAAAAAACAGAAATGGAAAATTCTGAAATAAGGTATACGTATACTGAGTTAGACTTTTCTATGATTACATCAAAAAGAGATTTAATAACCCAATCTACTTTAACACAAGACAGCAATTCAAAAACTATATTTATTTTATTAAAAGGCTTTCCTGAATACATAACTAAAAAAGAAAATATAGTAAGAGTCGCAAAACTAAACGGTTTTTGGAAGCTAGAACCTGTTAATAATGGTGAAATCTTAATAACCTACCAATTGCATATGAATCCCGGGGGAAACCTTCTATCATGGATAGTAAATTCAACATTAATAGATATTGGTTTTGAAACGCTCCATAAGATGAAAAAAATGGTTTTGCTGCCAAAATATAAAAACGCGAAAATAATAAAGATAAAAGAACCCTGAAAAAAAGTCTAACTTAAATTTTTAAATATCTCTAAAACTGCTTTTGATTTATTTAAAGTATAAAAATGAATTCCGCTTACTCTATGTTCCAAAAGCTCACGGCATTGAAGAAAGGCCCATTCAATACCAATCTTTTCAGCGTCTTCTTTATTGGCATTATTCATTTTTCTTAATAAAGCCGCTGGAAATCTAGCGCCAGCCGCGAGTTCGGCAATACGTGTCATATTGCTTTTTGATACAACCGGCATAATTCCAGCGATGATAGGCACTTTTATACCCGCAATTTCGCATCTCTCACAAAAATCAAAAAAATCTCTGTTATCAAAAAAAAGCTGTGTACAAATATAGTCGGCCCCCGCGTCTACTTTTTGCCTCAAGTAGTCAATTTCATGAAGACGATTTGGCGTTTCGGGATGACCTTCGGGAAAACCGGCAACACCAATGCCCATTGAAGAAAATTCTTTTTTAATAAATTGCACCAATTCAAAGGCATGTGAAAATCCACTTGAATCTGGTTTAAAAATTTCTGCACATTTAGGTATATCACCCCTTAGGGCCATTATATTTTCTATACCGCTTTTACTATAAATTTCTAAAATATTTTTTATTTCATTTTTTGAAGACCCTACGCATGTAAGATGAGAAACCATAGGAATATTAGTTTCTTTTTGTAATTTAACTACTAATTCATGAGTTAATTCTCTAGTAGAACCACCAGCACCGTAAGTCACACTTACATAGGCTGGTTTTAACGGCTTTAGATCATTTACCGTATTATAAAGTGAAATAGATGCTTCTTCACTCTTAGGCGGAAAAAATTCAAAACTTAAAGCCGGATTATGATTTTCAAGAATTTTTGAAATATGCATTAAATTTTATATCGGATTAAAAAGAAAATGGTATCACAAAAAAAGAAATAAAGAGATTATTTAACTTATTTAAGTCTATAAGCTATATTTTATACTCGTTTTCATTTAATTTTTTATTGTCTTTAAATTCTCTTACATCCAAACGCTTTTCAGCAATATTAAAATTATAAACAGCTTTTATAAGTTTGCCATTATTATTTGTGTATTTTTCAAGAGACACTAATTTTCCATCACTTTGATAGTTATAATGAACACTCTTTGTATCGCCATTTATGAATAAATAACTGCTGTAAGATATACGCGTATACCCCGCTGCCTGCCCGTTTTTTTCATAGTTTTGAAAGCTTTGTGCCACATTATTAAAAAAATTTTTCGTCTGCGTATTTTCTATAAAAGCCATTTGAATAAAAAAACTTTTTTCAAAGGTATCTAATAAAACTGAATTTTCAAATCTTTTTTCAAGAAAACTAACATGCTGCTTTAATAAAGATTGAAATTCATCAATAATATATTTTTCTTTTATTTTTTTCTCTTCAGCAATACTCATTGAAAATAAGGCAAAGCCTAATAAAACACTAATAAATATTATTTTTTTCTTCATAATACACTATAATTATTTAATTATTTTCGTTTTGTCAATAAATATTTAATATAAATATAAAATATTTATTCTACAGCTTGAAAACAATTGACACTTAGTTTCAAAATAAAAAATTGACTAAAACAAATGGAACCATTATATAATCAAAAAACATATTATCCAACAAAAGATAAATTAAAAAACGAGTGGATAGTTATAGACAGCGCAGATCAGGTATTAGGAAGAATTGCTTCTAAAGCGGCAAATAGATTAATGGGAAAACATCTTCCTATTTTTCAGCCAGGTGCCACTGTAGGCGATTCAGTAATAATTATAAACGCTTCTAAAATAAAAGTAACAGGAGCAAAACTAGATCAAAAAAATTATTATAATTTTTCAGGATATCGTGGCGGGCTTAGAACAGTAAAAATGAGAACTTTATATGAAAACACTCCTGAAAAAATTGTACTAATAGCTATTAAAGGAATGTTACCTAAAAACAAATATGGAAGAAAGCTTTTACGAAGAGTACGGGTTTTCGCGGGAGCAGAACATAATATGACAGCTCAAAAAGCTGCTGAAGTATCTGCGAGCATTAAATAATTCTGGAGAAAATTAAATGTCAGAAAAAGAAGAAAAAAAGAAAACAGTAAAGAAATCTGAAGAAAAAAAAGAAATTAAAACCACCGCGAAAAAAACTGAAGATAAAGCAGAAAAAAAGAAAACAGTAAAGAAATCTGAAGAAAAAGAAGAAACAAAAACTGTTGAGAAAACAATTGAAGAAAAATCGGATCACAAGGCAAAAAAAATAGAGATTAAAAAATCAACTGCAACCGATCAAAAGACTGAAGAAAAAAAAGAAATCACAGAAAAAAAACAAGAAAAACCAGAAGCTAAAAAAAGTAAAAAAGGTACTTTCGCTGTTTTATATACGGGCCGCAGAAAAACCTCTGTCGCCAGAGTAAGGGTTATAAAAGGAACTGGAATAATAAAAGTAAATAAAAAACCCATAGAAGAATATTTCGGTAGATTAACGCATCGTTTTAAGGTTTTAGAACCTCTTAAATTAACGGGAACAGAAAATAATTATGATATCTTCGCGAATGTTAAAGGCGGGGGAAATACCGGACAAGCAGACGCAATATGTTTGGGAATATCAAGATTTTTAGATTCTGAAGACGCAAAATTTCATAAAGAACTTAGAAAAAATGGCTTATTAACCAGAGATTCAAGAATGGTTGAAAGAAAAAAATACGGCCTTCATAAAGCCAGAAGAGCAACACAGTTTTCAAAAAGATAATAATAACGTATATTTAGTTATTATATACGAAAAAAATCAACCAAAAGATTACAATAGTATAAAACTAATATTTAATTAGTTTTGAAAAAATAATTACACCCGATAATATAAATATGTCATCAAAAAAACAGGAAAAAAAGATAGATATAAATAGTCTATATAAAAAAGATTTAAATAAAAATAGAAAACTTATAATAGGTTCTTCGATACTTGCAATTTTATTAATTTGGGCGGCCGATTTATTAATATGCGGGAAAAAATTACAAACCGACAAAGACATTGATGCGATTTTAGCTGAATATGACATTGATAATATCAGTGATGAAAGAGAAGAAAAACTAAGGGCACTTTTAAAATTATTAGAAATTGAAGAAGATTATAGAACTCATCATGATATAGGAAAACTATTAACAGACTTAGAAAAGTACGAAAGTGCCATAACACATTTAAAAAAAGCGAAAGATCTGGCTTATAAAAAAAATGTAGAAAAGAAACAAATTTATGAAATATTAACCGATCTTGCACACGCCTACTCGAAAAAAGATGATTTTGACAACGCAATAAATGCTTTAAAAGAAGCTAAAAAGATAAAACCAAAAGAAGCAGAAGCCTATAATAAAACAGGTAACATTTATGATTTAAAAAAAGAAGAAAAAAAAGCTAAGAAGGAATATGAAACAGCAAAGAAAGTAGATGTAAAAGATCCTGAAGCCTATAAAAATTTAGCCATTCAACAATTTAAAAATGGCAATGATAAAGAGGCAATAAAATTATTAAAAGAGGGTGTAGAAAAAAATTCAAAAAATTATAAATCTTATGAAAATCTTGGTGATGGATATTTTAAAAATAAAGATTTTGACAATGCCATCAAGTCATATAAAAATGCTATTACAAAAAATCCGAATAACGCAGATCTCTACTATAAACTGGCAAAAGCATATGAAAAAAATGGCGATAAATCGAATATGTTAAAGGCCCTAGCAAAAGGATACGAGCTTGACAAAAAAAATAAAAATATTTTAGAAAATTTAGCGGATATTGAATTACAAGAAGGAAACTCAGAAAAAGCATTACAATTTTACAGAGCGGCGTTAAAACAAAACTCAAAAGATAAAACATTAAGAAATAAATATTTAAAAGCTAAGAAACAATATGAAAAAGAACTTAAAGAAAAATATTCTGCTCAAAAAGAAAAAAGTCTGCCAATAGAAAGTAAGCCAAAAACAGATGAAGCGGCAAAACAAAAAGATAATAAAGAAATTATCGAGATAGAAAGCACACATGATATAGATAAAACTAGTTCTCAACCTAAAGAAACCGCAAAAAATAATCGTGAAAAAGAAGCATTAGAAATTATAGAAAAAGGAAAAACAGCTTTTAAGCAGAAATCTTATGATACCGCTGAAAATCTTTTTGAAAAAGCTGAAAAATTAAATCCTAATCATGAAGAAATAAATTATCTTTTAGCAAGATCGCAGGATAAGCTTGATAAATTTGCCCAAGCCGAAAAAAATTACAAAGATGCCATAAAAAAGAATCCTAATGATTCTAAAAGTGAATATTATTTAGGTGTACTATATTATAGACAGCAAAAATACAAAGAAGCCTATGAGGTATTTAATAAAGTTACAATTAAAGAACCTGATTTTGTTAACGCGCATTATTCTAAAGGTTTAACGCTAGACAAGCTAAATAAAGACAAAGAAGCAGTAAAGGCATATTTAAATGCTTTAAAAATTTCTCCTAATTTATACGAGGGACGATATAATTTAGGAATATCATATAAGAAATTAAAAGAATACCAAAACTCACTTGAGCAGCTTGAAAAAGCAAAACAATTAAATTCACAAAATCCTGATGTTTATTATCAAATTGGCGAAGTCTATTTTAAAATGAAAAACTTTGAACAAGCTGAAAATAACTTTAATAAAACTCTTGAACTTAAAAATGATCATTATGAGAGTAATTTTAACTTAGCATTAACTTATTCAGCTCAAAAAAAGTATGATCTGGCTAAAGCCAAACTAAGTCAAATTATAAACTCGAAACCCAATGATGCTCCGTCATATTATGAACTTGGTAAAATTGCAGAAATCACCCAAGATTTAGATTCGGCGTTAAGCTATTATCAAAAAGCTGTTTCAGCAAAAAGTGATTATTTTAATGGATATTTAAATCTTGGGGCGGCTTATGCGAAAAAGGGCCTTTTTTCAGAAAGTGAAGAAGCTTATAAAAAAGCGCTTAAGATAAACTCAAAATCGTATGATATACATCAAAATTTAGGAAACTTATACTTTAAAATGAAAGACTATAATAAAGCTGTCGCAAGCTATCAAACGGCTCTTGAAAAGAAACCAGAAGATTCAGAAATAAGGCTGGCATATGCCGAAAGCCTTGAAGAATTAAAAGCTTATAATAAAGCAGAAAGAGAATACAAGGTCATATTAAATCAAAATCCGAAGAATTTAACGGCTCTTGAAAGACTGGCTTTCATGTATAATAAAATAAAGAAAAAATCAGAGGCAAGAGAAACCTTTAGAAAATTATTAAATTATTATCCTAATCATCCTAAAAAAGAAGAAATTAAAAAGCTTATTCAGGCATTGGGCGGCTAAATGTGAGGGATATATGTTTAGAAAGCTTATTACAGTAATATTTATATTATTCTTTATTCAAAATTATTTATACGCTCAGGCAATAGATGAGCTGCCTGATTTAGATGACGACTTGACTATAGATTCGACAACGGACGACAATAATGATGAAATTAAACAAAATAAAGATAATAATAAGCACGAAACTAAAAACAAAAAAGATATAAATTTAGATGAAGAAAAAATTGAGAGAATACAACAAGTATTAAAATATGGCAATTCATCACAAATAAGAGATGTTATTGGTAAAATAGCAAGTATAAGTGAAAGTGATCAGCAAAAATTTATTGGTGAATTAAAAAATCTAATTTCAGTAAATGACCCATTATTACGTCAAAAAATTGTAGAACTCTTAAAGGTTGTCAAGTGGAAAGATTTAGACATAGATATTATAGATTTTTTAAATACTGAAGATAATACTTTACTTTATGCTACTGCTCAGACGATAAAAATCAAAAAACCGAAAAATGCCGATACCGTTGCCGCGAAAAAATTAAAAAACTGTAAATTTGATAAAGCTGATAATATTATTACTACTTTAATTACTATATTAAGTGAATATAAAAATACAGAAATCGCGGATTTTTTATTTGAAAAGCTTAAAGAAGAAAATACATATAAAAACAATAAATCTGCCATTATAAGATATTTTGGCAATGTTTCATATAATAAAAAAGAAGTTATAGACTATTTAGAAGAATTAGTAGCAAACAAAATGTACGATGAACTTTTAAGAAGCTATTCTGCTTATTCATTAGGTAAAATGAACAACCAGTCTTCAGTAAAAATTCTTCGGGAAACTTTTTCAAATATTAACTCTATAAAAAACCCTGAAGAAAAAAGCAGATACGCGAGATTGATGATCTTTTTAATAGGAAGTCTCATTCAGCTTAATGATGCAGAAATGCTACCCCTTCTTGTAGAAATGACACGCAATGACAATCCATCTGTTAGAGTTCGTGCCATAAAACATTTGGCAGATTTAAATCTTAAAGAAAATAAAGAACTTTTAGAATATAAAGAAAAATATGATCCAAATGAAAGAGTGAGAAAAGAAGCCGCTAAAGCTCTTGAAAAAATGGGATTTAAAGAAAAGAAAAACAAAAAAGATACATAAACAATTATGAAACGAATTATTTTATTTTTATTTGTATTATTTTTTACTTTTAGGCATTTATTTGCAGATTTAAAAGAAAATGATACTCGTTTAAAATCTATTAGAAAAAAAATTACTGAAGGGAAATCAAATAATAGTATTTTTGAAATTAAATTAAATTTTGAAAAATACTATGGGAATTTTCTTGTTTTCTATGATTATAGAGGTGAATCAATTTATTTAAAATACAGAGAAAATGAATGGGATAAAAAAAATGAGACATTAGTTAGTTCATTAACTGAAAGTGCTTCTTACAGGGTTAAATTTAAAGTTAATGGAACCCTTTCTTCAATTCCTGAGAAATATTTTAATGATCTTAATAAATTAATTTCAGATGAAAAATCGAAAGAGATTGAGAAAAAAGAAACCCGAAAAATAAGAGAGCCAATTAATATTCTTGTCGGTGAATTTATACTTTTAAAAAATGCCGAAATGGATGATTTAATTTATTAATTTTAAAGTAAATTAAAAACAAAATCAAAAAAACAATGAGTTATTCAATAATAATAAATCCGAATAGCGGTATTGCTGGTGATATGTTTTCAGCTTCTTTAATTCACGCACTTAAAGAAACAAATGATCAAGGTTTTATTGACATAATAAATCAATGGGAAATTAATCTTAAAGAATTCTATAAAGGTATATCAAAAAATTCAAGTGAATTAAAAATTAGCAAAGAAAATGTGTCAAAAAAAGGAATAAATGCTGTATATTTGACATTTCAAATTAAAAACTTAAAAACAAAGCACCGCAGCGCGAAAGAAATTATATCTATGTTTAAAAACTCTAAATTAAGCATACCGGTAAAAGAAACAGCATTAAATATATTAAATATATTAATTGAAGCGGAATGTAAAATTCATGGGAAAAAACCTTCAGAAATACATTTGCATGAGGCTGGGGGCGAAGATTCAATTTTAGATATTCTTTCAGCGGCTTATTTATTTGAAGCGCTTAAAAAACCCAAAATTTTTTCTTCAGAACTTATTGAATCTTTTTCAGGAAAAACTATTTTCTCGCATGGAGAAGTACCTCTTCCGGTGCCCGCAACAGCAGAAATAATTAAAAATATTCCTATTTCATTTACATCTTTATCAGAAGAAATGATAACCCCAACGGGAGCGGCTATACTAAAGGGTCTTAACGTAAAATTTAGTATTCCTAAAAATCAATATAAAATAATTAGCATAGGTTACGGTGCCGGGTTTAAGAATTTTATTGACAGACCAAACGTCTTAAGAGCGCTTTTAATAGAAGAAATCAAATGAAAAATAAAATATTATTGAAAATTATTTTATACTTTATCTTTTTATTTAATAATACAAACATTCTCGGTATTACATATCCTGTTACGCCCGCCGAACCTAAAGTTGAAAATACTGAGAGTAATGAAGATATTGAGAAAAAAATAGAAAAGAAAGAAAATAATACTGCCAATAAAAAAATTCAGGTAAAAATAACTTTGGGAAGCACTGATGAATTAATTGGATTTATATATGCGCCTGTAAAAATAACTTTTAGTCATTATAAGAATGGGCTCATGTATAAAAAAACTGTAGATCCCGTAGAAATTAATGAAATTGAAATTCTTGAATACAAGAAAAAGAAAATTAATAACTTAACTGATGGTGATTTGTTTGAATTTGAACCGAACTGGATAAAAATTAATTTGAAAAATAAAAAATCTTACTATATTAGAGAAATATTTAGTTTTATAAGGTCATTTGATATAACAACTACTGATGGTACGACTAAAATATATGCTTTTTTTGCAGATACATTTAACAATAAAAAAGGATGGAGTGAAGTAAAAAGCCTAGATCCTGAATACCACAAAAATAAAGCCCATCCGCAGGCAGTATATAAAATTCAGATAATAGATATTCCCGATATTCAGGAAGAATAAATTTAGATTATTTTTTTATCAGGGTTTCATCCGACAATTTAACGCTGCCAGTCACTTTGTGCCTCTGGCTTTAACTTAAAAACGAACTTATATTAGAATTTACACGTAAATTCTGTTACAAAAAAATGATTTACTTGATAAAGTATTAATAAAAATATGAAAATAAACATAATATTATGATAATAAAAATAAAAAATGTGCCGAAAATAAGGTAATAAATAAAAATGTCTAATGGAATTTTTAAAATAATAAATTTTCAGACTCAGGCTTTTGTAATTGTTGAGGGCAAAAGAGAAGCAGATGCTTTTTATATTGTCAGACAAGGACAAGTAAGAGTAGCAAATGAAATACCAATACCGGGTGAAGAACCATATCAAATTTTAGGGCCGGGTGATTTTTTTGGGGTAGTGTCATGTATGAGCGGGCATCCTCATATGGAAACCGCTCAAACACTTGCTGCTACATCATTTATTGTTGTTCGAAGAGAGCAATTTGCTGCTTTAATTCAAAAAAATGCACCTATAGCCATGAAAATTATTAGGCATTTTTCAAAACAGCTAAGAACTATAGACCAGGCCATTACTAAATTATCATTTCATCAGGCAAGTGAAGAAAACACTCAATTAATGTATGAAGTGGGCGAGTATTATTATGAAAAAGCGGAGATGGGTCACGCAGCCTATGCCTACCAGAGATATATTGAGCACGTACCAAATGGTCCTAATGTGGCTGAATCAAAAGCCAGGCTACAGGCAATAAACGCGCCTCTTGCACCACCGCCTGCGCAGCGCCAGGGATTAAATCGTTTATTTAAAGATCAAGAAATGATTTTTATTGAACATGAACCAGGAGCTGAACTATACATAATACAACAAGGTAAAGTAAAAATAACAAAGGTAGTAGATAAAGACGAAGTACTTTTAGCTGTATTGCAGCCGGGAGATATATTTGGTGAAATGGCTTTATTAGAAAATAAGCCCCGCTCGGCTTCAGCTTCAGCTCACGGAAACGTAAATACCCTCGCTATTAATAAAACAAACTTTGAAGTTATGGTAAAAGCTCAACCCCAATTAGCGGTAAAACTAATAAATATTTTAAGTGAAAGAATTTGGACAGCTTACAGACAGTTATCAAATTTACTAATTGAAGATCCTATGGGAAGATTGTATGATATGCTTCTTACTTTGGCTTTGAAGAAAAAAATTCCTATTGAACATAAAGCAAGTCATGTTTTTGATATAAATCCTCAGGAGTTAATAAAAATGTTGGGGTATTCAGGACAAAAAGGCGAATCTCTTATTATGACTTTTCTTGAAGATAAGAATTTTAAATTAGAGGCAGGCAAATTAGTTTGCAGTGACCTTCTTGAAATTGAAAAACAAGTTCAATTTTATAAGAAAAAAATTGCTATGGATAAAAAAAGAGAAGCCGCAAAAAACAAATAATAACTTAATTATAATTTTTCTAAAAGACTTTATTTAGTTTCATCCATCCTAATATTTTAGCTGCTTCTAAACGAATATTATTTCGAATAAAATCTGAAGCAACCAGGGCGTCATCTAAAAATTTCTTTTTTACCGGTACCGTTTCTAAAGGCGGCAATCTATCTGAAACTTCTTTTACAATATTTAATAAATTATTAATTTTTTCAAGAGCTAAAATATAGTCAGAACCTACAAAAAACGCGGTAAAATAATCTTTTTTTAATTGTTCATCTTTATCTTCAATCCATTTTTTTTGTGCATTTGAAACAATGGTTAAATAATAATCATTACTTTTGGGAAATCTCATCATTTCAACAATAATATTTTGAACTTTATCCATTGGCTCAGATATTTCTCTATCGTAAAAATTTGTGATTTCTAAAATAAAATCATTTGAATCTATACCTTTATCAAACATCTCTGAATTTTTTACATTAGATATAATCCCGCGTATTCTTTCTAAATATTTTTCAGCTTCACCTTGAATAGCTGTCAGCATACCCTGATTTTCAACATTTTCCAACGGTTGAATGTTTTCTTTATTAATCCAATCTGGTATTTTATATCTTGCTTTTTCAGGAACTTCAGATGAAAAAGTATTATCTATCTCGTCAATTTCAGTATCTACTTTCCCTTTCTTTTTTGCGTCTCTGGCCTCATCAACACCAAGCGCAATTCTTATGATATCAATTTTTCTGGTTCTTAAGTTAAAGCGGGTTGCATACCGGTTGCCTTCGATATCAATATATCTATTATTTATATTACCAACGGATATTTTTCTGAGATCGATATCTTTTATAGAATTTATTTTAATATACATTATTTTTGCAATTTATACTGCTTACGCTTAATTGTAAATTAGATTTTATAAAAGAATAATATTAAACAAATTATACACATGTAAAGAATTTTTTATTTTTATTTGATAAAATAAAGAAAAATTCATATATTAATACTAAATTGTTTAAAAAATTAAGTTATATTTAAAGAAATAAATTTATACTAAAAAATAGGGGAATAAAACAATTTAGAATCTAATATACAAACTAACTGAAAATATATGAATATTTCATCTTTTTTGAATCAAATTAGTAATAAATTTATATTTAATAAAGTAAAATAACAAAAGAATTACATGTATAATTTAATAAATCAAGATAATATACTCAATAAAGAATTTGAAGAAAATATCGAAGTTTATGATAATTCTAACAATTTATATGAAAATATTTTTAATGATATAGACGAAGCTATTATTATTTGTGATATAAATACAGCTAAAATTATAAATGTAAATGCAGCGTGTGAAAAATTGTTAAACTATTCTAAATTTGAACTGTTGCAAATGCCTATTTGTGAATTAATTAAAGGAATCGAACAATCTTCAGATTATAAATACTTTGAATTAGAAAAAAAAAATATAACTGTATTAAAAAGTCGAAATAATATTTATATTCCTGTTGAAATAAAATCTAAAATCATTGAAACCAAAAATAAAAAATATTATCGATACTATATTAAAAATATTTCTGAAAAGAAAAATATGGAAGATAATATGGATAATATTATAAATCAATTTGAATTTATAATAAATCATTTTGAAGAGTCTATTTATATAATTGATCTGAATAATAAGGTAAAATTTGCGAATAAAAATTTTTATAAACTAATGGGAAAAAGAAATGAAAATATTATAGGAGAAGATATAAATAATATTCTATACCAAAGTACTAATAAAATAATTTGTAAAATTTTTGGCGTAGATAACGATAAAAAAGATAAATCAATTATAATTGAAAAAGATGAGCTAGAAAATCCACTAGATATGCCTATTAAAGTTACCAGAACTAATATAAGAAAAAATGATGATAAAATAATATGTATACTCATAAAAATTCAAGACTTAACTATGCAGCGCCAAAAAGAACAAGAATTAATAAAAAATAAAGAAAGATACGAACTTGCCATAAATGGAACAGACGCAGGGGTATGGGATAGAGATATAATTACAAAAGAAATATATTTTTCACCAAGATGGAAAGAAATATTAGGTTATAAAGATCATGAAATAAAAAATGACAGTAAAGAATGGTTGTCCCGCATACATCCAGAAGATTTTGGCAAAGTATATAAAACAATGTCTAGCCATCTTTTTGGAGAAAGAGAATTTTATTCTACTGAATATAGAATGCTACATAAAGACGGCACATACCGGTGGATTCAGGCCAAAGGTAAAGCAGTTAGAAATAAAGAAGGAAAATTAATAAGGTTTAGCGGATCTCATCAAGAGATTACCGAAAAAAAATTAGCTGAAGAAAAATTAATTAAATTAAATTCTATATTAAAAGCATTAAACTTTTCTTCTAAGGCTTTACTTCAATTTGAAGATTCAACGGGTCTTATGAATGAAATTTGTTATCTTCTTGTAGAACAAGGCGGCTTTGAATTAGTTTGGATAGGAACGGCTGTTAATGATAAGAAAAAATCCGTATCGATTAAGGCTTCTAATGGTAAATTAGAATATCTTAATAAATTTAATGTAAGATGGTCAAATACTAAGTTAGGCAATGGTCCCACCGGTACAGCAATCAAAACCAGAAAAAAAGTAATAATTAACGATATTGAAAATGATGAAAGATTTTCACCATGGAAAAAATCAGCGGTTCAAAATGGGCTATATTCAGTTATAGCCATACCTTTATATTTTAATAAGAAAAGTATCGGATGTCTGGCTGCTTATTCTTCAAAAATAAATGTTTTTCAAAAAGAAGAAATATTTTTACTTGAAAAATTATGTAACGAGCTAATATACAAACTAAACTTAATTGAAGCACAAAAAGAAAAAGAAAAAATATACAAAGAGCTTCAAGAAAAACAAATTCAATTACAATCTATATTAAATAATTCTCCCGCTTTAATTTCTATAAAAGATATAAAAGGAAATATATTGCTTACCAATAAAAATTTTGGTTTATTAGACGGACCAAGACCTGAAGAATATATAGGCAAAAATATTTATGATCTATTTCCTCAACAAATAGCTGATGAATTATGGAAAAATGATTTAAAGGTCATAAAAACTAAAAAACCAATAGAAGCCGAAGAACAAGTATACCATAAAGATAAATCATTGCATACATATTTAACAATAAAATTTCCTGTTTATGCAGATAAAAAAACTCCTTATGGAATTTGCGCGATTTCAACAGATATCACCGAAAGAATAAATAATGATAAAAAATTAAAAAATTCATTGTTAGAACAAGAAATTTTATTACAAGAAGTGCATCATCGCGTAAAAAATAATCTTCAAATAATTTCAAGCCTTTTAGAACTACAAGGGATATACACAAATAATGAAAACTTAAAAAATATGATTGAAAACAGCCAAAATAGAATTAAAACCATGAGTATAGCGCATGAAATATTATACAAAACAAAGGATTTTTCAAATATAAATTTTAAAAATTATATAAAACTATTAATAAAGAGTATTTATAAAATACATGGAATAAGCGAAAATAAAATAAAACTAAAACTAAATATTGAAAATAAATATATAATTTTAAATAAAGCAATATACTTAGGAATAATTATTAACGAACTTATAACAAATTCATTAAAACACGCGTTTACCAATCAAAAAAGAGGAGAAATTGGGGTTATATTAAAAAATTCAAAGAATAAAAAGATTGAGTTAGTAATATACGATACAGGCTCAGGAATTAAAACCAAATTATTAAACAATAGAAGAAAAACATTAGGTCTTCACCTTGTTCATCTTTTGGCACGTAATCAACTTAAAGGTGAAATAATTTCTAATAGAACGAATGGAACACTATTTAAAATCATTTTTACTGAGGATATAAATTGAAGCACAAAATTTTAATTGTAGAAGATGAATCAATCGCAGCCGAAAGTATAAAACTAATTCTTGAAAATAAGGGCTATAATATTTGCGGCATTGCCGCCTCTGCAGATGAAGCATTAAAACAATATAAAAAACAAGAACCAGATTTAGTTTTGCTTGATATTAAATTAGACAATAATACAACCAGTTTTGAAATAGTAAATGAAATTAAAAAAAACGGGACGCCCTTTATTTATTTAACAGCGTATAATGATTCAAAAATACGTTTAGAAGCAAAAAAAACCGAACCCTATGGTTTTTTTATAAAGCCATATCTTTCAAGAGAATTAATATCATGCGTAGAATTTGCTATCTATAAAAGTAAAAATGAAATTAAGCAAAAAAGAACAAATAAAATGCTTTCTACATTAATTTTATTAAACAAAACCTTGAGAAATTGCACAGATACAGATAATTTATTTCAAAAAGCATGTGACATTTTGATGAAACAAAATATTTTTGAGAAAATATATATCGCGAAGTACGATATTCAAAAACAATTAGCTTTAATTGCCTCAGGCGGTTTTAAAAGCAATAAGAATATATTGCAAAATATGCTTTTAAAAAATAAACTGCCCTTATGCTTTTCTAAATCTATTAAAAATAAAAAAGTGAATATTTTAGACGAAGAAAATGAAGGGTGCTTTAGGTGTCCATTAATTAATGAAATGAACAATAATAATATTGTTTTAACAAAAAAAATTGGTTATCAAAATATAAATTATGGTATTATGGGCGCGTGGGTTTCTAAAAAATATTTTAATTTAAGCGACAATAAAAATAATGAAGATGAAATTAAATTTTTTAGTGAAATAATTGAGACAATTGCATATAAACTTCATATCGCAAACAATAAATCTAAATAGAATATTCATCGTTTCATGAAAACTGAAAAAAAACATAATTTAATTTTAATAGAAAAAGATGATATTGAAAGAAAAAATATTATAAAATCTTTAAATAAATATAATTATAATACCACCGAATTTGAATTTGCAAAACAAGCTTTTGAATTTGTAATTAAACACCATAAAAAGTATAGTTTAATTATAATAAATTATCTTGTACATGATATAAACGGTATTGAATTTTTAAGCAAAATAAAGAAGCTTAAGTCTAATGTTCCCATAATCTTTTTATTAAATAAAGATGATGAAAATATAGCCGCTAAATTATTAATAACAGGTGCGGTTGATTTTGTTATAAAAGACAAAAATAAAAAATATTATAAAATACTATCATTAAAAATAGATAAAATAATTAATAATGAATTCAAATTAAATAAGCAAAAAAATATATTCGACAAGGTTAATGAATCTAATGCAAAGTATAAAAGAATATTTTATGAAACACCAACAGCTATATTTATAGCTGACGCTGAAAATGGAATACTTACTGACTGCAATAAAGCGGCATGCAAATTAACAGGTTATTCAAAAATAGAATTAATTGGAATGCATCAAAAAAACCTTCACTTGCCCGAAGAGCACAAAAAAAAGTTTAGTTCTACTTTTCATAGTCATATTACCGATAAAGAAGGACAATTTCTTAATACTAAAATTCTAACAAAAAAAGGAATAGTAAAAGATGTTTCTATAAGGGCGAATACTTTTGAAATAAATGGAAGAAAATATATAGAAGGAATATTTCACGAAATTGGTTTTTTTAAAAAAATGTATGCTAAACTAAATAAACTTGCTGACGAAAACGAAGAGAAACTCAAACAAAGTGATAATAAATATCAATCTTTAGTAGAACTTTCACCATTTGGCATAATGATTCATAACGGTAAAAATATTATTTACTGCAATAAAGCGGCAGTAAAAATATTTAAAGCAAAAAATAAAAAAAAGCTTATTGGACTAGATATAATGAAATTAGTTCATCCCGATTATCAAGTTTTAATTAAAAAAAGAATTAATACATTAATAAACTCTAATAAACCAGCAAAAATTATTCAAGAAAAATTTATTAATTTTAATAACGAAATAATAGATGTAGAAGTAACAGCTTCTAATATTCAAATAAATGACGAAAAAATGATTCAGGTTATTTTTCAAGACATTACTGAAAAAAATATTATTAAAAATAATATTAAACAATTAGAAAATGAAAAAGAATTAGTACTAAATAATTTGTTTGAAATGGTAATTTATCAAGATAATCATATGAAAGTACGATGGTTAAATGAAGCAGCCCATCAAGTTGTAAACAAAAAGGCCAAAAAAATAATAGGGAACAAATGCTACGAAATTTGGCACCAAAGAAATAAACCCTGCGAGATATGCCCTATTATATCGGCAAAAAAAACAAAGAAAAGTCAACAAGCCGAAGTCACAACACCTGACGGCAAGGTTTGGTTAATAAAAGGTAAACCTGTATTTAACGATAAAAAAGAAATTATCGGGATGATTGAATTTATAACTGAAATTACAAAACAAAAAATATCAGAAAAAAAACTGCATGAATTAACACAAAAAATGCTGCTTCATGTAGAAAGAACACCACTCGGCATTATTGAATGGGACAAAAATTTTAAAGTAACCAATTGGAACCCGGCGGCAGAAAGAATTTTTGGTTATAAGAAAGAAGAAGTATTAAATAAACATCCTAATGATTTAATAATACCAGAAGAAGAAAAAGAACATGTAGATAAAATATTTATAAATTTATTAAAGAAAAAAGGAGGCTTAGATAGTATTAATAATAATATCACTAAAAATAAAAAATTAATATTATGCCACTGGAGAAATACGCCGCTTATTGATAAAAATAATAACAGTATAGGCGTTGCGTCAATGGTAGAAGATATCACTGAAAAAAAACGTGCTGAAGAAAATTTAAAAAAGTCAAGAGAAGAGTTGAGAAACTTAGCAAAATATTATCAAAATATAAGGGAACAAGAAAAAAAACAAATAGCATGGGAACTTCATGAAGATATCGCACAAATTTTATCATTAGTTAAATATAATATAGACTTTATAGAATATGAATTAAAAAATCAAGAAACTAAAAACAATATTGAGCCAGCCTTAGAAAAGGCGGTAGATTCTAAAAATACTATTTTAATTGCTATTGATAAATTAAGAAAAACAACAATGGCGCTAAGACCAACCCTTCTTGATAACTTAGGAATAAAAGAAGCTTTAGAATGGTACCAGCAATTTTTCGAAGAAAACTATGGAATATATTGCGAACTTACCATCATACCCCACAAAATTTATATTGATAAAATTTTATCAGTAGAAATATACAGAATATTTCAAGAAGCTTTAATAAATGTGGCTAAACACGCAAAAGCTACAAAAGTCAAAGCCGCCTTAAAAAAAGAGAAAAATAGTATTACTTTGTTTATTGAAGATAACGGAATAGGAATTACAGAAAATCAAATAAATAATTCAAAATCTATGGGTATTTTAAGTTTGCGCGAAAGACTGCATCCATGGAATGGAGATGTAAAAATAAAAGGTGTTAAAAATAAAGGAACTAGTATAATAATAAAAATTCCAATAAATGAGTAATACAAATACGCTTTACAAGCTAATTCAATTATACAGTATATTCAAAATGATAAGAAAAATCATTACTATAAATATAATTATTTTCTTATTCGTAAGTAATATCTATACAATTGAAGAAATTACCAACGCCTCAGAAGAATATATTGAGCAAACATATATTAAAGCTCTTGAAAAATATAAAATGCAAAAATATGAAGCATCTTTAGATGATATAAGGCATGTTATAAAATCTAATATGCAAAATTATAAGCTACGCTATCTTGCTGCTCATAATCATTGGCGGTTAGGTAACTATGAATCTGCCATTTTACATTTTAATGAGTCAATATTAATAAACAAGAATGAGGCGGGCCCATATATAGATTTATCATTACTCTATTTACAAAATAAAAATTATAAAAATAGCGAAAAACTAGCGTTAGCATGTCAAAATAATTTAGAAACAAATAATATAGAAATACCCTCAAAACTTTTTAATATATTATCACGCTTAAACCTCTATAAAGGAAAATATCAAGAAGCATTAGATTACGCGCAAGAGGCAAAAGCCGCGTTTAATAGAAATAAAGCAGGCATAAAAGATAAACTAGAAGCAATCACTCTTGAAGCAAGAGCCTTGTTAGCATTAAAGAATTTTGAAAAAGCAGAACTAGCGGCAATATGGGCCATAAAACTAAAAGAAGATAATCCTTACGCCTATGGTTTATTAGGTTATATTTATGAGACATGGGCCAAAGAGACTTCTTCAGATGAAGAAAAAAAAGATTACTTGAATAAAGCAAAAGAAAATTATGAAATATGTATAAATTTGCCTAATGTATCTGAAAACCTTTTTTCTACTATAAAAAATAATTTAACAAGAATTAATTAAAATATAAATCAAATAAATGAATAATCAATATGCCTGTGTTATAAACTTTGGCTGCCGTGTAAATTTTTACGAAAGTAATTCTATTATAAAATCATTGAATGAGCTTGGCATTCAAGAAACAAAAGAGAGAGAAAAGGCAAATTACATAATTATAAATACATGTACTGTAACAAAAAGGGCAGATCTAAAAAATAGAAGTACAATCAGAAAAATATATAATGAAAATCCTAATGCTAAAATTATTGTAACCGGCTGTTACGCGACAACTGATGAAGATGATATTATAAAAATTCCAGGTGTTTTTTCTGTAATAAATAATGAAAAAAAAGAAATTATTCCAGAATTAATTAAAACTGATTTAAAATCTAAATTAAATATAAGTCTTAAAAAATTCATATATAATGAATCTGCCAGAGAAAATAATAAATCTAGAGCTTATCTTAAGGTTCAAGACGGATGCGATAGAACTTGCAGCTACTGTAAAATACCATTAGCTCGAGGAAAGGCAAAGTCAAGAAATCATATTGAAGTTATAGAAGAAGCGAAAGAAATTATAAATAATAATTATAAAGAAATAATTTTAACCGGTATAAATATAGGCGCATACAAAGATATTAATAATTACCGCCTAAATAATTTAATAGAAGATATTATAAATATTTCTGGAGATTTTCTAATAAGAATAAGTTCTATTGAACCTTCAAATATTATTGAGAAAATAATTCCACTTTTTCAATCACAAAAAATTGCCAGATTTTTGCATATACCCTTACAAAGCGGGTCACCGCAAGTTTTAAAAAAAATGAGAAGAACTTACACTATAAAAAAATATAAAAACATAATCAATAATATAAAAAATCAATATCCAGAAATGCATATTGGCACAGATATAATATTAGGATTTCCCGGCGAAACAGAGGAAGATTTTAAAAAAACCAGGCATTTTTGTAATGAGAATGAATTTGCAAATATTCATGTTTTTAAATTTTCAAAACGAGAAGGTACTTTTATATTCAATGAATTAGAGAAAAAAAGTAAAATAAATACTAAAGAATTTTTATTATTAAATAAAACCGAAATTCAAAAAAGAACAGAAAGTATGCTAACGCTGAAAGAAGCTTTATTAAAAAATTATATAAAAAAAACATCGGGAATTAAATTTAAAGCTATTATTGAAAAAATAACTAAAGAATCGGTATCTATTACAACAGAAAACTACTTAAAACTTAATTTCTCAAAAAGTGGTTTTGAAAACTTTAAGAAAGGAGATTTAATTAATTTAGTTTATAATAAAATGGGTGATATTATTTCTATTAATAATAATTTATTAAAATAAATCACGTTTTATTTGAAATCGTATTAGCTCTTCAAAGGCATTATCTCTTTCTTTATGAAGAAGAACTATAATTTTTTTTTCTAATAAAAAATAATAATGATAAAATATTTCGTTTCTGAATTTATTATTTTCTTTTTGTACAGAAGTAATATACTTAAACTCTCTTTCAAATAAACAATTAAGTTTCTTTATACGTTCCGTATTTTTATCAGATAAATAGTTTTGAATTTCTTTTATTTGTTTTAGCTTGAATAAAATAAGTTTGATAAATATATTCAATATCAGCCTTCAGCCGCAAAGCCCCTGTAAATATTATCATTATTGTTATTAGATATATTTTCAACTTTTGTTAAATTTTCTTCTAATTTAAAATCTTTATCTTTTGATATATCCATTTTTTCCCATGAATCTTTCAATTTTAATAAATAATTAATTATATTTTTTGTTTTTTCTACATCTTTATTTATATTTGCTTCTAATAATTCTTTTTTCATAAAAGCATAAAGGTTAAACAGGTTTTCTGCCAATTCTTTGCCTTTTTCTTTATCAATAGATAACATAAGTTCCGTAACAATATTCTGAGCTTTAATAATATTATCATTTGCAAGATCATAAGTTTTATAGCTTTTCATATTATCCACTGCGATATTTAAGAATTGAATTGCTCCGTCATATAACATTAAAATTAATTCTTTTGGATCTGCCGTTTCAATACTATTTTTTTTATATTGCTGATAAGCGTTTGTTACTGTACTCATTAATTATTTCTCCGTTTTATAATTCAATATATAACATGAATAATTTTATGCTATATAAGTATATTATCGGAAATAATTTTTATCTTCTTAATAAAAAAAGAAAATACAAGCTTTTATTGTTTTTTATGCTTTCTTTTATAAATAAAAATCACAATTATGGCAACAATTATAAATACCGTAATAATTGAATTATATATTTTCAAATATTTCATAACCAGCCCCCAGTTTTCGCCCAGCATATACCCTCCGGTTATTAAAATAACATTCCATATTATTGTAGCTAAAGTAAAAGATAAACTAAAAGCCCAAATATTCATTTTTACCATTCCTGCTACTATAGCTACAAAAAATCTTATTCCCGCTGAAAACCTTGAAAATATTACCGCTGATATTCCATATCGCATAAACCAATGATGTGTTTTTAACAAACTTTTAGTATCAAAAAGTTTTTGAAATGATTTTATCTTTGTTTTTTTGTGAAAATACATAAGAACTTTATGTCCATAATAATACATAAACAGAGCGCCAAAAAGGCTGCCAAAAAATACAGAAAATGATAGGGATAGAATGCTTATTCTGCCAGTTCCAGCGAGATATCCGCCAAAAATTGTTACAGTATCTCCCGGATACGGCGGGAATACATTCTCAATAAAAGAGCTTACAAACACAAATATCCAATAAACACTTTCGGGTATCTTATTTATAATCTCTGTATAATCCATAGATTATAAGCACAAAATAAAATCATTCTGGTTTAACAAGAATTTTTGTTTTCAAAATACAAATTTTATTTATTATGCCCCGCAATGAAAATTAAAAGTTATTATATGTTTTTTTTCGTTTTTATCATAGGCTTTTTTATTATTTATTTTTATAATAACCAAATTTTTCTGGCTATAAACGGATTTTTACCAGATATTATGGGATATCCAATGCTATTATTAACGTCTTTAGCAGACGGTTTTTTTGTTTTAATGTTTTTATCTTTGTACTATCCTTACAGAAAAAGCAAATACACTACCGCCTTAATTTCTTTAATAGTAACCGGAGCAATTATACAACTAATAAAAAATTATATTCCTATGCCCAGACCCTTGAAAGTTTTTGACGCTGAAGATATTTTTATTTTAGGTTTGAAGATAAAAACTAAAAGTTTTCCTTCGGGACATTCGGCCGCAGCCATGGTATTAACTGTTTATTTAACTCAAATAAAAGATATTAATTATAAAATCTTTTATTTTATATTAGGAATTTTGGCTTGTATCTCTAGAGTGTATATTGGAGTTCATTTTCCTATTGATATTTGGGTTGGTGGATGGATGGGCTTTTCTTTCACTTATTTCTTATATTATATAAATAATAAAAACAAATTGAATTTATTAAATAAAATTTCAAAAAAAGAGAATAAAATATTTATTGATATAACGGGTATCACGATAATTTTAGTTTATTTATTTTTTTATACCGAGAAGACAAAACAACTAGAATTTATTCTTACGCCTCTGGTAATTTTGTTATTTTTTTATTTTTTTTATCGAATTTACATAAATTATAAAGAAGTAGTATTTAATGGCAAAATTAAATAAAACCAGAACCAAAATAATAATTTATCTAATTTTTTTAATATTAGGTTTCTTATCAGTATACTTTTTTATATATATTGAATATGCTTTTCATCTAGTAAAACACCAGGTACACGTACTTATTTCACATGAGCCTCTTGAAAAAATTGAATCAAATTTAACTGAAAATCATAAAACAAAAATAAAAATATTTATTGAAGCAAAAGAGTATGGAAAAAATATATACAATTTAAAGAAATCAAATGTTTATGAAAGTTTTGTTAAATTACCCCGAGAAAAACTTGGATGGAATCTAACAGCCGCTTATCCATTAGAACTCAAAGCAAAAGAATTTTATTTTCCTTTTATAGGTAAATTTGGATATCTTGGTTTTTTTAGTGAAAGTTTATTAAAGAAATGGAAAAATAACTATATTCAAAATAATTTTGATACATATGAAAATGAAATAGCCGCGTACTCAACTATAGGATTTTTTAATGATCCTGTTTTTTCAACTTATCTGGAATATTCAGATTATTTTTTATTAAGACTTATATTTCATGAGATGGCACATGAAAAATTATTTTTTGATGAAGACACAGAATTTTCAGAAGGAATTGCATCCTTTATAGAAAAAGTAATGGTAAAAGAATTTCTTAAAAATAAATTTCCTGATAAAAAAAATATTTTTAATATTAATGAGAACTTGAACATTAATAATTCTGTAAACAAAGAAGTTAATACATTAGAAGAAAAATTAAAAAAACTATTTTCTTCAAATAAAAGTGACAGTGATAAGCTCAAAGAAAAAAAATTGCTTTATGAAAAATTTAGAAAAAAAATAGAAATTCTTGATAAAAATAAAGATTTGCAATTATTAACAAAACAAATATTAAAGATGAAAGACCTTAATAATGCTTGGTTAATTCAATACAAACGTTACAGGCCGCATCAAAGTGGTTTTAATTTCTTATTAAAAGAATGTAATGATGATATTATCTGCTGGTTTAGACGCCTTGAAAAACTAAAATCTTGCTCTAAAGAAAATCGAAATATCCTGCTTTCCCAATCTTTACCCTATTCTGAACTGTTAAAAAAATGTCAGAATAATTAATGTTTTATTAATCTTTTTTAGAAGATGCTTTTTCTGCGATTTCTTTTGCAATGCTTGCCGGCACTTCTTCATAAAAATCAAATTGCATTGTATATGATGCTCTACCCTGAGTTAAACTTCTTAATTCAGTCGCGTATCCGAACATTTCAGCTAATGGTACATGTGAATCAACAACCCGCGCGTTACCTCTTTGATTCATTGAACTTACTTTACCTCTTCTTCGGTTTAGATCTCCTACCACATCACCCATATAATCTTCAGGTGTTACAACTTCAACTTTCATTACAGGCTCTAATAATACCGGTTTTGCTTTTTTACAAGCTTCTTTAAATGCCATTGAACCGGCTATTTTAAACGCCATCTCAGAAGAGTCAACATCATGATATGACCCATCAAACAAGGTTGCAGTAATATCTACCATTGGATACCCGGCAAGAACACCTGTCTGCATTGCTTCAACGATACCCTTTTCTACTGCGGGAATATATTCTCTTGGTACAACACCGCCGACAATTTTATTATTAAACTCAAATCCTTTGCCGGCTTCCACAGGGCCTACTTTAAGCCATACATGCCCATACTGACCTCTACCGCCCGTTTGTTTAATGTACTTACCTTCCTGTTCAACTTCTGAACGTATAGTTTCTCTATACGCTACCTGAGGTTTACCAACATTGGCCTCTACCTTAAACTCTCTTTTCATTCTATCTACGATAATTTCAAGATGAAGCTCTCCCATACCCGATATAATGGTTTGACTGGTTTCTTCATCTGTTTTAACTTTAAAAGTAGGATCTTCTTCAGCTAATTTCTGAAGTGCTATGCCCATTTTTTCTTGATCTGCTTTTGTTTTTGGTTCTACCGCAACAGAAATAACAGGATCAGGAAAAGTCATTTTCTCTAATATAATTGCTTTATTCTCATCACATAACGTATCACCCGTACCAGTTTCTTTTAATCCTACGGCTGCCGCTATATCTCCCGCTCTAACTTCTTCAATTTCTGTTCTACTATTCGCGTGCATCTGAAGTAACCGGCCTAATCTTTCTTTTTTTCCCGTCACGCTGTTTAATATATATGAGCCTTTCTCTAAAACGCCTGAATATACTCTAAAATATGTTAATTTGCCAATAAATGGATCTGTAACAATTTTAAATGCTAACCCTGAAAAAGGCTCACTATCATCAGACTTTCTTATTTCTGTTGGCTCTGACCCTTCATCAGCGTTTACTTTAAAACCTTTAACCGGCGGAACATCCAAAGGATTTGGCAAAAAATCTATAACTGCATCAAGTAAAGTCTGTACACCTTTATTTTTAAAAGCTGAACCGCATAATACAGGAAACATTTTCATATTTATAGTGGCATTTCTAATACCTTTTTTGAGTTCTTCTTCTGTAAGATCACCATTTTCTAGGTATTTTTCTAAAAGATCTTCATTTGCTTCGGCAACTACATCTAAAAGCTTTTGACGATATTCTTTTACTTTTTCTTTATATTCTTCAGGTATATCAATAATATCAAATTTGGCGCCTAGTTCTTCCTCTTTCCAAACATATGCTTTTTGAATAATTAAATCTATTAAACCTTTATATTCTGCTTCTGCTCCTATAGGCAAATGAATTGGCACCGCGTTAGCGCCAAGTCTTTCTATCATCATACCAACAGCATTATAAAAATTGGCACCCATCCTATCCATTTTATTAACAAAGCATAATCTTGGTACCTTATATTTATCTGCCTGTCGCCATACAGTTTCCGTCTGCGGCTCAACACCTGCGACACCATCATAAACTGCTACCGCTCCATCTAAAACACGTAGTGATCTTTCAACTTCAACGGTAAAATCAACGTGACCAGGAGTATCAATAATATTTATTTGAATATCTTTCCAAAAACAAGTTGTAGCCGCTGATGTTATAGTGATGCCTCTTTCTTTTTCCTGCTCCATCCAATCCATTTCAGCTGCTCCGTCATGAACCTCACCAATTTTATATGTTTTACCTGTATAAAATAATATTCTTTCTGTAGTTGTTGTTTTACCAGCATCAATATGGGCCATAATACCAATATTTCTCAATCTTTCTAAAGGAACTTTTCTTGCCATAATATTTACTCTTATTTATTTGATTTTTTTACCAAGCTAAATTACCAAGCGTAATGTGAAAACGCTCTATTAGCTTCAGCCATACGGCGGACTTCTTCTTTTTTCTTAATCGCCCCGCCCGCATTATTATAAGCATCCATTAATTCACCAGCGAGTTTTTGACTCATTGATTTACCGGTTCTTTTTCTTGCTTCAGCCAGAATCCATCTAATTGCTAATGACTGTTTTCTTGACGCATATACCTCAACGGGAACCTGATAAGTAACACCTCCCACACGTCGGCTTTTTACTTCTATGCCCGGTTTTACATTATCAAGAGCTTTAATAAAAATTCCATATCCGTCTTCATTTGTTTTTTCTTTGATAATATCAATTGCAGAATAAAATATATTTTCTGATGTTGATTTTTTTCCATCCCACATCATTGAATTTATAAATTTGCTTACAACAATATCATTAAATTTATGATCGGGTTTTATTACTCTAAAATGACTTTTGTTTCTTCTTCTTGCCACAACTTCTTCCTAAAATATAGTATTGCCTTTAAGCTTTTGGCCTTTTTGCGCCGTACTTTGATCTACCTTTTCTTCTTTTTTCAACACCTAATGTATCTAACGCGCCTCTAATTATATGATACCTTACCCCGGGTAAATCTTTTACCCTGCCGCCGCGAACAATAACAACCGAATGTTCCTGCAAATTATGACCCTCGCCGGGAATATATGCTGTAATTTCTATACCATTTGTAAGACGTACCCTTGCGACTTTTCTAAGAGCAGAGTTTGGTTTTTTGGGCGTAAATGTCATTACTCTTGTACAAACACCTCTTTTTTGCGGACATGATGTTAACGCAGGAGATTTTGTCTTTTTTATATTAACTTCTCTACCGTTTCTAATAAGTTGATTTATTGTTGGCATAATTTTTTTCTTTTCTTATGTATCCAGATTTTTTTTTTTGCACAGAGCGTCAATAAAATACCGGACATTATTTAAGTTTATTCTTCATCATCGTCTAAGGTTAAATCGCTCTTTAAGGCCGCAACAGCCTCTTCTTTTATTTCTATTTGCGGATTATATAACTCTTCTTCTTCTTCTTGGGTATAATATAAATCACCTAAAATATTTTTATATGCCCTAATTGAATTATATTCTCGCATTCCTGTACCTGCAGGAATTAAATTACCGATAATAATATTTTCTTTCAAGCCATGCAACGGATCTTTTTTTCCTTTTATAGCCGCGTCGGTAAGTACTTTTGTTGTCTCTTGAAAAGAAGCCGCAGATAAGAAACTCTCTGAGTTTAACGAAGCTTTTGTAAGACCCATCAATACTGCTTTTGCTGTGGCCGCGGCCCCGCCTTCTTTAATAACCCTTTCATTTTCTTTGTTAAATATTACCTTATCAACATTCGACATTGGAACAAAAGAAGTATCTCCCGCGTCTACAATTTCAACTTTTCTAAGCATTTGCCTTATTATTATTTCTATATGTTTATCATGAATATGAACACCCTGAAGACGATATACTTCTTGTATTTCTCGTATTAAATACCTTTGAAGCATTTCGTCACCCTGAATTCTTAAAATATCATGACAGTCCATAACGCCATCATCAATTGAATCGCCCTTTTGAACTCTTTCTTTGTCTTGAAATAACATCTGTTTGTGACTAGGAATTGAAAGAGTAACCTTAGCTTCTTCTGCTTCTTCTTCTGACATACCGTCTGGTATAATGTAAATTCTTCTTTTATCTCTAACTATTTCGCCTCTGTCAGATATTAAACCATCTATTTCTGCCATTGTACAAGGATCTTTCGGGTGTCTCGCTTCAAATAATTCATCTACTCTGGGAAGACCGCCTGTAATATCTCTTGTTTTCTCGGCTTTAGTCTCAATTTTAGCAACAGTATCGCCTTCTTTAAGAACATCACCATTATTTACTACTATTACTGAACCCATAGGCAGCATAATTTCTTCAACAAGTCGCCCTTTTTCATAAACATTAATATGCGGTGTCATTTTCTTCCCTCTGTGAGGTACTAATTTCTTTAATTTACCCTTTCCGTCGGCACTTTCTTCAATTTTCATATTTTTGCCGTCTTCAATATCTATATATTCAACACGACCGCCGTGAGATGTTAATATTATTTGATTAAATGGATCGTATTCCGTAATAACTTCATTATTTTTAATTATTTTTCCTTCTTCGACAAACAAGATTGATCCTGATTGTATTTGTGCGGTATAGTCAGCTCCTAACAAATACACCGTGCTAGCGTCTTCATGTATTACTCCAGCTGCCGGCGCGTATAGCGGTTTAAGTTTTTTATCATCACCTTTTATTTTCGCGATAATTTCGCCTCTAATAACTTTTGTACCATCGGTTAAAGCATAATCTTTAAGTTCTGTTTTTTTATGGCTTGAAAGTATTTGAGCTAAAATTACAGTTCCTCTTTTTGCCATAACCTTTTTTCCATTTCGGTTGATAACAATTTTACCCTGTACTTTTTTTACAAAAGCGTCATATGGAGACTTTATCTTACTTTCAACTGATTTTGTTGTAGCGGTACCGCCAATATGAAATGTACGCATTGTAAGCTGAGTACCTGGCTGTCCTATTGACTGCGCGGCAATAATGCCTACGGCTTCACCAAGCTCTATTTCATCAAGCGTTGCCAAATTAATTCCATAACATAATTTACAAATTCCCGTTTCAGCTTCACAAGTTAGCAATGTTCTGGTTTTTACTTCACCATATCCCATATTTTCAATCTGCTGAGCAATTTCTTCGGTTACCAATGTATTCTTTTTATAAATTACCTGATCATTACTTGGATCTAATATATCCTCAGCTAAATGTCTTCCAAAGATTTTGCTTTTAAGACCAACAACAACTTTGTCACCTTCCATATCTGGGCGCATTATAAAGCCCTTTGAAGTGCCGCAATCGTCGTATCTTATTATTACATCCTGAGCCACGTCAACCAAACGTCTTGTTAAATATCCCGCATCAGCTGTTTTAAGAGCTGTATCGGCTAAACCTTTTCTCGCCCCATGGGTAGAAATAAAAAACTCTAATACCCCTAAACCTTCTTTGAAATTGGAACGGATAGGAAGTTCAATAATATCTCCCGAAGGCTTTGCCATCAACCCGCGCATACCTGCCAACTGTCTTATCTGAGATCTTGAACCACGCGCTCCTGAAACGGCCATCGCATAAATAGGGTTAAAACCGTTTTGATCTTTACTTAAAATTTCAAATAAACTTTCTGTAATTTGTTCGTTGGTATTTGTCCATACTTCTATAACTTTTTTATAACGTTCATCATTAGTAATAACGCCTTTTCTATGTTCATTTTCTATTCTTTCAACTTCTTTATTAGCTTTAGCAATTAATTTTTCTTTTTCTTCAGGAATTTTTACATCATCAATTGAAATAGTAGGAGCAAATCTGGTTGCGGCAGAAAAACCCAGTTTTTTAATATCATCTAAAAACCTAACTGTTATTTCTGAACCTTGTGTTCTGTATAGTTCCTGAATAATTTCATTTGTAGATTTATTTGTTAAAGGTCTATTTACATATGAAAAATCGGGCGGCAACAGCTCATTAAATATCAATCTTCCCGGTGTAGTTTCAATTAATCTATCTTTATGAAAATATTGCACTTTTGTTCGATGTTCAATTTCACCTCTATCTAAAGCATACAAAAGTTCTTCCATATTATCATAAACAAAGCCTTGCCCTTTAGCATTTTCCATTTCTGTTGTTAGGTAATATAGTCCTAAAATCATATCCTGCGTGGGACCAACAATAGGATGCCCATTAGCCGGATTTAATAAATTATGAGCCGATAAAATCAGCATCCATGCTTCAAGCTGAGCGCGGGGAGAAAGAGGCATATGAATTGCCATCTGATCGCCGTCAAAATCTGCATTAAAAGCATGACAAACCAGAGGGTGTAGCTGTAAAGCCTTACCTTCAATTAATACTGGCAAAAATGCCTGAATACCAAGACGATGAAGAGTAGGGGCCCTGTTTAATAAAATGGGATGCTCATGTATAACTTCTTCTAATCCCTGAAAAACTTCACGTTCTTCATTTTCTATCATTCGTTTGGCCGATTTTATATTTTGAGTATATTCTTTTTCTACCAGCCACTTCATTATAAATGGTTTAAATAACTCTAAAGCCATTTTTTTCGGCAACCCGCATTGGTATATCTTAAGATCAGGACCAACTACAATAACTGTTCTACCTGAATAATCTACCCTTTTTCCTAATAAGTTTTGACGAAACCTTCCCTGCTTTCCTTTTAACATATCAGACAGAGACTTTAATGGTCGGTTACCTTTGCCTTTAATTGATTTTTTTCTTCTTGAATTATCAAACAAGGCATCTACGGCTTCTTGTAGCATTCTTTTTTCATTACTAACAATAATATCAGGAGCTTTTAAGGCTAACAATCTTTTTAAACGATTATTTCTATTAATTACCCTTCGGTATAAATCATTTAAATCAGAAGTCGCGAACCTGCCGCCTTCTAATTGAACCATTGGCCTAAGTTCAGGAGGCAGTACGGGAACTGTATCTAAAATCATCCATTCAGGCTTATTAACACTGTCTCTAAATGCCTCTAAAATTTCAAGACGCTTTAAATTTCTTTTATCTGATACTCTTTTTTTTTCTTCTAATTTTGCCCGAAGAAGTCTAATCTCTTCTTCTAAATTTACCATGGCAAGCAGTTCTTTAACGCCTTCGGCACCTATGGAAGCATATACTTTGTCACCATACTGCTCAGCAAGACGATGGTATTCATCAACGGTTATTAATTGTTTTACATCAAGACCTGAATCTCCGGGTTCAATAACAACATATCTTTCAAAATATAATATGCTTTTAACATCATTCGCGGTCATATCTAAAACTAACGCTATTCTGCTAGGAACAGTTCTATAATACCATATATGGGCAACGGGATAAGAAAGCTCTATATGCCCCATTCTTTCTCTACGTACTTTATAATGAGTAACTTCTACACCGCATTTATCACATACAACACCCTTGTATCGAATAGATTTAAATTTACCGCAATAACATTCCCACTCTTTTGTTGTTCCAAAGATTTTTTCACAAAAAAGACCGTCTCTCTCGGGTTTTAATGTTCGATAATTTATGGTTTCAGGTTTTTTTACTTCTCCGTACGACCACTCTCTTACTTTTTCTGGTGAAGCTAATTGAATACGAATCTTATTAAAATCATGAAATTCCCGCATAGACCGCTCCTTTATAAATTACGCGTTTTCCAGCGTATCTATTTTAATTTTTTTTCTGGCCTTTCCATATTCACTTTCAAATTCAGATACTTCCATCATATTTTCTTCTGAATCTAAAACTGAAATATCTAGCCCCAATGACCTTATTTCTTTAATTAATACATTAAACGACTCTGGTATACCAGGCCTTATGGCATGAATCCCTTTTACAATCGACTCATACACTCTAGCCCGCCCTAGCATATCATCTGATTTTACTGTTAAAAGTTCCTGCAAAGTATGAGCTGCTCCATATGCTTCAAGCGCCCAAACCTCCATTTCTCCCAGCCTTTGCCCGCCAAATTGAGCTTTTCCTCCCAAAGGCTGTTGAGTTACTAAAGAGTACGGACCAGTTGATCTCGCGTGCATTTTATCTTCAACCATATGATGAAGTTTTAACATATAGATTACACCAACAAAAACGGGTTGCTTAAAAAATTCACCTGTTCTGCCGTCTCTTAAGTTTATTTTAGAATCAATAGGTAAATTAGCCTTTTCCATATAATTTTCAATATCTTCCCATTTCGCGCCATCAAATACAGGGGTTTCAAATAATATATTTAGTAATTTTCCCGCCCAGCCAAGCTGAGTTTCAAAAACCTGACCCAAATTCATACGGGATGGAACCCCAAGAGGATTTAACACAATATCAATGGGTGTTCCATCAGGAAGAAAAGGCATGTCTTCTTCAGGTAATATTACAGAAATAACACCTTTATTACCATGTCTGCCCGCCATTTTATCGCCAACCTGAAGTTTTCTTTTTTGAGCAACAAAAACTTTTACCGACTCGCTTATACCCGGAGGTAATTCATCTGCATCGTCTCTATTAAATCTTTTTATGTCAACAACGATTCCCCCATGTCCATTGGGAACTCTCAGTGAACTGTCTCTTACTTCTTTTGCTTTTTCTCCAAAAATACTATGCAATAATCTATACTCAGGAGTTAAATCTGTTTCACCTTTAGGTGTAACCATACCTACTAGAATATCTCCGGCTCTTACTTCGGCACCAATTCGAATAATACCTTCTTCATCTAAATCTCTAAAAGCCCGTTCACCAATATTAGGTATATCACGGGTTATTACCTCTTTTCCAAGTTTTGTTTCTCTGGCCTGTATTTCAAATACTTCAATTTGTATAGATGTATAACAATCTTCTTTAACTACCTTTTCTGAAACAACAATGGCGTCTTCAAAATTATATCCTTCCCACGGCATAAAGGCCACTGTAATATTTCGGCCGAGCGCCAAACGTCCCTCATTTATTGCCTGCCCATCGGCAAGTATTGTGGCTTTTCTTTTACCTGAAGAGTCTTTGTCTTTGCCAATGACAATTTCACCAGCCAGTAATTCTCCCCTAACCACTTTTTTGTTTTCATCAACCATTGCTTTTAACTTTCCCTGCCAGGTTTTCATGGGATAATTATAATTTTTGCCGCTTTCTCCTTCAAATACAAGTTCTACCGGAGATATTTTTTTAACTTTGCCGTCTTCAGGCGCACAGTATGCGTGAACCTGAGTTATCTGATTAATACAGGTACTTTGGTTGGTTCTTCGAAATTTAATTAAATCATATTCATCAATAGAACCTTTATCGGTTTTTATTACTATTTTTTCAGCATCAACCTTTGTAACAACCCCGCTTCTTTCAGCAATTAAGGATATACCGGCATCATACGCTATTTCATATTCTAAACCAGTACCTACAATGGGAGCCTGAGGGTTCACAAGCGGTACCGCTTGTCTTTGCATATTAGAACCCATTAACGCTCTATTCGCGTCGTCATGTTCAAGAAATGGTATTAATCCAGTTGAAAGTGATACAACCTGAAGAGGCGCAACATCCATTAATTGAATTTCTTCAGGATTTTTTAATGGAAAATCGCCTCTGTATCTACAGCTTACTAGTTTATCTATAAATTCACCTTTATTACTTAATCGGGCATTCGCCTGAGCTATTACATAATGATCCTCTTCATTTGCCGAAAGATATGAAACCTTGCCAGTATCTTTACCTTTTTGAACTTCACGATAGGGTGTTTCAACAAAGCCATACGGATTTAATCTTCCATACGCTGCCAATGAAGTAATTAAACCAATATTCGGACCCTCTGGTGTTTCAATAGGACATAAACGTCCATAATGTGTGTAATGAACGTCTCTCACCTCAAAACCGGCTCTTTCTCTCGTAAGACCCCCCGGACCCAAAGCGTTAAGACGACGTTTGTGCGTTAGCTCAGATAATGGATTAGTTTGATCCATAAACTGTGAAAGCTGGCTTGTTCCAAAAAATTCATTTATTACGGCTGTTATGGGCTTAATAGAAATTAAAAGCTGTGGAGTCATAACATCTAAATCGTTCATACTCATGCGCTCTTTTACCACTCTTTCCATTCGGGCAAAACCGGTCTTTAACTGCAATGTTAAAAGTTCTCCTACGGTTCTAATACGGCGATTTCCCAGATGATCAATATCATCAACAATATATCCATCAACTTCATTAATAACATTTACCATGTATTTTAATGTTTCAACAATGTCTTCTGCCCTTAGTGTTTGTACTTTTACTGTATCGCTAAACTCTTTAGAATTTATATGATGAAATTTCGCGTTTATTTTATACCTTCCCACAACACCCATATCATAAGTTTTTTTATTAAAAAATAATCTATCTAGTTCTGCCTTGGCTCTATCTATATTTCTTTGACGCTTTTCAAGATTACCCTGATCTGAAGAATATTCAAGCGGACGTTGAATTTTTAAAAATTCAATTAAAGCGTCTTCTGTACTGTTTACGCCATCTTTTTCAAGAGAACGTATCACAATCATTTCATCAATATGGCCTTCATTTAAAATTAAATTTATTTTTTCTACTTTTGCTTCTTTTAATATATCAAGGTTATCTTCATTTAAAGCGGCGCCGGCTTCCATTATTATTTCGCCGGTTTCAGGATTAATAATATCTGAAATAACTCTTCGACCAACGTATTTATGCAATGTTTTTGTTTGAATACCCTTCAATGTAATTGTTTCACTTTTATAAAAAACTTTTAAGGTTTCTTCATTTGTGCCATAGCCTAAAGATTTTAAAAGTAATGTAAAAGGAAATTTCTTTCTTCTGTCAATTCTACATACCAAAAGACCCTTAGCGTCTGTCTCAAACTCAAGCCATGACCCTTTGTTATCAGGTATAATTCTCGCGGAATAAATATTTTTTATGATATCATAAAAAATAAAAATACCTGGTGATCTGTGTAGCTGATTTACAACTACTCTTTCAGCGCCATTTATAACAAATGTTCCCGTCTCAGTCATTAACGGCAAATCACCCATATAAACTTCTTGTTCTCTTACTTCGCCGGTTTCCATAATTATTAATCGTATAACCGCTTTCAGAGGAGCAGCGTATGAAATTCCGTTTATTTTACAGTCCCAAACATTTTTCTTAGGTTCACCGAGGGAATATTCAACAAATTCTAAAACAACATCACCATTTGAACTTTCAATAGGAAAAGAATCTTCAAATACCGATTGAAGACCATGGTTTTTTCTTTTTGACGCATTAGCAATATCTGCCTGTAAAAAAGACTTATATGATTCCACTTGAATTAAAATTAATGAAGGCAAATCTAGTACTTTGCCAATTTTGCCAAAGTTAATTATTTCACTAGGTTTTTCTTTTCCATAGGCATAAACTATTTGTTCTTTTTTTCCCATAATATATATCTCCGGATATTATTTTGTATACAAAGTATTTGTATATCTGGCTTTAAACTTCATTATCATCAGCTGTTTAAATTATTTAACAGCTGCCGCCTACTTCACGCTTAAAAATAGTTTTTTTTTGTAATACCAACCGGTTTTTATTCCGTTGATTATTTTAACGCAACTTTAGCGCCTATCGCTTCAAGATCAGATTTAATTTTTTCAGCATCTTTCTTTGGCACGCCTTCTTTTAAAACTCCATTACCGCCTTCTACCAGTTTTTTAGCGTCCATCAACGGTAAGTTAGTAATTTCACGGACTTTTTTTATCGCGTCTACCTTCTTATCTCCACTGAATGATTCTAAAACCACTGTGAACTCAGACTTCTCTTCTGCAGCGGCACCTGCAGCGGCACCTGCAGCCGGAGCAGCAGCAATCGCAACGGGAGCAGCAGCCGAAATGCCGAATTTATCTTCCATCTTTTTTACTAATTCAGCAGCCTGCACCAAAGTAAGACCCCCAATTTTATCTACCAATTCATCGAGCATATTTACTCTCCTTTTTTATACCAAATTTTATTTATACAACTTTTATTTAACCGTTTTTTTCGCCAATAGCTTTTATAGCTCTCGCCAGTGAACTCATTATTTGATTCATCATACCAGCAATTTGCGTCGCAGGTGAGTTAAGCGCAGCGGCCAAGGTCGCCAAAGACTCTTCTTTTGATGGTAAACTCGCGATACCTTCTACACCTGATTTATCATAATACTGAAATTCCATTACAGCTGAAAGTATTTGAAAATTTTCATAATCTTCACTGCATTTTTTTAAAATTTTTGCCGCCGAAGGAGTATCTTTTTTAGGAAAAGCAACCCCAATAGGACCCGTCAATTCTGCAAAAATAGGTAAGTTTTCAATCTCAGCATTCTTTTTTGCGGCAAGTTTAAATATATTATTTTTTATTACTTTATATTGAATATCTTTTTCTTTTAATTTTTTTCTTATTTCTGTCAACTGGGCCACATTTGTACCTTGAAAACGGGTCAAAATAAAATCAGGGCTTTCTTCAAGATGCGAAGAATAATTTTTCTCTAACTCTATTTTTTTTGCTGACGGCATACTATATTTCCTGTTATATTACTTTCTTAATTCTTTAATATCTATTTTTACCGAAGGCGACATAGTACCCGCTATATACATTCCTACCACATACTCGCCCTTTGCGTCTGTTGGTTTATCTTTTACAATACCATTAAAAGCTGTCATTACATTTTCATGAAGTTTGTTATCATCAAACGAGAGCTTTCCTAAACCAACATGAATTACTCCCGTCTTGTCTGCTTTGTACTCTATTCTACCCGCTCTTAACTGTTTTACAATGGCCGTTACATCATTAGTTACAGTACCAGCCTTGGGTTTTGGCATAAGACCTTTTTTGCCAAGAATGGCGCCAAGCTTACCTACATCTTTCATTACATCTGGAGTACTTACCACTACATCAAAATCCATCCAACCTTCCTGAATTTTTTTAATATAATCATTATCTCCTACGTAATCAGCGCCGGCTTTCTTTGCCTCTTCTGCTTTTTCGCCCTTAGCGAACACTAATATTCTCACTTTTTTACCGGTACCATGAGGTAAATTTATTACGCCTCTTACATTCTGTATACTTTTATACTTTATATTAAAATGTCCCTCTAAAGACGCGTCAAATTTTGTATAATTTGTATCTTTTATAACACCAATACCATCTATAAGATTATACTCTTTATTTTTCTCAACCTTTTTTACAGATTCTATATATTTTTTTCCCTTTTTTGCCATATACTTTACCGTTTATATTAATTAAGCGATTTCAACCCCCATTGATCTTGCTGTTCCTGCAACAATATTCTTTGCCGCCTCTATATCGTTCGCATTTAAATCTGGCATTTTTTGTGTCGCTATCGCCGCAAGCTGCTCTTGCGAAAGTTTCGCAACTTTATCTTTATGAGGCAATGCTGAACCTTTCTGAAGATTAAGGGCTTTTTTAATTAAATCACTTACCGGAGGTACTTTTGTTATAAAAGTAAATGATTTGTCTTGAAATATTGTAATTACCGCAGGAACTATATTGCCTTCCATTGATTGAGTTTTTGCATTAAATGCCTTACAAAATTCCATGATATTAATACCATGCGGACCTAATGCTGTACCAACCGGCGGCGCAGGATTCGCTTTGCCTGCTTGGATCTGAATTTTTACTTGCGCAATTATTTTCTTTGTTGCCATTTTATTACTATTTTATTATATTTTTCAAAATTTTATGCCTTTAAGCATATTAAAAATTTTTACAATAAATACCTTCAAAAATTTATAATGAAAAACCATTTTTTTTTTTACAGACGGGACGACAACCCCTTTTTTAATAATTAGAATTTAAAGTTTTCCTACTTGAAGATAATCAAGTTCAACAGGCGTTGATCGGCCAAAAATTTCAACTTTTACCCTCAGCTTTCCTTTTTCAGGGCTGACCTCGTCTATAACTCCCTGAAAATTAGCAAAAGGTCCGTCTATAATTTTCACTATTTCACCTTCAGAAAATAATATCCTTGGGGCAACTTTTTCTTCTGTAGTAACTTCGCCCATTTCGGCAAAAAGACTCTGCATCTCTTCTTCAGTTAGAACCTGAGGAGAGCTGCCTGAACCAACAAACCCCATAACACCAGGAATTGCTCTTATTTTTCTATATAACTCATCTGTAATATCCAATTCTAAGAATAAATAGCCCGGCATAAACTTTTTTTTAACAATTCTTTTCTTGCCGCCTCTTAACTCAGCCATTTCTAATGTAGGAATTTTAATTTGCCCTACACGATCTTTTTCTTCCCACTTTTCTTTTTCTCTTTCTATGAGTTTTTTAACTTTGCTTTCATGGGCAGACAAAGTATGAATCACATACCATTTAAATTCCATTAACCTAATACCTTTGTTATTAAATACCCGATAGCTTCATCAGCAAAATAAATTAACAACGTGCAAAATACGACAGTTGCAAAAACTACTGTCGTAGATCGGCTTACCTCTTCCCATTGAGGCCAGCTTACTTTTTTAAGCTCTCCTCTGGCTTCTTTTAAAAATCTAAACATACTTTTCATAATATCATCTCTTTATATTATATTTATTTATAATATCTCTGCAGGGTGAGAAGGAATTGAACCCTCATTAACGGTTTTGGAGACCGCTGTTCTACCATTGAACTACCACCCTTTTTTCTCTATTATTATGCTTTCTTCTCTTTATGCTCTAAATGCTTTCGGCATACTTTGCAATATTTTTTTAACGACATTTTTTCTGTCTGTGTTTTTTTATTTTTAGTTGTGCTGTAGTATCTGTTACCACATCCAGAGCATTCTAATAAAATTATATCACGCATTATATCTCCTGAGCCCACAACCGGGTTTGAACCGGTGACCTTTTCCTTACCATGGAAATGCTCTACCAGCTGAGCTATGTGGGCATAGCTGTATTTAAATCCATTTTATGCTTTTTAGACGGCTTGTCAAGCGAAGCTGAAGATGAGTGGACTTACTTCTTTATTTCTGCATCTTCAATAATAGCTTTGTAAAAATAACCGCTGCCAATATCTTTATCATAAGAAATTTTACCGCTTATTAGTACTATATCTCCCAATGATATTTTACCCTTAGTTGTTATTGTAATATCATTTGCGTCATTTTTGCCGGTACCATCTTGTAAATGCAGCCAGTTTTTACCCATTATACCTTCAGAATATTTTACCACCTTGCCCCTAATTAAAACATCTCTGCCATTTAAACTATTTTTTAATGAATACAATTCTGCTACAGTATAGCCTCCCTTTGCCTTAGGAATTGAGCCCGGCTTTACCGTTAAATCTTTTTCTGCAGCCTTTGATCTTTCGCTTCCCTTTGCAACTCCGGCACTTTCAAGACCTTCTTTGCCTTTTACTTCTATTGCTGCCACAAAAAAAATACGGGGGAAGGTTTTATTTAAGGTTTTGCTGAAAAAATTTTCCATAGGTGATACTGCCTTAAAAAATACAGTATCGCCCACCGAAACATCCATTTCAGAAGTGGCCGCCCAGTGCTTTTCATTCTCACTTACTTCTACTTGAACATATGAATAACCCCCGGAATTCATGGTTTCTATAACTTTACCCATTATTAACGGAGCTTGGGTTTGAGTTTGATTTGGATCAAATACCATAGGTTTTTTTTCTTCGCATACAAAAGCAAAAGAGATGAAAAATATTAAGAGAGAATTTTTTACGATTTTATTCATTACTGGGCTTCCTTATCATTTTCAGTTTTAAATTTAAAAAGAAAAACTTTTTTTAAAAGATATCCTGTCAATCATTTTTAGATTGACATAAAGTTTAATTTTTTTTATATTTAACAAATATATGTCAGAAAACAAAAAAAAACAAGCCAAGGTCTTGATTGTCGAAGATGACCCGGTTCAAAGAAGACTGCTTGAAGAACTCTTTTCAAACTTAGGATATCTGGTGAAATCCGCTGAAAGCGGTGAAGATTCAATTATTATTGCTAAAGAACTGCTTCCTGACGTAATTTTATTAGATGTTCATTTACCGGGAAAAAGCGGCATTGAAGTTATTGATGAATACAAAAAAGATACGAAATTAAAAAATAGTATTGTTGTAATGATGTCATCCGATACAACTGAAGACACCACACTTTTGGGCTTCGCGAAAGAAACAGATGAATTTATCTATAAACCCATAAGATCAGGAGAATTAGCTGTTAAGATGGGGGCGTGGCTTGATCGTAAAAGAAACAGAGATGAAATTGAAGCCATTAACAAACAATTATCACGCGAAAGAAAACTGCTAGCTCGATTTTTTTCTGAAGATGTTGTAAGTAAAATATTAAGCGAAGATGAAGAAAATAGCGCGAACCTAAAAGGTGAAAATTTAGAAGCCTCGATTTTATTTCTGGATATTAGAAATTTTACTTCGATAAGTGAAAATCTTGAGCCCGATTTAGTAGCTGATCTTTTAAATTTACTGTTTTCAGATATTATGGATCTGATATTCAGCCACAGTGGATCTGTTAATAAATTAATGGGCGATGCTGTTTTAGCAACTTTTGGCTGCCCCTTTAATACCGATAGAGATGCTCTTAACGCGGTACAATGCGCATTAGCCATTAGAAAAACTATCAATTTTTTTAACAAAGTTAAACCAAAATATTTAAATAATGAACTTCAAATAGGTATAGGTATAACTACAGGCAGAGTATTCGCGGGCAATATAGGATCATATAGAAGAATGGAATATACAGTAATCGGCGATATTGTAAATACGGCCAGCCGTCTTCAAAATTTAACTAAAAAAGCTGGTGTCGATATTATTATCGACGAAAGTACTAGAAAAAAAGCAGGCAAGCTATTAAATGTAAGAAAAATACGCGTAAAAAATTTACGAGGTAAAGAACAAGGGGTAAAAATATTTGCCTTAGATTCTATAAAAGAAGAGGACCTCTCGAAGGAAGAAGAAGTAACAACTTTTTTTTAATAATATGAACAAACTAAAAATTTTAGTTGCTGATGATAACGATGTAAACCAGCTTCTTATGTCAAAAATGCTTCAAAAAATGGGGCATGACGTTGATCTTGTTGAAAATGGCCAAAAAGCTGTTGAGGCTGCTTCAAAAAAAAATTATGATATTATTTTTATGGATATTCAAATGCCGGTTATGAACGGTATAGACGCAACAAAAATTATATTAGAAACTGTTGTTCCTAAACCAGTTATAGTCGCCGTTACCGCGAATGTTTTTGATGAAGACAAAATAAAATGTATTAATGCCGGCATGAAAGACCATATAGGCAAGCCATTTAAAATGGAAGATCTTCAAAACGCAATTAATAGTTATGTTTTACAGGGCTAATTTACAATTTACCGTTTAACTATTATCATTTTTATTTTCAAGCAAAAGAAGAAAAATCTCTCTGCCTCTTAATATGGTAAAAATATATTTTCTTACATTTTTTTCGCTAAAAATTTTTTTTAAATCAGAGACAGATTTAATTGGTTTTTTATTTATACTTAATATAATATCACCCATATACAGTTTTGACTGGCCCGCCTCGCTCCCTTGCTCTACATACTCAATATAAATTCCTTCTCTTTTTTGCAAAAGATAATGATTATAAATTTTTTCTGTGATATTACGAGCAATAAAACCTAAATCTGATTCAAATAAATCACCCTCTGAAGGAGGTTTTTCTAAAACTTTAATGGAATATACATATTCTTTATATGTTTTAGATTTTCCACTGTACCTAAGAAGGTGAATTTGAACATTTTTATCAATGGGTAAATCTGAAATTTTCATATCTATTGTTGGAATATCTTTTTCTTCAACCGCTGTTATTTCTTTACCATCAATAGACGTAATTATATCAAGCGGATATATTTTTTTATGAGCATCTGAGTTTTTAATAACATAAGAAACTAGAGCTCCTTCTTTTGATGAAAGTTTTAATGTTTTACGAAGAGGTATTTCTATATGCTTAAAAGAAAGGCCGAGCCATGAGCGCTTTATTTGCCCTTCTTCAAGAATTTTTCTTTTTACGTTTAAAGCGACTTCAATGGGAATTGTAAATCCTATACCCATTGAATTTGCTCTTGAATTTATGCCAATAACCTCGCCTTCTAAATTCAACAATGGCCCCCCCGAAGAACCCGGCGCTATCATGGCGTCAGTTTGAATAAATTCATTTAACACGGGAGCATCGGGCAGGTTCCTGCCTTTAGCAGAAACTATTCCAAAACTTATTGTTTGATCAAAACCAAAAGGATTACCGGCGGCAAGAACCCATTGTCCCACCTTAACATTATTAGAAACCCCTATTTTTATAGGATGTATTTTAGAAGACATATCTTTAAACTCTTTTATTTTTAAAAGAGCAACATCGGTAGTTTCATCAGAACCTAACACCTCAACTTCATATTCATTAGGATCATTATAAAACTTTAATCTTATCTGCGTCGCGTTTTCTACCACATGATGGTTTGTAAGCAGATAACCATTTTTGTCAATTATAAAGCCTGAACCAAAAGATTCATATTTTCTCTCTTTTTTTTTCGTGACTACTTTTATATGCACAACACTTTTTGTTGTTTCTTCAGAAATTTTAATTATTCTATTTTGCAGCTCGACAATAGCATCTACGGGATTCGCGTAAATATTTGAAAAGAAAACTATAATATTGAATATAAAAATCTTTTGTTTAGTTTTCTTGAACCCTGGCACTGTTATCCCTTGATTTTAAGATAAAGATTATTAATTTTTATTTAAACATATCGTATAGAAAAAAATATTTTACCGGTATTTATATATTTTAAATTCTTGGTTATATATAATAATATATATGTTGTTATTATTTAAATTTTTACGTCTTAAAAATAGCAAAAGTTTATAAATCTTACATGAAAATTGAAAAAAATATTTTCTTAAAAAATTGGAATAGTCTTGAGCATTTTCAAGGTCTGTTAAAAAATTTGTTTTTAAATTCTTCAGATAAAATAGTAAATGCTTTCGAACTTCAAAGAGCCCGTGCATTAATTATACTTTCATTAATCAGTTTCATTTTTTCTATTTCCGGAGCAATTACTGTTTCTTTAAACTTAGCACTATTTTTTCAATTAATGTCAGCGGGATTTTTTATATCATTTTTAATAGGCAAAACAAAACACTATAAGTTAGCAGGATTTACATATAATTTAACTTTCTTTTTACCGGTATTTTTTAATATAAATAATTTTCAAAATAATTCTATAGATTATTTTTACTGGCACATGGCAATTTTATGCGCTCCGCTTTTGCTTATGATTTTTTGGGCCTCATGGCAGACAATAAGTTTTGTGTCATTATTTTTGCTAATACTTGAAATAATTATTATACATTTTAATTCTTCTTTATCTTTTAGTTTATTATATATACCGCTGATTATTACGGGTTTTCTTGGTATTATCTCTGCTTCTTATTCTTATTCAAGGCAAAATTTTGAAAATTATCTTGATAAAGAAATAGATAAACTTAAATTTTTTATTAATGACACAAAAAGTCAGCTAAAAGACAGAATACTAATTGAAGAAAAGCTAATTGATAATTATGAAAAAGTAGAAAAAGACAACTATTTTCGTGGCAGTTTTCTTGAAAGCATGAGTGCGCAATTTCAAAATAAATTAATGCCAATTGATCATTTTATTCATGAATTTAAAAAAAATAAAAAACTGCCAGAGCCCATTGAACAGTCAATAGCAGATTTTAAAAAATATATTGAAGATATTTTATATATAGGAAAAATTGAACAGCAAAACTATAACAAAAACTTAACAACTTTTGATTTTAACAACTTTGTTGAACAAATCATTACTGCTTATAATAAAGGTATTAAAAACAATAAAATAGGTTTTCTTACTTATATATCTCCTAGTATTCCTGAAAAAATTTTAGCAGATAAGATAACATTGCAAAAAATAATTAATTCTCTTTTAGAGATTATCACAAATTTAACAAATGAGGGTGAAGTATTCTTTAAAATAGAACTAAATGAATTTCAAGTTAAATCTGATAATACAGATACGTTTAATATTCGGTTAGAAATTTCAAACACCGAACAGGGGGTTTTATTAGATATTTTCAAATCAATTACAAATACTTATTATTCAAAAGATTCCATAAAAAATATTCCAAATTTTGAAAAAATTATTTTTAATTTAATTTTGTTAAAAAAATCTATTGAAATCATAGGCGGCCGCTTTGAAATAAAAAGTCAGCACTCTATGGGTAACAGAATTTTTGTTTATCTTTCGTTAAAAAAAGCCAAAGAAATTGAAAAAAAACAAGTTTCTTACAAAAGCGCAAAAATTCTTCTTATTTCTGAAAATATGACAGAACGATTTATATTATCTTCTTATTTAGATGCCTTAGGAATAAAACACACCATAAAAATAAACATAGATGACGCATTTAAGTATCTTAAAAAAGAAATGAATAAAAAAAATTCATTAAATGGATTAATCATCAATCATAATCAATTATCTTTAAATCACTTAGACTTAATAAATAAAAAATATAAAGAAAAACTTAAAGTAATTCTTTTATTGAAAAACTCTAAATTTAAAAATCATTCGATTGGAACAAAAATAATTAAAAAACCTATTTTAAGGTCAGTTTTTCTTAGTGAAATAGAAAAACTTTTTGCATCAAATTAAATAAATTCTGAAAATCGGTTGGCTTTTTGTTATCGGCCAAAAGTTTGGCTTATGATAGATAGATACTCAACACCCCAGATGCGTCATTTATGGTCACTTCAATATAAATTTGAAGTATGGAAAGATATAGAAATTGCCGCCTGCGAATATTGGCATGATGAAGGTAAAATAAATAAATCTGACTTTGAAGATATTAAAAATAAAGCTAAATTTTCGGTAGATAGAATACTTGAAATTGAAAACGAAGTTCATCATGATGTTATTGCTTTTTTAACAAACATGGCCGAGAACATAGGCAAGGCTTCACGCTTTGTTCATTTTGGGCTTACTTCTTCAGATGTTGTTGATACCGCTTTATCTGTTATTATACAAAAATCAGGGGTTTTAATTTTAAAGTCTTACGAAATATATCTTGAAGCATTAAAAAAATCAGCAAAAAAATATAAAGACTTAATTGTGGCAGGAAGAACTCACGGAGTTCACGCCGAACCCACAACATTAGGGTTAAAGATTTTAGGTTATTATGAAGAAGCAAAAAGAAATTATAAAAGACTAAAAGAAGCTCTGGATGAAACCGCATATGGAAAAATTTCAGGCGCCGTGGGAACGTATTCGCAGCTGCCGCCAGAACTTGAAGACTATGTCATGAAGAAGATAAATCTTAAAGTTGAACCCGTAAGCACTCAGGTTGTACCCCGCGACAGACACGCTGTTTTATTAAACGCAATATCAATGACAGCGCAGGGTATCGCCCGATTTGCTCAAGAAATAAGACTTATGCAAAAAACCGAAAGCCGCGAAATAGAAGAACCGTTTCAAAAAGGTCAAAAAGGCTCTAGCGCTATGCCTCATAAAAGAAACCCTATTTTATGCGAAAGAATGTGCGGTCTCGCGAGAGTACTATTAGGTTATTCAGTAACGGCACAGCAAGATATTTCTTTATGGCACGAAAGAGATATTTCTCATTCATCAGCCGAACGCATTATTTTTCCTGACGCGATGAGTTTGCTTGAATACATGCTTATTAAAATGACTTTTGTGATTGAAAATCTGCATGTTTATGAAAACAACGCCGAAAGAGTATTAAATTTAACAAAAGGACTTATGTTTTCTTCACGAGCCCTTTTAGTTATTACCGAAAACTGCGATATTACACGTGAAGAAGCATATGCTATTGTTCAAAAAGCCGCGATGGAAGTTTGGGAAAACAACGATAGTGAAGGCTTAAAAGATAAACTTATGAATAACTCTAATTTAAAAGATATACCTAAAGAAAAATGGGACGAAGTATTTAATCCTGCGTCATATCTAAAAAATGTAGATTCTATTTTTGATAGATGTCTTTCATAAGACAAACTGTATTAAACAATGAATTTTTTATTGACAAATAGAATAAAAACACGAATTCATATCGTCAATGCTTGGTTATATCGCGTATTACTTTTCAGGACTTTTTTTAATAAACGGTTTTATACAATTTTATTTATTTTATAAAAGAAAATCAAAACAAAATTTATTTATTTTTTTAATATTGGTTATAGCGGCATCGGGACATTTATACGGCGGTCTTTTTTTTGAAAAATCTATATTAAATTATCCCTTTTTATTCGGATTAATTGCCCCTATTGAAGCAACGGGTTTGACTTCAATTTATTTTGCCGCTCTTTATATTGTTGATGAAGAGAGAATATGGCAAAAGAAAGATTATCTTTTCTACTTACCCGCTGTTTTTTTAACGCTGTTATTAATACCTCTTCATCAATTGCCTTCAGATGAAAAAATCAGCCTAATTAATTACGCGATATCAAACAAAATGATGGAACACATGCTTAATGATTTTCCTGCAAAACTTTTAGGAATTTTTAATTTATTAATTTGCATACTGGCATTAAAAGATTTTATAAAAAGAATCAACTGGCAAAAAATATATGATAGTAAAAATAAAAAATCTATATTTCAAGAAAGAACAATTTTTATGATAATTCTCGCTATAATAACCGGCGGCTTATGGCTAACTTACTTTTATTTGCGTTCAACAGGCCGTTCAGAATTTGCTTCAACTTTATTAATATACCAAATTGGAATGCTATTTTTTACCATATTAACGGCCCAGCTTGTACCTTTAATGGTAAAACACAAGTTATTACATCTCAATTTTGAAAAAAATGTAATTAAAACCTATAAAAAATCAAGATTAGAAAATATTGACATGACCCTTTTTGAGAAAAATTTATTTAACTTAATTAAAAATAAAAAAATAATTCGCAATGAAAACATAACATTGCCAGATTTAGCAAGAATGCTATCGGTATCTAGAAGCCAGCTATCTGAATATATTAACGGAATTCAAAAAAAATCTTTTCGTGATTTTGTAAATTACTATCGAATTGAAGACGCGAAAGAACTAATTATATCATCTGATTATAAAATTATAGATATCGCTTATATGACAGGTTTTAATTCTATATCATCTTTTAATATAGCCTTTCGCAAACATACCGGTATAAATCCGCTTGAATATAAAAACCAAAAAGATCAAAAAAAAATAATTTTATTACGACGCTCCTGAAAAAAAACATATCGGGGACATGTCCCCGATAGACAAAGTAAAAAAAATATGGTAAAAATTTTTATTAATATATTTATAAATATTAATAAAAGGAGATAAAAAATGAAAAAGTATTTAATGATTTTATTGATGCTCTGTATTAGTACAATGAGTTATCAATGTAACAATAATAAAGCCGTATGCGGCGACGGCATTGTCGAAGATTATGAAGAGTGCGATGGTACGCCAAATTGCAAACCCGACTGTTTTATAAATCTCGATTCCGACCCAAACAGCGGTTATTGCGGTGACAATACTTTAAACGGCACTGAAACCTGCGATGACGGCAATACTACAACCGAAACCTGTGCTTACGGAGAGACATCGTGTACCGTATGTGATTCAACCTGTAATTCTGTAGCAGGCACGGTAAGCTATTGCGGTGACAATACTTTAAACGGCACTGAAACCTGCGATGACGGCAATACTACAACCGAAACCGAATGCCCTTATGGTACACCAACTTGTGATACTTGCAACTCAGATTGCTCAGCGACACTATCTTTGACGGGTGTGTATTGTGGTGATGGTATTTGTAATGAAGGTGAAGGTGAAAATAATGGTTCATGTGGCTCAGATTGTCCTATTGTATGCGGGGATAGTAGAATTGAAGGCACTGAAGCCTGCGATGACGGAAACACTACAACCGAAACCTGTGCTTACGGAGAGGCATCGTGTACCGTATGTGATTCAACCTGTAATTCTGTCGCCGGTGTGGTAATCGGCTATTGCGGTGATGGTATTTGTAATGAAGGTGAAAATAATGGTTCATGTAGCCCAGATTGTCCTATTGTATGCGGGGATAGTAGAATTGAAGGCACTGAAGCCTGCGATGACGGAAACACTACAACCGAAACCTGTGCTTACGGAGAGACATCGTGTACCGTATGTGATTCAACCTGTAATTCTGTCGCAGGCACGGTAAGCTATTGCGGTGACAATATTGTACAGGCCAATGAAGCCTGCGATGACGGAAACACTACAACCGAAACCTGTGCTTACGGAGAGACATCGTGTACCGTATGTGATTCAACCTGTAATTCTGTCGCAGGCACGGTAAGCTATTGCGGTGACAATATTGTACAGGCCAATGAAGCCTGCGATGACGGAAACACTACAACCGAAACCGAATGCCCTTATGGTACACCAACTTGTGATACTTGCAACTCAGATTGCTCAGCGACACTATCTTTGACGGGCGAGTATTGCGGTGATAGCATTTGCACCGGCTATGAAACTTCAGCAAATTGCCCCTCAGATTGTATATCGGCAGGAGATACAACGCCGCCTGAACTTATTAGCGTAAGTTTAAACGGTACGCCAATGGGACCAACCGGTAAATACACTTATGGCGATACTATTACCATAAGCGCTGGAGTTAACGATGGCGCTTCAGGCATTGCTTATCTTGCTTTGAGTTTGAACAACTCAAATGGAGAATTGCTTGGTAATTGTACCGCTAACTATTTATCAAACAATATATTTGAGTGCGTGGTTACAATAATTAATCATGTTGGCAATACGTTAACCGGCGACGCATATGCTATAGTTTATACAGTAGATAATAATTCGAATTTGGAAGAGTATATTCTAGATTCAATTCTATCAACATCTAACTATACAAAAAGCTCTTCTAACACTATCTCATCAGTACCTATCATCTATGTTCCTATAGAAGAATTTGGTAGCCCGGTTTGCGGTGATAGCGTTTGCGCTGGCTATGAAACTTCAGCAAATTGCCCTGGCGATTGCATATCAGCAGGAGATACAACACCGCCTGAATTTAGCAACATAAATGTAAGTGGTACACCAACGGGACCAAACGGCAAATATACTTATGGTGATACTATTACCATAAACGTTGACGTTACTGATGCCGGCTCAGGTGTAAAGACTGTTACTTTAGTATTGTATAATTCAATATCGAATTTTCTTGGTCCTTGTAGTAGTGTAAATTATATATCGGGTAATACATTTCGTTGTTCAATAACAATAACACAAGATTTCACCACCATTATTGGTGATGGATTTCTTTCAATTGATTTACAAGATTATAATAATAATTCCAATTCTTATAGTCATATTGCTGATGTACCGATGGAATAAACTATAATTTCAAAATATATCATATACCGTACATAGTACTATACGGTATATGATATATATAATAGTAATATATTTTTTAAAAACAAATTTGCTTGAATATAAATACCAAAAGGAGCAGAAAAAAACAATTTTATTACGACGCTCCTGAAAAAAAACATATTGGGGACACATTTCTGATAGACAAAACAAAAAAAGTATGGTAAAAATGTTTGTTAAAACACTTAAAAAAGTGATCGAAGAAATTACGTGGGCACAGGAGCTAAGAAATGAAAACAATATATCAAAAACTATTTTATAAGGTTTCGGTAAAATTATTTGCATTAACCATACCGGCAAACATGCAAAAAGTTATAAAAGGAAAAGAACAATTAAATAAGTATAAAATATTAATTTATACTCTCATCATTTCTTTGTTATTTTCTTTTTCTGCCTGTAGTACGCCTCAGGTTATTATGCCAAAGGCAACCCTGCTTCAAACAGGAGAAACTTTGTTGCAGCAAGAAAAAAAGGCGCAATTTGGCATTAGCTTTTTAGAAAAATCTGT
>JAOUOS010000037.1 GCA_029880285.1 Spirochaetia bacterium
ATTATTCAAGATAGAGAACCAACAATATCAAGAAATATATTAAATTTTTTGCCTTTTCGTATAGACCATTATTTTGAAAATATTCCAATCGCTTCAGGGGGGTACCATCCTATTAACTCTCCCTAATTGTAGTTAAATTATCAAACATAAAAAGAGTTTGACGTACTAATTTTAATTTCATAAAACTGCCTTGTTGTATATTGTTTTTATTTATGAAAATTGTTAGGCTAAATTTTTTTGTACTCGTTCTAGTATTTTTTGTGTATTTGTTTGCGGGCAGCTATATTCATTCAAAAAATATACAAGTCGCGGTCTTAAAGCTTCAAAATGCCTCAGGCGATAAAGAAGAATCTGAATTTTTATCTGAACAGTTCGCGGCCATTATTGAATCAAGATTAAGGCGTGAACAAAAAATACAACTTCAGGAACGCCGTAATTTAGGTGATATATTAAAAGAAATTGAATTGAGCCAGTACGGTATTTTTGATGAATCTAAAGAAATAGAAATAGGAAGACTTCTCAGGGCCGATTTTTTAATATCGGGGCAGTATAAAATAAATTCAGACAATACCAGTTTAATATTCCGGGTTATACACCTTGAAACGGGAAAGGTAGGTTTCGTGGGGCAGCTATCAGGCGAAGGTATTGAGCTTCTTAAAAAACTAGAAGCTGTATCGGGTATGGCTGCCGCCGATATTTTAGGTGAAAGGTCTTCTCATCTTACCATAAATACATCCCCGGCTGAATCAAAAGTATATGTAGACGGCAACTATATAGGTGAGGCTCCCATTGTTAAATATCCTTTGACATCGGGTGAGCATGAAATTCGCGTTGAAAGTGATTATTATGTTCCCGAAGAAAAACAAATAATACTTAATGAAGGTAATACTAAAGAAGAGTTTATAAGTTTACATTTTAAGCCTTATCAACTTTATAAGTTTAGAGTTCATTTTGATATGAATTTTTACGGCATGTCAACTAAATTAAGTAAAGCGCATCTTCCGTTAAATGACGGTGCCGGAATAGAAGTGGGTTTTGATTATTTTTATAACCGTTATATTTTTGGATTGTTTTTATCAACACTTAATTTTTCTCGCGAAAATTCTATACACGTTTTTAATAATGAATATATTGAAAAAAGGGATTATATTGATAATCTTTTTTCATTTAAATTTGGTTATCATATTCTAATACACCCTAAAATATTGGCTGTAATACCTGGCATATCTTTAGGATATAGGTCAATAACGGATGATTTAGAAGGATCAGAAAACAGTAAATCGCCTTATATGATAGAAACAGATATGGCTCAAATTGGAGTTCATCTTGATTTTGATCTATTGCCGGGTTCGCGTTTTAGTCTTCATGCGCGTATAAATTATTTAATTTCTGAGCCGTTTTATTCGTATAATGGTAATTTTAATTCTCTTGGCGTAAAAACCTTTGATAAAGTAAAAATTGAATCATCTCAACTATACTTTCAGGTTGGATTAAATTTATTTTTTAATTCAAAAATAAATTTAAATAAGAAACCTAAAAATTTAATCAAAGAACCCAAAACAGAGGAAATAAATTGAAAGTAATACTTATTTTTTTATCAATGTTTTTTTTTCAATGTATTGCATATTCAAATTATGAATATATTTTTGAAGATGAAAATTCATATAATATTATCCCTTTTTGGGAAGAAACTTTGCCTATTAATACGGCGGCTCCTGAAGAAGAATTGTTTTACACAGCTGAAGGCGTTAGGTTTAACTGGGCCCGTGATAATGTACCATACTTTACTATATTAATATCACAGATCCCTTTAGAAACTAACGGTAGCGAGATTACCAACCAAGAAGTTATTCTAGCAGGGAGCGATTCCTCTTATACAGAGAGTGATAAAAATTCTATGGGATATCTGGGGCCTACAGCTTTTTCTATATACTTTAACGGTAATAAAACAAGTGAACCTTTTGTTTTTACATCAGGTACTTACTATTGGCTGGTGTTAGGGTTTGATGAAGCGGGTGAATTGACTCATAGTTCAAGGCAAACAAAGTTTTATATTCATTAAATTATGAAAAATTATATTAAAATAAGCTTTATTGTTTTCACATTATTTTACTTATACCATTGTGCTGCCATCGAAGAAGAAGCGGGGGCTGAGCAATTAAAAGACGATGTGCTTTCAACTGCCGAAGAAAAAATTAACAACCCTTTATTTGATACACACAACTCAATAAGCTTAAAGTCTCCCACGCATGACACAATTAAAACTACCGAAACACTTGTCTTTGAATTATCTCTGTGCGGCCAATATCAAACTATAGTAATATCTTCAGAAAGAATTTTAGTTGATAGGGGTCAAATTATAAACGCAAAAGAAGCTTTTATAGGTAAAAAAGAACTAAACTATTATAATAAGGGTAGAACTTTTTATTTAAATGATTTTAAAAAAATAGTAAATGGTAAAATTACTTCAGAATTATTAAGTTTAGATGCTGGTCGGTATTACTGGGCCAGTTGGAGCTACTCAGAAGACGGTGAACTTGTATGTTCTTCTCCGCAGTATTCTTTTTTTATAAGATAACCTATGAAACAAAAAATATTAACTCATCCTCATTTTTTAATATCGCTTTTTATTTTGATAATAAATGATCATTTTCTAAAAACAGCGGGATTAATTTCTTCTGATGTAACGGGTAAACTAAGCGACTTCGCGGGATTGTTTTTTTTTCCAGCGTTTTTAGTCTATTTGATTAAAGTTGAAAATAATTTATTTAAAATATTAATTTATATTATCACCGGATGTATTTTCTCTTTGCTAAATCTTTCTGCAAATACATCTGAATTTGTTGAAAGGATGTGTTTTTATTTTAATTATCCTATTAAGCTATGGCCGGATGATACTGATCTTATAGCTTTAGTTATTTTGCCGTTTTCTTATTATACTTTTTTTATTAGTAAAGCAAAACAAAAAAGTAACACAAGACATTACGAGAAAATAATTATAGTTATTTCTATTTTTGCCGTAATGTCAACCTCTAGTGAGCCTGAAGAGCCTAATGTTTATTACGAAAACCCGAACATAGAATATAATAGCTATACTCATGTATCTAAAATTCCTTATGAAGATAATCAATTTCGTGAGAGTTTGCATTTACATTATAATGAAGTTCAGGACTACGCCTTTTTTCAAAATAAAATAATTTACGCAAATCCGTCATTAAATCGTCTCGTATTTATAGATACGGCTTTGAAATTTTCAGGCGCTTTTTATAATAATGGAACAAATTTTGGATGGCATATTTTTGATCTCGAGGGAGATATAATAGGTTTAAATGCTCCGTTTGATTTTGCATTGACTCTTGATAAAACAGAGATTTTGATTTTAGATAACAATGGCATAACCAAAAGAGATTTTATTTTTGGTACACTTATTGAAACTTTATCATTATCTGCGTTAGTTGAATGCAGTGATATTGTACAAATTGAATACTCTGATCATCTAATAGCGTTAAGTAAAAATATTATGGGAGATTTTTTTATTTGTCATTACGATGAAATAACAGGCGATTTTATTTTAGCGGATGCAATCTCGATGACTCAAGAAGAAACAGGCAGAGCAGTCGTTTCTATTCCTCATTTTAAAGCAAATGAAAATGGTATTTATATATTGAAAGAACTTCAAGTATATTATGAAAATGAAGATAAGCCTTATTTTCTTGAAAAACTAAGCCAATCATTTGTTTTTGAGAGCGGCGTATTTTTATATGATGCGTCTGGCATGTCTTTCTCTGGAGATTCTCTGATTGTAACGGGAAGGCAAAGAAACTTTGAAGGAAGCGTAACCATTTTTGATTTTAACTTAAATCAAATAGAAACACGTATTGCATCCACCGATTCAAAACTAATAGGAATTTCACATATTTTTAATAATGAAATTATTTTTAACAGCTTTGTTCCTGCTTCAAGTGTTGAAATCTCTAACTGATAAAACTTTAAATAACCAAAAAAATAAATTTACGCTGTATAAAATCATTAAACCGTTGCGTTATATAAAACCCTTATGAAAAACAAATTTATTTGGTTTATTTTTTTTCTTTTTATAGTCAGTTATAATTATCAAATAAATGCTATTTTTCAGGCGTATCCCAAAGGTTACGCGTATTTAAAGCTGCCTGTGGCTTCTTTTTTTTCGCCTGAAGATATTGAATTTATTCAAACAGGTAAAATTCCGGCTTCACCAGAAAAATCAAAAAATGAAATTATAATTTATAAAAAATTTATTGATCTCTTGCAAGATAAAAATTACTTTGAGGCTGAAGAAATTTTATTAAAAAATACAGAAAATCCGTTAAATCTATTAAACTTATCGCTTCTTTATTTATATCTTGAGGCCAATGAATCGGCCACTTCTGTTTTTTATAAATGGGCAAATTCTGCTACGCCGCAGTCAATATTTAGACTTATTGAAATATCTTCAGGAAGAAGGCTGTCATCATATCTTTCGTTTTTAGTCGAAAAGCTTACGCAAAAAAGCTTTAAATATTACGCTGACTTTTTATGGGCGGCAAGTGAAAACGCGAGAGCCTATGAAAATAAAAGACTGGTCGTTTGGCAGGACGATATATTAGAGGCCCAAAATTTAACAACAGAAAATATAAGATTAAAACAATTATATATTCTAGCCCGCACAAAAAGAGCCTTTCGGGATAAAAACTATACTGAGGTTTCTATATGGATATCAAAACTGTCGGGGGAATATATTCAACAAGAACTACAACCGGCTTTAAGTTATTTTATATTTTTAAGTACAGGAGAAAAAGAAAACGCGGAATTCATTTTAAACACGGCAGTTAACGACTTTAATGCCAATAAAACGCTTGATATTTACAGCCACTATGTTGATTTTTTAATTGAAAAAGAAAAATGGGAAGATTTGAAAGTTTTTATGGAAAATAATTCTCAAAATATTAATCTAAATAAAGATAGAATTGTAAGTTTAATACCGGCTGATGAAAAAAAAGAAACAGAAAAATTTGATAAACCGGTATTAAAAATAAAAATAAAATAAGAAAACTAATGTCTTCATTTATAAAAATTTCAGGCGCGCGCGAGCATAATTTAAAAAATATATCGGTAGAAATTCCACGGGATAAACTTATTGTTATAACCGGATTATCTGGTAGCGGTAAAAGTTCGTTGGCGTTTGATACCATATATGCCGAGGGCCAGCGACGTTACGTAGAATCGCTTTCTTCTTATGCCAGGCAGTTCTTGGGCCAGCTTGAAAAGCCCGATGTTGATTCAATAGAAGGTTTATCTCCCGCTATATCCATTGAACAAAAAACAACTCATAGAAACCCCCGTTCAACTGTTGGTACGGTTACAGAAATTTATGATTATTTAAGGCTCGTTTTCGCGCGAATAGGACATCCGCACTGCCCAAAGTGTAAAAGAAAACTAGCCGCTCAGCCGGTTGACAGTATTGTTGATATTATTCTTTCTTACACAAAAAAAAATCCCGAAGCTGAATCTGTTCGAATTCAAATTTTAGCTCCGCTTGTAAAAGGCAGAAAAGGAGAATTTAAAGATTTGTTTCAAAAATCTCTTCAAGACGGATTTTTACGCGTTAGGGTTAACGGCAGCATTCATATGCTTGAAGATGAAATTATTTTAAAAAAGAACTTAAAACATAATATTGAACTGATTGTAGATAGGCTTGTCTTAAGACCAATGAAAGAAAATGAAATTAGAACCCGTCTTACCGATTCAATGGAACTTGCCTTAAATAAGGGCGATAAACAGGCATATATATTTTTTGAGGCGGTCGATAAAAATGCGAAAGTTATTAAATCGGGAGAAGATCTTTTTTCTTCGAGTTTGGCTTGTCCCGCGTGTGATATTTCGTTTCCCGAAATAAATCACAGGCTTTTTTCTTTTAATTCACCCGAAGGCGCCTGCAAGCGTTGTTCAGGCATTGGCCACATGCTTGAATTTCATCCTGATTTGCTAATTCGTGATTCTGAAAAAACTTTAGCAGAAGGAATTGTTTCGGGCATGGGATGGTCCTCTGCGGGATACTGGTATCAGGCTTCAATGGAAGCGCTTTCAAAAAAATTAAATTTTTCTATGAATACCCCCTGGAAAAAGCTTTCTAAAACGGCCAAAGAAGCGATTCTTTACGGTAAACCGGCAGTAAAAATAAAATACGAAAGTGATTGGGAAGATGGTTCCTATAATTTTAGCCGGGTATTCGAGGGTATTATTCCTAATTTGCACAGACGCTATGAATCAACATCAGATACACACAGAATGCGGATGGAACAGTATATGGTAAATATGGCCTGTCCTGAATGCAACGGTGCCCGCCTAAAACCAGAAAGCTTAAATGTACTTCTTAAAAATAAAAACATATATCAAATTACCCAGCTTAGCTTAAAGAACGCTCTTGAGTTTTTTAAAAATATTGAATTAACCCAAACCGAAAAACTAATAGCCGAGCAGGCCTTAAAAGAAATTTTTTCTCGTTTAAAATTTTTAAATAGTGTGGGTGTTGAATATCTTACTATGGATAGAATTGCCGGTACGCTTTCAGGAGGTGAGGCCCAAAGAATCAGACTGGCTACACAAATAGGCTCGGCTCTTGTGGGGGTTTTATATGTGTTAGATGAGCCTTCCATAGGGCTTCACCAGAGTGATAACGAAAAGCTAATAAAAACATTAAAAGAACTTCAAAGGCTGGGTAATACGGTAATTGTTGTGGAGCATGATGAAGAAACTATTGAATCGGCCGATTTTATTGTAGATATGGGTCCTGGCGCCGGTCATCATGGCGGCGAAGTTGTCTTTAGTGGTTCTTATGAAAATTTATTAAAATCTAAAAATTCTATTACGGGCCAGTATCTTTCAGGCAAAAAATACATCCCCATACCGAAACGGAAAAAAAATAACGGTAATTATATTAAAATAATGGGGGCCGGTGAAAATAATTTAAAGCAAATAGATGTAAGTTTTCCTCTTGGTGTTTTTATTTGCGTAACGGGCATGTCAGGCAGCGGAAAAAGCACGCTCATAAATGAAATTTTATACAAAGGCGCGGCTCATCATTTACATAAAAATCAAATTTTGCCGGGCAGGCATAAAAAAATTACCGGTCTTGAAAATATTGACAAAGTTATTGATATTGACCAAAGCCCCATAGGTAGAACTCCGCGTTCTAATTCGGCGACGTATACCGGATGTTTTACTCCCATTCGTGAACTTTTTTCTGAATTACCGGCCAGTAAAATGAGAGGTTACAAGCCCGGTCGTTTTTCTTTTAATGTTAAAGGGGGCAGATGCGAAGCCTGTGAAGGCGATGGTGTTAAAAAAATAGAAATGCACTTTTTAGCTGATGTTTACATAACCTGCGAAATATGTAACGGTAAAAGATACAGCAGAGAAACTCTTGAAATTCGCTATAAGGGTAAAAATATTTATGAAATTCTTGATATGTCTATTGAAGAAGCCCTTCAGTTTTTTGAGCCTATTTATTCGGTTAAAAATCGCCTTCAGGCTCTTTTTGACGTGGGTCTTGGTTACATGAAACTGGGCCAGCCGGCTACTACGCTATCTGGCGGTGAGGCTCAAAGAGTAAAACTGGCAACCGAACTGGCTAAAAGGTCAACCGGTAAAACGCTTTATATTTTAGATGAGCCTACTACCGGTCTTCACTTTGAAGATATTCGCCAGCTTTTAAATGTGCTTCACCGGTTTGTAGACGAAGGCAACACGGTTATTGTAATTGAGCATAATATGGATGTAATTAAAACCGCCGATCATATAATAGACTTAGGTCCTGAAGGCGGTGATAACGGAGGCCAAATAGTCGCCGAAGGCAGCCCCGAAGAAGTGATAAAAAATAAAGCTTCAGCTACGGGAACTTTCTTAAAGAAGTGGCTGGCCTGAATATTTTAAAAAACTTTCAGAAGAAAATGGTATACCTTATCAAAATCTAATTAACCTCTATCTTAGAGATTGTGCAGAAGAGAAAAAGAAAGTAAAAATAAAATGGGCCTCTTGATAAAATAAACTTGAAAAATTATGTTTGCAATACTTATTTAAAAAAATGTATGCCAACGCATTTTATTTTTTTAACATCCCTATACAAACCGATATATTATCCCTGCCGCCCGCGTTGTTAGCGGTTTCAATGAATGTTTCGGCTAATTCGTTTAAATAATTTTCTGAATTTTTATTTTTTTTTGATTTTATAAAAATTTCTTCAATTTTAAAATTTGTTAATTCATTATGAAGACCATCGGAACAAACAAGAAATATATCTTCAGGTGAAACATCGCGGTAACAATATGACGGCTTATCAGCGTTTAGGCTTGCGCCGACAGCTTTCGTTAAAATATGATTTACCGGATGCTTTTGGGCCTCTGCGGGTGTCATTTGTTCTGATTTTATTAGCTCTTGCGCGTGAGTGTGGTCGGTTGACATTTGAGTTAAGTTGTTGTTATTAAAACAATAGATTCTGCTGTCGCCAATATAAAATCCATGAAATGTTTTTCTGGTAAAGAGAGCAGCAACACCGGTTGTTCCCATGCCTGCTAAGCCTGTCTTATACCCTTCTTTAATAATATTATTATGGGCCGTAGCAAACGATTTATAAATAAAATTATTTGAATTATGCAATAAATTTTTTACAGTCTGTAATGTTTCGTTTGACGGTAAAGATTTAAGTTCTGCTTCATATTTTTCAAATTCTTTTTTTATATCAGACGATAAAGTATCAATAAATATCTTTGAAGCGATTTCTCCGCCTTTTTTGCCTCCCATGCCGTCAGCCAAAAGCATAACGGTAATTTGTTCTTCTTTTATTGAAAGAGTAAAAACTTCGCATGCGTCTTCATTTTGAAGACGTCTTTCGCCCACATCAGAAGCGCACGCTATACGCACGACCTTTTTTAATTTTTAGGCCTTAGTTTGTCAATATATATTTACCTAATTTAACGGTAGTGACTTTATTAATAATAAATTAGCCGGATTGTTTACCGATAGCAGATTGTTGCTAAAAGCGTAAAGATTATCGCCAATAATAAATCCTCTTTCAATTCTTGTGCCATGGGTTATTTGGCCAATAGAAGTTAATGAGTTTGGTTCAACATTAAAAACATTTATTCCTGCAGAGTATTCTCCTGTACTGAGATTATAACTTTCGTAGGGTATGGCTAATATTTTTAGCGGATCATAATATAAAAAGGCGTGATGGTTAGTAAGCGCTTCGGACCATCCGCTGCCTAATTCATAACTGTCTTCTAATGCAGGAGTTGTTAAATTAGTTACATTAAAAATTTGAAGTTTACTGCCCGTAACAAATCCACTTGCATCGGCAGAAATACCTATTGTTAGAAGCCTGCTGTTATTTTCTCCAAATAGATGTATGTATGTTGACCATCCTGTAATTTCTATTTCTCCAGCGAGTATAGGATTGTACGGGTCTGATAAATCAAAGGTAAAAAGAGGATCGGTTTGCAAGGCTGTAACCATGTACGCGCGGTCTCTGTCATATCTCATTGAGCGTATACTTTCATTAGGAGCGATATTTTCAATGGCTCCTGTTTCAATAAGTTCACCTTTTGCGTTATCGGTTAAGATAGTAAGTTTGTTTGACCTGTCGCCGTCCCACAAATTGCCGAGAGTTGTGCCTACTCTTAAATATCCCTGGTATTCACCCAAGCTAAATTGGTTGTTAACCCACCCTTTAACAGACCCGCCGGCTTTGTATTCAATATTGCCCAAAGTTGAAACATCAAATTTATAAATGCCCGTTAAATTTTCATCGGGATTTTCAATATCAATAGAGGCAGATACAGGACTTACAGCGGTTCCCATATCCATTTCAACCATTGGCGAAATAAAAAGCCATTGGTTTTCAGAGTATAGATATAAACTGTCAACTGTCATATAAATATATCCCCATTCAGAAACAACGGCAGCTGAATTTACTGTATGAGTGTTGTCACTCAGGTCTATTTTGTGAATAAAAGAAATTCCGTGTCCATTGCCTGATTGTGGCATATAAAAAGAAGTACATTCAACAGCCTGCTGTGTAGAATCTGCATTACTTGTGTAATCTTTTTTAGTTATATCGGGAATAAAATCGCTGTATGTTAAATTATCAACTAACGCTAAATTGGCCTTGTATGATTGATATAAGGCACTCTCATAGTTTGAAGCGTTGTAATAATCATACGGGTATGTTAAATTCTCAAGATAAAAATAATCATCATATACAACAACTAACTCATTGTTTATTTTTCTTGTACCTCTTATATTACCCGGTAATAAATAATCTGTTAAAAGCTGTGGAATTGCGGCATTGGTAACATCGTATATTTTTATTTTTGTGTACGATTCATAAGTTGTCATATCATACACATAAGGTAAAACTAAAATTAGTTTATTGTTATGAAGATACATTTCGCTTATATAACTTTCTACCAGAGTAGTCGATTCAATTAAAGGATTTGACGCATCGACAGTATTTACAATAGTAAATTTATCCTGCCGGGCCAAATAAAGAAAGTTTCCGTTTGTTTTCGTAATATCGCCTTCGTCAACACCTGCTTCTTGAACATTGGTTTCTGAATATGAATTGGATGATTCGTCGTTAGCATTGCCCGTATCGGCTGCCGCGAGCGTGTTCGAATCAAAGGTTTCCATTATCATTGTACCATCGCTATAACCATTATTGTAATAATACTGCTCTCTTGCATAATCTCTCTGAAGCTTTTTTTTAAGTTCCGTTTTAAATTTATCTTCTAACTCTGAACAAGAACTCATTTTTACAAGCAGCGGATTAAAGCTTAAGTCAACTTTAACCATATCTAAAGTTTCACCCTTTTTGTCGTTGCCACAAAAAAGAATTGCTCCCATAATTGAAACAATCATTATTGTTTTAAACTTTTTCATTTTGTACCTTCCTTTAATTTTATTTTCGTATATAAATACGTTTTCTAAATATATAGTAAACATTTTTAATGTTAAAAGGTACAAATAGTTGTACTCTTGAGGGTACAGATTTTAGATAGAATTTTTATACTTAATTTTACTTGACAGTTTATAGATAGACACTTTTTAGATATTCAAAATTTAGTAAATACAAAAGAATACTGATCAGCCAGATAAAAATAAAAAAAGAAATTTAAAAGCTAAATTGACCGTTAAAAATAAAAAATTAGGTGGTGTTTTATGTATACATTTAGGTTTACTAAAAGACTTGTACTCTTTTTGATTTTTGGATTTTCACTATCACTTTCGGCGGCTCAACTGAAAAAAGTGTTAATTCTAGATATAGTTAACATTGAGAAAAATTCAAATTACCAATACCTTGAAGTTTCTATTACCGAGGCAGTCGCTAATTCGTTAAAAAAGAAATTTGCGTTTGAAGAAATGCGAAAATATGACTGGGAAGAAGTCGCTGAAAATAATTATTTTTTTAGAGACGATTTATATACGCGTTCCATTGCCATGAACATGGGACTTTTATCGAAGCAGGATGTGGTAATATCAGGCGGATTTAAAATTATTTCATCAGCAAAAGCGAAATCACCTGCTCTGCAAAAAGAAAAAGATACTGAGATTATAGCTACAGAAGTTCGCATTCTCGATATCGCGAAAAAAAGAATAATAGCCGAGTTTGTTGAAGAAGGTCCTGCCGATAACAGAATTTTTCAATCGGTTGAAAAAATCGCTATAAGAATATCTGAAGAGGCGAGAGCCGTGCTTCCGAGCCGCGAAGAATGGGAAAAAAAAGGAGCAACAGGCGGGTCGTCCGAACCGATTTTTGGCGACTATGCTATTGGTTTAAGAGCAGGAGGCGGTCTTTATCTTGGCGGATGGGCATCTCATTTTGAACTGGAGCAACCTTCTTTGGGAATTTCTTTTTTGTTCCACATTCCTATTTTGTGGGATAAATTAGCCGTTCAGGTCGATTTTATGCAAACAGAGCACAAATTAAAAGAAGACGTTGATTCTTCTTTAAATAATATGAATTACAGGTTAAGCGCCTCAAATTTAATTCTTGGCGGTTTTTTTATGGTCGATTTTAAGCTCTCAAGAAATTTCGCGCTTCATCCGAAACTTGGCGGCGGATATATTATGCAGGAAGTTGAAATTACGGGAAGTACCAATGAAACTTCAAATAATTCATTACCGTTCGCGGGTGCTGGTGTAGAACTGTCTTACAAAATAAACCGTACTTTAAATGGTATTTTGGTAATACAATCTTTTTTAGAATCTGAAGGCGAGATTTTTACTTCTTTAAATAACATAAGCTTGGGCATAAATTATAGAATGTAGGTTTCACCCTGCTTTGGCAGGCTATTGCAAAGCCAAGTGAAGACTATGATATAAAAAAAATAACCCCAACCCCCTCGCCAAACTTGGAGAGAGGACAGGGGGAGAGGGAGAAAATAGAAAATGAAACTAAATAAACTTAGAAATATTCTGACCCACGGCTATGGTTCGACAAAGCGGATGTTGAGCCTGTCGAAATACACCACAGGAAGCCGTGGGCTAATCACATTAATATTTTTAGCCCTTCAATGTTCGGGCAGTAAAACGCAAGATTTACTTAACGCAGAGTTTTTGCCTATGCTGGGTATTCAGTCGGTATCGGCGGCTGACGCGCAAACATTGCGGGTGCAGTTTACCGATACAGTAGAGGCGAAATCGGCCGTAAGCTTATCAAATTATAAACTGATAGATGAGGCGGGTTTAGCTGTAACGCTTAACGCTGCCGTGGTGGATGAAGTAACGCCATCGATAGTTTTTTTAACAACATTAGATTTAACACAAAGCGAGAATTACACTTTAACTGTTTATAATGTGGCAGGTATGACAAAAACAAAACCCATTGACGCAGAGGGTATATCTTTAACTTTTTCTGGCGTTGCCGGTACGCTTGCCGATACCGCACCGCCGGATATTTTAGGTCCGTTTGAAGGCGAAGAGGTAGATTTAATAGCTGTAATCACATGGACATCAAAAGCGGGTGCCAGCGAATATTATCTTGAAGTTGCCACAGACGCAGAATTTACAAATCATATTGCGGGTAGCCCTTTTACAATAGCGGCTCCTGCGACATCATACCAGCTTGATTTAACCGCTATTGGAGGCGGTACTTATTACTGGCGGGTAAGAGCCGACACGACACTTGAAGGTGAATATGCCAGCGGATCGTTTGAGGTATTAGATGATTTTATTTATGTTTACTGCCCTTCAACACATGCTTATTGCAGCGACACAGATATTCACGCAGACGGTACCAATATCATTGCCGTGGGCCACAAAGCAGGCCCCTATCGCACCATCGCGGGAGGCATTGCCGAGGCGGTAAGATTGGGTAAAAGCGAGGTGCGCATTGCGGGCAGAGGCGACGATGGTTTTGGTAATCCTGTCGCGTACAATGAAACCATTATTATTAAAGATGGGGTGAGCGTAACGGGCGGGTATGATTCTGCTTTTACGGCCAAAGATACATCCGCAGTTGCTAATCAGGTTGTGATTGAGAGTTTTTCAAGTTATGTGGCTTACGCGCAGGGAGTAACGCGAACGACGGTTGTCGACAGTATTAGCTTTGTAAATACGTCTACTGGTCTAAGCGCCAGCTATGGCGTGAAAGTAGATGGATCAAACAACAATCTTTCGTTTAATAATATTCATATAAATGGTGGAAGCGGGGCCAGTTCTTTTGGGGTGGCCAATCTGAACTCTACCGAAGCTCGATTCATAAACAGCTCGATAACCACCGGCAACTCTTCCGTAAAAGCCGTTGCTATCTGGAATAATTCCAGCTCTCTGCCCACTCTGGATTCTGTGGCCATCACTACCGGAATTTCTACAAAAACCATAGGTGTATTAAATCAATCAGGCAGCAATTCGGGTGTGATCATGACCAATAGCTCTATTGTAACATCAGATGCGTCTGATTATTCTGTCGGTATAGGCGGTATCAATGCTCCCGGGGGTAGTGTGGATATATCCAATTCCAAAATAGTCACGGGAATCGTTTCTACGGGAGAGTCTCATGGAATTTATGCCGAAACCGGGACAGTTACGTCAAGTGCCATACATGCCGGCGAAACGGCCAATGCCTATGGTTTGATAAAAATCTGCAACGCTGATGCACCCATTAACACCACCGTAACCGGTAATTTGTTAACCACAGATTCCAATGGAATAGGCCGGGGCATAGAAGTTTGTAATAATTACAGCACAGATACGATAACGATAGAAAATAACACGATTGCTATAACCGGTACCCATAGCAATGGAGTACACATCGCCGGAGTTTCCAGCATAAATGCAGGCCTGAATATTGATAACAACATGGTATTTGAAACCGGAGCTTCTACCTATGATACCGGCATAAACATTGAACAAGCAAACCTAAGTTCTTTGGATAATAACCTGATCTGGAACATGCGGGTATTGACCGGGGTTGGAGGCCGGGAATATGGCTCTGTTTGCGCCGATTCCGGTATCGTCGGTACAGGAACATTTGGCGGCGCCGGCATGGAAGTCATCAATATGGATAATGGTCTGGCAGATAATAATATCCAGGATATAAAGTTTGGTACAAATGCCATGTATATCTCAACTCATAAGGGAGGAATAGGAATCAGTACAGATGGAGGCAAAACATTTACGGTAAAAACCACGATCGATGGCCTGGCGAATGATAACGTGAATCGACTGGCCCTGATTTCCGGGGCAGCCCAGAGTCAGGATCGGATTTATGCGGCAACACAGGGTGGACTGTCCTATTCGGGTGACGGCGGAATTACATGGTCGACCATTACCGGTCTTTCTGCTGCAGACAGCTTTATTAGAATGGATATCATTCCAGGAGGAACCCAGGCAACCGACACCCTGGTTCTGGGTTCCAACCAACAAAAGGGACTGGCTATTTCCAATAATGGTGGTGCTTCATGGGCGTTTCATACGGTCGATAACAGCGGAAGCTGTACCTGTACCGGTGGATCGGGCGCCAATGCACCCTATCAGGGGCTGGATCTTTGTACCGGAGATGCGACAGTCGTGAATTCCTGCGCGGGCGATGGCGGCACGGGGAGCTGGACTTATGGAATCTGGTATAATAGTATAAATGACATCGTAGTTATTCCGGGAGTTCCGGATACTATTTATGCCGCTACCGGAATTGGAATATCTATTTCAAGTGATAATGGAGCCACATGGACAACCCGACGTAAGAATGTTGGTTTGATTTCAAATAATATTCAACGATTATTGGTCAATGGTACAACGGTTTATGCTGCAACAAATGCGGGTATATCCATATCGCAGGATGGAGGAGCCACGTTTACCATAAGCAAATCAACCGCCGATGGATTATCGAGTAATAACCTGAGAGAGATAGCTGCATCCGGCAATATGCTTTATGTAGGTACAGTTCTAAATGGCCTGAATATCTCCAGTGATGGGGGGAATTCCTGGCAAATGATTTCTGCCGAAAGCGGCCTGATATCAAATTCCGCTAAACTGGTCCGGATTGATAATGGCAAAGTTTACATTGGTACTACTTTAGGAATCTCCATTCTTTCTTCCCCTTCTTTTTCCTGGAAAAACTATACCCAGGCCGACGGTCTTGGCAGCAATCTTGTATTTAGTACTTTTGTCAGTGGGTCTCATTGGTATGCCGGAACCCAGATTTATTCAGATAATACGGGGGGCGGCTTGTCTGTATCTACAGATCATGGCACCACCTGGACGAACCTGACAAATTTGACGTCCAACCACATCGCGGATGTGTTCTCGAATGGCAAAACACTTTTTGGTATTGCCTACTCCCATGCCGGAACCGGTGTATTTAATGCAAGGGCGTCTTATTCGCTGGATTTTGGAGCAACTTGGACCAATTACGCAACCGGCACAAGTGGACACAATATCTTTTCCAGTGGATACAACGTATATCAGGCATCCAGTAGTTTAATTTTATCTTTTGATCAGGGAGTGACTTTCCTGAAAAAGAACTCGATAGATGGACTTCCGGTGGATATCACGAAAGATGTGTTTGTCAGCAATGACATCATATATGCAGCAACCGCAGGCGGTGGCCTGGCTTTATCGCATGACCGTGGGAATACCTGGACAACGTTGAACGTCGATAACACAGGTCGTTGTTCGGATAATGTATCATTAACACTGGATGCCTGTGAAATTGCCGGAGCTCTCTGGACATATGGAGTTGGTGGTGATTATATTGAGAAGGTTTATGTGCACGGTAATACTGTTTATCTGGCAAGTAAGAACCAGAGCAGTTTTCCAGGTGGGGGCATCTCCATTTCTGAGGATCATGGGTTATCGTGGAAAACATATAATATGGATAATACCGGCAGCTGCACCTGTACGGGAGGGAGCAATGCCAGCGCGCCATACGTTACTTTGTTTCATTGTGAAGATGTCGCTGGTACATGTGCCATTGATGGCGGTACAGGCACATGGAGCTATGGTCTGGCGAACAACTGGTTCCACTCCATTGATGCCTATGACTCGGTGATCTATACCGGTTCCAATAAGGGCTTATATGTTTCCAATAACAACGGAGCTGTATGGACGGAGTTTACGGTAGATAGCACTGGTAGTTGTTCGGACGGAGTCTCCACAACTCTGGTAGCTTGTACAGGCGCAGCGGCTACCTGGACCTATGGACTTACAAACAATATCGTCCGCGATATTTTTGCAGATACTACTGGAATATATATAGCTACGGATAATGGTCTTTCAGTGGCAGAACCTGTTAATCAGTGCACGGCGCGTTTAAGCAACAGCCAGCTCGGCATCGCCACTCCCGGCTTTCCGACCGGCAATAAAACCGCCGTCTACACCACAGATGTCTTTGACCCGGCCGTGTACAACGAACTCGATCCCACTACCTGGCACATTCTACCCAGCGGTCCTGCCGACCTCGACAACTCAGGGGGCTGGTCTGTGGGAGACATTGGCGCCGACACCGTAAACGTGGGTATACCGTCGGGCGTTGTTCCGGGGGCGGGGTGGTGATGCAGCAACTTCCCTTATCTAAAAATATTGCTCATGAGTATTATTCACTTGACTGAAGATTGCTCATGAGCATTATTCACTTGACTGAAGATTACTAATGTGTAAAATATCCATGTGATTGTTCGATATATACATTCTTTTGTTATGGCTGATTTAAAAGAAAAAATGGTTTTTCTTGGAGGCCCGAGGCAAGTTGGTAAAACTACTTTATCAAAGCAATTTATAAATAATGACGAGCAGTATTTTAATTGGGATATGCTTGCAGATAGAGAAATTATTAAAAAGCACCAAATTAATCCAAAACTTAAAGCGGTTGTTTTGGATGAAATTCATAAATATACCCGGTGGCGTACTCTGGTCAAAGGACTTTTTGATAAGTATGGTAAAGTATTGTCTATTCTTGTGACAGGCTCAAGCCGTCTTGATTACTATAGAAAAGGGGGCGATTCTCTTGCCGGCAGGTATCATTATTACAGGCTTCATCCGTTTACCTTGCCCGAAATTGATCCTGATTTAAAAAGAGAGACAACTTTAAAACTGTTAAAACACGGTGGATTTCCTGAACCTTTTTTAAGTAAAAACGAAAAAAAACTGCGCCGCTGGCAGCGCGAAAAAATAAACAGAATTATATATCAGGATATACGTGACCTTGAAAACTTGAAAGAAATAACAAAGCTTGAACTTTTAATAGACGAACTGCCAAAAAAAATTGGCTCTGTTCTTTCTGTAAATAGTTTGCGTGAAGACCTTGAAGTCTCGCCAAATACCGTAAAACATTGGCTTGAAATTCTTGAATTAATGTATTATTCATATAGAATTTTACCTTATGGGTATTCTAAAATTCGCGCAGTTAAAAAATCGTCAAAACTTTATTTTTGGGATTGGTCAGAAGCTCCCGATGGCGGAACGCGGTTTGAAAATATGGTAGCGGGTCATTTGTTAAAATATTGTCATTTTATAGAAGATACACAAGGGCATCGTATGGATTTACGATTTGTAAGAGATACTGATCTTAGAGAAATTGATTTTGTTGTTATTAAAAATAAAAAACCATTATTTGCGGTTGAATGTAAAACCGGTGAAAATAAGATATCACCGCACCTCCATTATTTTAGAGAAAGAACCCCTATACCCGTATTTTATCAAATTCATTTAGGTTCAAAAGAATATCAGGATAAAAATATTAAAGTACTGCCGTTTGAATTATTTTGTAAAGTTGTAGGTATAGTCTAAAAAAAATATTTGGCATAATAAATGAAAGCTTTAATACAGCGGATTAAAGAATCAAAAATAGTTATTTCAGGCGGCACTTATTCTCAAACAAACGCCGGTCTTTTAATTTTTCTGGGGATAGGTGAAACCGACAGCGAAATTGAAATTGACTATTTAATAAAAAAAATATTGAATTTAAGAATATTTGAAGATGAAAATAATAAAATGAATTTATCGGTTTTAGATATTAAAGGTGATTTAATGATAGTATCTCAGTTTACATTATACGCAGATACAAAAAAAGGGAACCGTCCATCATTTATTTCGGCTGCAAGTCCTGAAAAGGCAAAAAAAATGTACAATTTGTTTATTGAAAAAATAAATAAATCTGCCCACGGCATGGCGGTAAAAAGCGGGGTTTTTGCCGCCGATATGAAAGTTCATTTAATTAATGACGGCCCCGTAACAATTTTTATAGATACAGATAAGTAATTTATTGATATTATAGTTAAAATAGGCGAAAAAATATTTGATAGTTAATGCAATAAAAAAAGACTTGAAAAAATAATGGTTTTCTTTTCAAATTGTTATTATACATTAGTATAATAAGCTGCACAAAGTTTGTATGGCTTACGAAAAAACAAGTTTAGATACTAAAACGAAATCGAAGGTTAAAAAGCCTTCTTTATACAAAGTGATTATGCATAATGACAATTATACAACTATGCAGTTTGTGGTAAGTATGTTAATGTCTGTATTTAATAGAAATAAATCACAGGCAGTTAAAATTATGTTTGATATTCATAAAAAAGGAGCTGGTATAGCCGGAATATATCCGAAAGAAATTGCTGAAACAAAAGTAGACATGGTACATTTTCGAGCGAGAGAGAAGGGCTTTCCTCTTAGGTGCAGTCTAGAAAAAGAAAGTTAATTACATTTTGTTATGATAAGTAAAGACGCAGAAAAAATATTAAATGACGCTTTTAACGAGGCCCAGCTTAGAAGCCATGCTTTTTTAACACTAGAGCATTTGCTTTATTCTATTGCGCACGATAAAATCGGTACCGAAATACTATTTAATTCAGGCGGTATAATTGAAGAAATTAAAGATGATTTAAACGATTACTTGGGCACCCTTGAAAAAGCTAAAACCGGACAAGAGATACCTATTCAAACCATTGCCTTTCAAAGAATTTTACAGCAGGCCATCGTTCACGTTCATTCAGCTGAAAAAAAAGAAATGGATATAGGCGATATGCTGGTAGCTCTTTTTAACGAAGACGATTCTCAGGCAAGATATATTCTTGAAAAGCAGGGTATAACAAGACTTGATGTGGTAAACTATATATCTCATGGTATAAGCAAGGCATTGGATGATGATCTTCTTGATGATGAAGATTTTGAATTTCCGCTTGAAGAAGAAGTAAAAGAAACTAAACAAAAAATTCAAGATAAATTTTTAGAGCGCTTTGCCATTGATATGATAGATGAGGCCAAAAAAGGTAAATATGACGAACTTATAGGGCGCGAAGAAGAATTAAAAAGAACAATTGAAATACTGTGCCGCAGACAAAAAAATAATCCGCTTCATGTGGGCGATGCCGGCGTAGGTAAAACCGCTATTGCCAGAGGGCTGGCTCAAAAAATTGTTAATAACCAAGTACCAGAAAGACTTAAAAATTACTATATGTACGCGATTGATATGGGTCTTTTGTTGGCGGGTACAAAATTTAGAGGAGATTTTGAAGAAAGAATAAAAGGCCTTCTTGGCGCGTTTAAAGAAAAAGAAAAAGTTATTATTTTTATAGATGAAATTCACACAATAATAGGGGCCGGTTCTGTAAGCGGTGGAAGTATGGATGCTTCGAATCTTCTTAAACCTGTATTAGCAAGCGGAGAACTTCGCTGTATTGGATCAACCACTTATGACGAATTCCGCCAGCATTTTGAAAAAGATAGAGCGCTTTTAAGAAGGTTTCAAAAAGTAGAAATTATAGAACCCAGCGTAGAAGATACAATAAATATTTTAAAAGGCTTAAAAGAACGTTATGAGAAGTTTCATAATGTGAAATATTCTCAATTGGCCCTAGATGCTTCTGCCCGGTTGTCCGAAAAATTTTTGCGGGATAGACATCTGCCCGATAAAGCAATTGATCTTATGGATGAAGCCGGCGCTAATATAAGCATTTATCATCCCGAAAGAAAAGTAGTATACCGCGAAGATATTGAAGAGCTAATAGCCAGAATTGCCAGAATTCCTGTTCAGGCGGTAAGCCACAATGAAAAAGAAAGCCTTAAAAATCTTGAAAAAGACCTTGTAAAACTGGTTTACGGTCAAGATGAGGCGGTTAAAAAAATCGCCAACGCGGTTAAAAGACACAGAGCAGGTATGGGTTCTCCCGAAAAACCGGTCGGTTCTTTTCTTTTTGCCGGACCTACGGGGGTGGGTAAAACCGAACTTTCAAAACGCCTTGCCGAAACTTTGGGTATAGAGCTTATTCGCTTTGATATGAGCGAATATATGGAAAAGCATAGTGTATCACGTTTTATAGGTTCGCCCCCCGGATATGTTGGTTTTGATCAAGGCGCCCAACTGACCGATTCAATTAGAAAAAATCCTCATGCTGTTTTACTTCTTGATGAAATTGAAAAAGCTCATCCCGATATATTAAATACCATGCTTCAGGTTATGGATAACGCGTCTATTACCGACACAACCGGTAAAACCGCCGATTTTAGAAATATTATAGTAATTATGACTTCAAACGTGGGTTCGCGCGAAATGAGTCAGGCGATGATTGGTTTTGAAAGAAAAGATTTATCAGAAAAAAATCCCATGAACGCCGTAAAAAAAACCTTTTTACCTGAATTTAGAAACCGTCTTGACGCGATTGTTTTATTTAATCCTCTTAATCTTCAAATAGTTAAAAAAATTGTAAGCAAGTTTATTGCAGAACTTAAGGGGCAGTTAAAAGATAAAAAAGTAAAAATTTCGCTATCATCAGCCGCCATGAATTATTTTGCTAAAAAAGGATACGAACCAGAATTTGGAGCGCGTCCCATGTCACGGTTAATTCAAGAAAAATTAAAAAACCCTATTGTAGATGAAGTGCTTTTTGGTAAATTGCAAGAGGGTGGTTCTGTAAAGGTAGATTACAAAGAAAATAAACTTTACCTAGATTTTTTATCTGCGAAATAAATATATAATTACTTACCAGTTAAATATGAAAAAGACAAGCCAGCTTGGTATGAATTACCGTCATCGCTTGGATGATGAAGCTGTTTAAAGTAAGAAAAAAACAAAGACAGTTGAGAACGTATGGATGTTTGCATATGAAGCCGCAAGCCAGCCTCGGGACCTATCATAAAAACAGGAGCCGTTGTAATTACGGCATATATATCATTGGATGATTCAAAATCTAGCGGTACGCCGATAAAAAATCCTAAAAAGGGTGAAATATCAAAGCCTGGCGATGGTTTAATATGAAATGCAATACCATCCATTAAAAGCGCAGACCCTAATTCAAACACACCACCTGCCCCTCCTAATAAACCGAGTATAGCAATTAAACTCATAGAGGGTATCTTAATATATTGACTTTTTTTATAATGAAGATCAACATCTACAACTTCCATTGATGGAAATTCGTTTCCGTTAAAATCAGTTGTTGTAGTTTGACGAGTTTGCTGTTCAGCTCTAACTTTATAATTTGAGTTATATGAAGTATCAAAACCGTAGCCGAATGAACCGTAGCCTGAAAAATATGTGTTAAAATATTTTTCACCATAAAGCTCTAAAAACATAGCTGAGTTTCGTGTAGGAACAATAACAATTCTTGTCATAAATCCTAATGCCCAAAACTCTGATCTTGTTTCAAGACTCGCTTTTGTCATTTTTAATTTTTCGTTATTATTGATTGTATCTATAGATTGAGTTTTGCCTCGTTTCTCATGATGAACTAAAACCATCCGCGAAATTTCATCAACAATAGAATCTGCTACTTTTTCTGTGGCCTGAAAAATTGTATTATCAACGGTATTGTTTACATCGGGTAATGCCGCAAGTTCTTCAATGCTTGAAAAGTACATTTTAGGTTTAATTGAAATTTTGTTTTCTGCTTCGTTAAAATCAAAATATCCATAAACAGCAATATCGGTTTTAAGGTCTTTCGTGCCTTCTTTTATTTCGCTGAATTCACCGGTTTTTTTGTTATCAAAAATAATTTTAATTTTTTCTTTATCTAGTTTTTGATATTCAAATTTTTTATCTAATGAGTTTTCTATGGCTTCAGATAATGAAGACGGCATATAATTGAATTGTTGTGTGTTTGTTCTATCTTCAAATTGAATTAATATAACCGAAACAAGATCTTCATTTTTATTTTCTTCTGCCCATAGCGGCTTAAACAGAAATAGAAATAATAAAAATGTATTCAAATATCTTCTGTTTAAATTTATTGTTCTCTCTTTTTTCATACGTATCTCCTACTATATATTTTTTTTTAAAAAAACAATCCGACACCAAAGCCTATTCTTTGACCGGTAAAATCGGTTATATGCTTTTTACCCGTAGGATCAATTTCAGGATTCAAACTATATAACTGTTCAAAGGGTCTTTGGGAATTTCCGGTGTATCCTCCAATTTCATATGAGTTAGGAGATTTATTGCCAAGGTGAATACTGTATTCATATTGTGTATGAAGCGCTAATCTGGGAGTAAGAAAATACTGCAATTTTAAAAAAGGCGATAAAGTAAACATTCCAGAGACAGATTTTATTGTTACTTGCGTCATTGGGGATTTATTATCGGCCGCATTATAGTAAGTTATATAACTCTGCTCAAGAGTATAATCTGGAAAGAACCTGAAATTCATTCCAGATGAAATATTAAATTCTCTCGTTATATTAAAAACATATCCTGCGCCGGTAACAATACCCTGTACATATCTTCTTTTTTCATATCTTATTCCATCTTTGCTCGAAATTTCATTTTTTCTGGATATATTTTTTACGTCGTTAATTGAGTAGTTCTTTTCCATACTATTTTGATTTTGAAGTTTACCTGCTGAGAACTCAATACCTGCAGAAGCATAAAGCCAGCTTGTAAATCGGTATGTTACTAAAATACTTATTAATAGCCCTTTAAAGCTGCCCTCATTTTGGGTCATTTCATTGTTCATAAAATATAAAGGAGTTATAAGCTCTTCAATACCAATACCATATGGGCTTACGTAAGCCGCGGCTATTTTATCAGCAATATCAATAATATCGCTTTTTAGCATTTCTTTTTTGCCAGAAAAAATAATTTTTGAAGTATTCGCGTCAACGGCTCTTATTTGCAGAACAAAATTTGAACCAACTTCAGACAAAGTGCCGTCTATAAAGATATCAACGCCCTGAATATTGCCTGCCTGAAGTCTTTCGGTATTGACCATGCCCGTTTGAGAAAATTCAATTTCTGAAAGTATTTTATTTAAATTTTTTCTATCTAAAAGAGAAAAAACCGTTGAGTTTTGAAGTAAAGATTCTATTTCAGATTGAATCGCCTCGCCTACATAATGTTTTTTAGCGTCATCTGATGCTTCAATTATTTTTATTACGGCAACATTGGGCTTAAAATATCCATCGGGGTTTTCTTGCTTATACTTTTGCGTAAATTCTATAAGTATTTCTTTTACATTGTTAGAAATTTTATTGGAATAAACTGCAGATGAAAAAAGTATAAGAAATGAAACGAAAATTATTTTTTTAAGCATATAAAATTGATTCCTTTTTAACATAAGAGAAATAAATTTTGATATTTTGTACATGATTATTTTTAGTTTTCTTTATCGGGTGAATCTTCTTCAATTTTTTTATTTTGTTCTGTTTTTGTTTTTTCTGTTTCAGGATTTTTATTTTCTCCAATTTGAATATGCAGACCGCCGCCAAAGTAAAAACTACCCGGAAAAAAATTATATCCTATTTCTATTGTGGTCATATTGATCATTAAATGCGCGCCTATATTTAGGTTAATTCCTGACTCATCTTTGCCGCTGTTAGGATTATAAAAGTTAGGCAAATCTCCGTTTGCGTCGCCGCCGTAATTTCTAAATATCGCATCTATGACACCAACGTCAGTAGAATAACCATCAGGAATATCCCAGCCTTCATAAGCCGTAGAACTTTTTAAGCCAATGCCGCCATACAAGCCAAACCAATTATTTAATTTTTTTGTTACCCCCAGATTATAGTATGAAGTTTCATAAGCTGTTCCGGTTTTTGTCAAGTCTGGACTATCTAATACGTAAGGATTCACGGATGCGGCGGGGTCGGCGTTGGCTAATGGTATTGAAAAATTACCGTAAAAACCAACCGGCCAGTCATCTGAATAATAGTAAAAACCCATACCAAAATCATATACGGGAAAAATTTCAGGTTTTGGCGTTAAATAGTTTAATCCGTAAGACATGGTTAACATGTAATTATCCGCGGCAAATAAATTTGTTGATAAAAAGCATGCCAATATTAAAATTTTTTTTATATGTGTCATATATTTTCTCCTTTTTAATTGAAAATTGATTTATGTTATTACCATATTTTTTTAACTTTGTCTATCGGGGACATGTCCCTTGTGTGATTTTTTTATCTTTTTTTGCTTTTGTTGTTAAAATTTACCTTTTATACCGATGCCAAATACAGGCTGTGTTTTTTGATATGGCCTTTCATCAGGAAC
>JAOUOS010000098.1 GCA_029880285.1 Spirochaetia bacterium
GCGCTTCTAAAAGTTATTTTCTAAAAGTTATTTATAGAATATTTAGAATAAATCATTGTGTGTTCCAGTTCTTGTAAAAAATATGCTTTTTTTATCAATTCTATAAATTAATAACCAATCCGGTTCTATATGACATTCTCTAAATCCAGTATAATTTCCAATTAATTGGTGATCTTTATATTTTTCTTCAAGTTTTATTCCATTTATTAGTTTATGCATTACTATTATTAACTTCTCAATATCTTTATTTCTTTTTTTTAGTTTTTTTATATCTTTCTTAAAAGAATTTGTTCTGAAAACAGTGTACATTAAATTTTTCTAAGTTCATCAAATAAATCTTCTGCTTTATCAAATTTTTTCAAGTTATTGCCGCTAATTGAATCTTTCATAGCATTTATTGTTTCTTTATTTGGTATTTTTACAGAAAAAGGTAATCCTTGATGCATTTCTAATTGATTATAGAAAACATTTATTGCTTCACTGTGTGATAATCCTAGTTTTTGTAATATCTTTTCTACTTTTTTCTTTAGATCACCATTTATTCTGGCCTGTATTGTAGCATCTTTACTCATATTATTAATATATTACGTTGTAATTACAATGTCAACTATTATTTTTGTATTTAATTTAATAATACAATTTCACATTTCTCGTACGTCCCTGTACGAGAATTTATTTTTTATAGCACTACGACCGCTAACAGCGATTTTAAGCTGCGCTCCCTACGGTCGCTCGGCTCGGCGCTTTTATCTACTCCAAGAAAATTATTTACGTTTTAATATCATTTCTTATAATAGATATTGGTTTGACGCTTGAGCGAATTTGCAATCGTTTTTGCTTAATCGTCATGTCTCGCACGGGTATAGAGATTTATTGGTGCTCGCATGACTGACAAAAACGATTGCAAACTCCTTAAAACCGCCGACGTTATGTGTAAAAATCGCATATTATATTATATATACTAAAATGAAAAATCTATCATTCTTTAAGTTAATACTATTATTCCCCATGTTATTTACTATATTTTCTTGTGCTAACTGGGAATATAATCTTATCGGCAAAGTAAGAGATGCTGAAAATAATCCTATTTCTGGGGTTCAAATATCTTTTTTTCAATTTGATGAAGAGGAATCAGAAGATAAAGCGACTTCTGATATTAATGGTGATTATATTATAAGCGGTGAACGATTAATTGTAGTATCTGGAAGATGTTGTGAAGGAAGATTTGTTGCAACAAAAATAGGCTACAAAAAATATGAAGTAAATCTGGACTTTTGGGAAGGTGACGATGGTGATATCGTTCATAATTTTTCAATGGAAAAAGAGTAATGATATTTATATTTGAGAAATATAGTAAATTTGTTTTTTTCTTAATATTTTCTCTTGGTATTTCTTGTTTATCTGATGAGAAGCTCACTGATATAAAAATTACTAATCAAATAAGCCAAAATATAAATATTGATATTTATATTGAATGTGAAGACATTATTTCAACTGTTTTTAAAAAACAACTAAAATCTCTCGAAGAATCGCCGCGTTTATTAATAAATTGTGAAGGGCATAAGATACCATCAGAATTTATTACAAATATTAGAGTTTTTGATATCAATAATAGTGAAATTTTAAATATAGATAATAAAGAGATTGATAATATTTCAGAATATATTGGAAAAGACGAAAATGATATAATTGATGTAGATATTTATAAAGTATTAATTAAAAATTGAGATAGATATTTGCGATTTCAACACATAACAGCGATTTTAAGCTGCGCTCCCTACGGTCGCTCGGCTCGCGCTTTTATTTTATTTCAAGAAAAGTATTTACGTTTTAATATCATTTCTCATAATAGATATTGGTTTGACGCTTGAGCGAATTTGCAATTGCTTTTTGCTTAAACGCATGGCCTCGCAGAGCAATAGAGGTTTATTGCCGCTCGCCATGCTGACAAAAAGCAATTGCAAACTCCTTAAAACCGCATAACGTTAGTCGACATTTGCCATCCCCAGTATTAATATATATAAGGAAGCAGTGGTCTGGTATTCTTAAGCTTTTGGCAGGCAAAAATACTGTCGATATGTTGAAATTTATACTTTCTTTTTAGGCTT
>JAOUOS010000057.1 GCA_029880285.1 Spirochaetia bacterium
CATAATCGAAAATATTTTTTCCATAAAGAAATATTCACCTCCTGTTGAATCAATAATTTTAATATCATTTATTTTAATATCTTTAATTATTTTAATCAAAATATTTTCTAAATCTACATATTTATCAGCAGAATATAGTTTATTTTCAGAGAAAATGATAACTGGTAAAATAGGTTTAGATATTACTATTTTCATTTGTTTATTCATATTTAATTAACCAGATTAGGAATTAAATTAAAAAACCATAAAAAAAAGAGAATTGTCTTTGAAAAATATTTTTATAAAAAAGATAGTGATAATAACTAATGTTAATTAGAATTATTCTATCTAAAAAAAGTATATTATATATAAAAATGGATTCTATATAATTAAGCTAATTACCCAGAATAGGAAACAAAATCGGAAAAGTATAATAAGTATATGAATAAAATCGTTATAGATATTTACCAAAAAGTTAAAATAATATTTTCTAATAATTTTGTTATATCCTTATGAATATTGAATTATTTACTAGAAACTATATTTTTCATTCCTAATCTAAGTAATTATATTATTAGATTACGCTCTATATCGATTTTTATAAAAATAGAATAAAAAAAGATAATTATATAAAATGCAAAATAAGACATTAAAAAGAATATGCGGTGTTTTTCGACTAACGTTATGCGGTTTTAAGGAGTTTGCAATTGCTTTTTGTCAGTTTTGTAAGCAACAACAAACTTCTTACTTTTGCGCGTCAAAACGATTAAGCAAAAAGCAATTGCAAATTCGCTCAAGCGTCAAACCAAAATCTATTATGAGAATTAATAATAAAACGTAAATACTTTTCTTGTATTAAAATACAGCGCCGAGCCGAGCGACCGTAGGGAGCGCAGCTTAAAGCCGCTGTTAGGGGTAGTGCCAGCGATTAATGATACTATAATTGTTAAATCTATTTAATAAGAGGCTTGCCAAACCTATATTCCATTAAGGCATTAATTGTAAAATTTGAATATGAAATTTCACTAATATCGTCTATCATGGAAGCTCTAGCTAGATCGTCTAGAATAATCCTGGAAAAAGGAGTATAATTTAGTACAAATGAAGATTGGCCAAGTTTTATTGAAAGACCACCAAAGATACCAAAGTTAATATCTTGTTCTTTTACAATTATAGAATTGAATTTCAATTTTTCATAATATAAGCCACCGCGAATTTGAAAATATTCATTATGGATATATTCTATACCACTGGTGCCACTTAGTCGAGAATAACCCATTTGATTAATATAATATTTATCTTGATTTGTTGTTTTTGTTAAACCATTAGCTTGGGTATTTTTAACATCAGATATCTTATCATAGAACAATAAATTTACAAAGATAAAATTTTTACTCAAAGCCAAGCTTAATTCAGTAGATATTTGAAATGTTTTAGGTGAAATAATTTCCAGTTCTATCTGGTCACCTTCCGGGAAATGAGTACTTTTAGATTCAGGAAAATAGGTAAGATTTATACTACCTACAACATAATTTTTAGGTTTTAATGTAATATTACCGTGATAGCCAAATTGGGAACCTACATAGCCACCTTCTCTATCCGCGAGATCAAACCTTAAGTATTGAGACTCTTTAATATCCTCATTTTCTTGAAGCTGGCTAGCAAGAACACGTGGCAAAGAATCATAAGTACGCCAATCTAAACCAAAACCTATGGCAGTTAATTTATTCATCAATAAACCAATGCCAGTGTGTAATATAGAATAACCACCACCAATATCTAATGCAATATCAGGCTCGGCAGAGAACTCTCTTTCAATGATAAAAGCATCATATTCTATATTGTATGCTATGGTGTTTGATATTGGTATTACCATACCAAATACATAAGTGCTTGTATCACGGTAATCAATCTCACCTATTTTATTATCCAAGTCAGTATGTATTGCTTGATTTGTTAATTGTATTGTACTAAAACCGCTAGCAGATAAGAAATTAAAGTTGTAACCGCCATAAATTAAATATTGATTATTAAAAACACTTTTTGACTCCATTTTTAAAGAAGAAATAGACGGATCTAGAATAACAATAGATTGTTCAGCTGCGCTAGATAATCTCCTTAAAAATTCTTTTGCAATGACAAATTCTGGATCAATTTCTAAAGCTGTTTCATAATATTTTTTAGCACGTCTCTTGTCGCCATCATCCTGTGCTTTCATGCCATCACTAAGAGCAAGAACGGCTTCAACCTTAGTCTTTTTCGTTTCTCTAATTTTAACAGCAAGGTTTTTCATTTTATTGAATTTACCAATAACATTTTTTTGGCTGACTTCAACTAGGTCCAATGTCTCATCTGCAATACCTCTTTGGCTATCTGATATTATCGCTATACCAGATTCAATATCAAAGACCTTAATATCTAGCCTTACTTGTTGATTAATTTCTGTAAATAGACCAGTTAGTAAATAATTTGCACCTAAAAGTTTCCCTGCTTTTACAGCAGTTTCAGAATTTACTGCAGATGTCTTGCCAAAATCAATTTCATCTTTTATTCTCTTTAAATCACTTCGACTTCTTGGTAGAAAATAAATACCTTTACCTGTATCGTTTACGAGAGCTGCACTATACATTTCTGCTAAGCCAAGACCAAATTGACGATATTTAGGATCAACTGAATTTGATGAAAAATCTAAAACTCCGACTCGAATTTCCGTGGTGGCGTAAATATTATTAATAAAAATTATACTATAGAGCAAGCTAACTAATAAATATACTTTTCTTATCATGATTTTTCTATTCTATTGATGCCAATACTTTATTTGCAGTATTTTCGGCAAGTATATCAATATTTAATATGTTATCATTACGTTCATTTACACCGCCAATTATTTCGCCAGTTTCTACTTTAACTAGACGAAGTGTAAGAATTACTTTTTCACCTAAAGTAGTAAAACTGCCAAAACCCATGATATTAGCACCAAGCATCTTGCCGATTTCTAATACTGTATTTTGTTCAGTTATGCCACTTTGTGATATTGTAATTTCTTCAATTATTCTATTGATTTCTTGTCTTTCAACAACTTTTAATCTCTTACTAGAACTTAATTTAACTGAAATCAAATCAGCTAGATTTTTAGAAAATGCATCATATTCACGATTCGTACTATTGTTTTTGAAAGGCAAGATTGCTACAATGACATTATTTTCTAAATCAATTGAGTCATTTTTAATATAGGATTTGTCACTAGAGCAGTTTAGTGAATTAAGTATCATGATAAATATAGAGCAAATGCATATTTTTATTTTTAGTTCCATAATTGTTTTCACAATTTAAGTCTTCAATTAGATGTCAAGAAGATTTTACAACTAATTTTAACACAAAGCGAGGATTGTATATCCAAAAGCTAAATTTATATTTAGATATTAGATAATAAAGAAAGTTTGAGATTTTATAAATAATTAGGAAATAGAAGGAGGCTATTTCGCTGGCATTACCCCTAACGTGGCGTGCTTGACCTGAAGTTTTTGAATGCCGAGCCCCGATAATCGAGCACCAATAAACCTCTATTGCTGTGCGAGACTTATCGGAAAAGGCGAGGCATTCAAAAATTTGGTCGAGCAACTACAAAAAACTATTGTCACGATATTACCTAATTTGTAAATAAGATTTTAGAAGATAATACGTTGCGAGACCCGAGCGACCGAACGGGAAGCGAGCAGGTAAGCGCTGTTATATGATGTGCTGGCTAGAATATTTAACTAAATGCCTAAATGGAAGTAAAAAAATTTATGAACAAATAAATAAAGGTAAGGAGGTTTTATGAATAATAATGATGATGATGATGATGATAAAATGATAATTGAAGATATTGATTCTGAAAAAGAGGATCTATTCGAGGATAATGCTAACTATGAGATAATTACCTATGGAGCAGATTATACCTTATCAGTGTTTTTTGATAAAATGAGAAAAGATGAAATAATCGTGCCAGGGTTTCAAAGAAAATATGTGTGGAGCAGAAAACAGGCTAGCCGTTTAATTGAAAGTTTTTTGTTAGGCCTGCCTGTGCCGGGAATTTTTTTATCAAAAGAAAAAGATGGTACTCTGTTAGTAGTAGATGGTCAGCAACGATTAAAAACAATTCAAGCATATATTAATGGTAAGTTACCAATTACCGAAGAAGATTTTTTTCTAAATAATGTCAAAGCTGAATGGGAAGGGAAATTTTATAAAGATTTAGAGTCAGCTGATAAAAGAAAACTAGATGATTCAGTCTTAAGAGCAACAATTATACAACAAGTAAACCCAAAAGATAATACATCTGTGTACCATATTTTTGAACGATTAAATACAGGTGGTACTACATTGCAGAGTCAAGAGATAAGAAATTGCGTATACCATGGAGCTTTTAATGACTTACTGCATGAATTGAATAAAGAGAAAATTTGGCGAACAATGTATAATTCACAAACCCCTAGTAAACGAATGAAAGATGAAGAATTAATCTTACGATTTTTTGCTATTTATTATCGATATGACGATTACAAAAAACCCATGAATGAATTTTTGTCACAGTTTATGGCTGACAATAGGCGGATTGGGTCAGATAAGAAAGTGGAATTTACAAATCTTTTTATAAAAACCATTAATGAAGTAAATAAAAAACTTGGCATAGTTGCATTTAGACCTAAGAGAAATTTAAATATGGCTGCTTTTGATTCAATTATGTATGTATTTGCAAAATATTCAGAATCATTAGTTGATAATATAAAGGATAAACTAATTGTATTATTTAATGATGTAGCCTACATAAAAGCAATTACTCAGGGTACAACTGATGAAGAAACAATAGCTTCACGTATAAAAATTGCAACAAGATATTTAGTTAAATAAATGAAAAGCAAATACGCTGTATCAAGATTAGATAATATAAATCTTTTAATAAAATATTATGAATCTAGCGAAATAGATGAATATACTATGAGTCATATAGCAAAATATATCACTGTTTTAACATCTGGCACTTATGAAGACATTATAAAAAACCTTTTTATAGAATATGCAGATGGACAAAAGGTTTCAAGAGAAATTAGAGATTATATTTTAAATCACATCGGTAATACATTTCGTAATCCAGATTTTTCAAATCTCATAGGGTTAATAAATAAATTTAGTAAAGAATGGGGTGAGCAATTAAAAAGTCGAGTATCTGATGAGGAGAAGGCGTATTTAAATAACATTGTTACAAATAAAAACCTTATAGCCCATGGTGATGTATGCACTATATCTTTTTCAGAAATAAAGAAATATTTTCAGAAAAGTCTCTGCATTATAGAAAACCTAGAGGAAATAATAAGTAATTAAAATAAATTATTAGTCGGACACGAGGTGTTACGCAAATACATTTGCCAGCATATCATATAACGTTGTGCGGCTATAAGATGTTTTTGCTTGCCTCTTGCCAGTTTTGCGAGCACGAATCAACCTCAATTCGCCTGCGAGCAAAACGGTTAAGCAAGAGGCAAGCAAAAATATGCTCAAGCGTAAAGCCAATTTCTATTTAGAGAATTAGTCATAATACGTAAATACTTTTCTTGGATTAAAATATAGCGCCGAGCCGAGCGACCGCAAGGGAGCGCAGCTTATAGCCGCTGTTATAGGCTGAAAGCGCTGGTGTAAATATCAAGCGAAACAGGAGGTTGAGCTTGAAATCAAAGATTAATGTCATTATATTTTTAATAATAAAAATTTCGGATTGTTAAAAATATAAAAAGAATTTATATTAATAAATTGAAATTATTCAGTATAATAATATCCACTATTGTTACCATCAGGATCATGATGATGACCAAATACATAGGGTTTGTCAAATATATAATATTGAATATAGAGTAAGGGTTTATGAAAATAAAATAGTATTCGATTGTTTTCGGAATAATAAGTATATTTATTTTTATCACCGGACCAAATTTTTGTATTATTGATTGAATAAAGCAAAAATGTTAACAAATACATAGCGATGAATAACAAAAAAATATACCTATAAATTTTCATATTATTTTTAAAAAATACAAAGTTATAGAAATTTTATAGTTTTGACGACGGAATGAATTTTGAGAAGAGTTAATATAAAACATTATTTTTCTTTATTTTCTCGGATTTTTAATTTTAAGTGTCCTTCACTTGTAAGGATAAGTATATCATCAAAAGAAATGCCTCGAGTAACATAACCCAAATTATCTTTCAAGTGTTTGCCATTTTTATATTTAATTTCAATATGGTATGAGTCGTCATATATATTTTTAAAAATACATTTTAGACTATCACTTGCAAGCAAACGATTAACGGAGCATGTTTTACTATTTAATGTTATAGAGACTATATCCAGTGGCTCACCTGAGTTGTTGATAAATTCAAGATTAGCATATTTTTCTTTATATTCCGATTCTCCAATAAACCAAAAGATTGAAAATAGAATTATAATTAAAAATAAGGAGAAATAAGTTATTTTTTTCATAAATAGAACATTCTTATTATATAGATTTTTATTTAACTCTTAATCTATTAATCTCCTAAAATATATATTTTAAGGCCACGGATGGCCGAAGCATTTTCGTTATTTTATTTGCGCTTTTGGCCTATAACGTCGACGGCTACCAGTAGTTTGCAATTGCTTTTTGTCAGCTTTGTAAGCAACAATAAAGCTCTTGCTTTTGCGCATCAAAGCGGTTAAACAAAAAGCAATTGCAAATTAGGTCAAGCGTCAAACCAATTTCTATAAGAAAATAAGTCTTTCAGCCGTAAATCTTTTTAAAGATCAGTTAACAGCGCGACCCGAGCAGCCCGATCAGGGCGCGCAGCTGGTAGCCGTTGTTATCTGAAGGGAACGGCTTAGATCTGTTAATACTTTGCAGAAATCTTTAAGGAATTATATTAAAAAAAATAATTACAATTTATATTCTTTAAATTAAAAATATATTTGTATTAAAATAAATGGAAGATTGAAAAAAAACAAAAAAGATCAAAACCAAACATACAGAATAATGCCCGTTTACAAGAGTATTCAAGGATTCATAAAAAAAAATGAAGATCAAAACCAAACTTACAAAAGATTGCTGGGTTAGAAAAGTCTATAAGGAAAAAATATAAAAAAAAACAAAACCGAACGTACCAACAAATAAGAATGAGAAGAAGTAGGCCAACAACCTAAAAATACCTACATAATAAAGCCGTTTCTTTCAGATAACGTTCGATCTTTTAAGTCGTCGTAAATCGTTTTTGTAGGCCAGATGAGCGCGAATTAACCTCAATTCATGCGCGAAGATGGCCGTAAAGCAAAAACGATTTACGATGAGTTTTGCGTTTCGCCTTATAAACAACTTTACAATTTATCTATAAAAAGTAAATCAAAATTTAGTATAAAAAAAAACGCAAAACCGAGCAGCCCGCGCAGTCGGGCGCGCAGCTTAAAAGATTAGTTATAGGGCTGTGTTTTGAAAAATCAAAATAATTATAAGAAATTAATTTGATTAATTAATAGAATAATTGTATATTTGTATTGACCGAATGTCTCTATAAAGAGACAATGGATTGTGAAAGATGTAATATTTGATGAAAATGCAAGAAAGATAATAAAGACATTCCCTAAGGAAATAAGATTAGAACTTGGAAAATATATTTTACAATTACAAAGTGGATTTAAGTTAGATATGCCTGTTTCAAAAGCAATGAGTACTATCGATAAAGGAGCCTATGAAATAAGAATTAAAGATAATGATGGAAATTATAGAGTATTCTATTATCAAAAATATATTACAGGTATTTTGATTTTTCATGCGTTTATGAAAAAAACTCAAAAAACACCTAAAAAAGAAATAGATATCGCCAAAAAAAGGTTAAAAATATTATTAGGAGAATTAAAAAATGGTTAAAGCAAAAAATGCATATGAATTATCAAGTATATTGGGCTTAGATTCAAACGATGCTGCAGAAATGGAATTTCGGGCAGATTTAAATAGTTTGATTATAGAAAAATACAAAAAATCAGAATTAACTCATGAAAATTTAGCTAAAAGAGCTGGTGTATCAAGAACACGATTGACAGCTTTATTAAATAATAATAGTTTTGGACTATCTACTGATTTTATGCTTAGAGTTTTGACTGCACTTGGTTATAGGGCCAAAATAAAAGTATCAAAGATTGCATAAAAAATGAAAATAATATTTTCTGGGAATAATAAGAAAAAAATAACAAAACATGCCCTATAACGTCGACGGCTACCAGTAGTTTTCAATTGCTTTTTGTCAGCTTTGAAAGCAACAATAAAGCTCTTTCTATTGCGCAACAAAGCGTTCAAACAAAAAGCAATTGAAAATTAGGTCAAGCGTCATACCAATTTCTATTATAAAAATTGATAGTAAAGCGTAAATACTTTTCTTAAATTATAATACAGCGCCGACCCGAGCGACCGCGCAGTCGGGCGCGTAGCTGGTAGCTGTTGTTATCTGAAGGGAACGGCTTAAAATTGTTAATA
>JAOUOS010000099.1 GCA_029880285.1 Spirochaetia bacterium
CTTTTCGTAAAATAACGGGTAAAAATCCTAAAGAGTATTTAAAAAAAAACGGTATGCCGGCAAATAACGATTCAGAAGCATAAAAAACATGAAAAAAACATTGAAAATATTAATGACAGGGTTGATTGCCGTCTTTCTAATCGCGGGACTGCAATTTTGCGCGGCACTAGACGGCGATACGGATGATACAATAGACGGTACATCTACGAGTAGTACAAGCAGTACAAGTACCACAAGTTCAAGCGGCGGTGTTACAAGCAGCGCTTGTTTAATAACGGATGCTTGTATTGATTATACAGGCAGCGGTTTCATGCAAGCAGCTATTGATACAGTATGTACCAGCTGGGCGGTACGGCAACTGCCAATTGTTCAGGTTTGCCCACCGGCTGTGCAGGCGGTTGTACAGTTGGAAGCGGTACAGCAAGTGAATACACTACATACTACAATTCAGATATGTCAGGCGTTTGTGCGGGCAGCTGGTCTACCTTTTGTCCATAAACCACATCAGAAAACCTATAAAAAAGCGGGGTTTCTCCCCGCTTTTTTATATTGCCCGAATGTCTTACTATTAAAAATATATTCAGTAAGTCATCATGCAAAATAAAAATCACTTTGCGTTAACCGATAAAGCGTATATATCGGGCCTTGTCGGCGCCCTGATTGTGATTCTTGCCGGATACATTTATTCTAAAGAAAGTCTTTTCCAGAATTCATCGGCTTTTTTTGTCAAAACCGATATGACGGCTTTTCATGTATTGCTGTTTTGCGCTTTCTCGATGTTTATTATAGAATTAATAACAAGAAAAAAAACAGAGAAAACAATTTTTGTTCTATCTGCAAAAATAAAAAATAGAAAATATCTTTCTTTTATAAAAGAATGCGTTTTACAATATCTGCTTGAATTGATTATTTTATTTACCGCTGTATTTTTTTATCGCTCGGCTTCAGAATATGGTTTTGCCGCGAAAAAAGGGTATTATAAACCCTGGTTTAATGTAATGGATGTTATCGTAAATGCCTATCTTTATTTTGGTTTTTTTTATGTGGCTTTTACAAGAGCGTTTCAAAGCGGGCAGAAAGCCGATAAAAAAGAGCCTTCTTTTTTACTGCTTAAAACGATTTATCTTTTTTTTCAAAACATTATGGTTAGGCTTAGCATAAAAAGCAGACCCCTTGAAACCTTGAAAAAATATCTAAGAACCATATACGAAGACAGCGAAAAATATGAAGAAAAAGATAAGTATGTTGTACTGGGCGTCTTTGTGAAGTTATTCTTCATACCCGTGATGACAGTGTTTTTTTTCGATCAGTTTAAGCACCTTGTAAATAACTGGGGTTTCTTAACCGAAAGATTTGGGGCCTTTTTTGCAGGAAGAAGAGATACTCTTATGTCAATCAGAGATTTTCATAATGTTTCTTTTTCGTTTATTTTTTCTATTGATGTGGGTGTCGCGTGGTGCGGTTACGTGTTCTCTTCGCGCTGGATAAAAAACAGCTATACCTCGGTAGAGCCTACTTTTTTCGGATGGGCCGTTGCTTTGTTATGTTATCCCCCATTTAGAGTATTTTTAGGGTTTTATTTTCCCGTGCCTGCTGAAAAGGCTTTTTTTTCAATTTCAAGCGCATGGGTCGTAACCCTTTTGGCTTTGCTTTCTGTGATAAGCTATTTAATTTACATGGCCGCTACACTGGTGTTCGGGCTGCGTTTTTCAAATTTAACAAACCGCGGCATTATTCGAACTGGTCCTTACGCTTATATAAGGCATCCGGCTTATGCCGCAAAGAATTTATCATGGTGGCTGGTTATGCTACCGTCGGTTTTATATGCCGCGTATACTAAAGAAAACCTAACCCTTATTTTGCAGGTTTTTGGTTTAATCATAATGAGTTCATTATATTATTTCAGGGCTATTACCGAAGAAAAACATCTATTAAAAGATGAGGCGTATGTTCAGTATTGCAAGAAAGTTAAATATCGTTTTATACCGCGAATCTTGTGAGTTTTCTTTCTCGACATGCCGCCTTAAATTTAATTTTTGACTCATATGAGTATAGTAGTAATGGGCACTGTGGCCCTTGATGACGTAAAAACACCCTTTG
>JAOUOS010000038.1 GCA_029880285.1 Spirochaetia bacterium
CCTCGCAATAATTTATGGCGTTAATCCATGTGGCTGCTGTCGCTGAACCTGAACAACTTGCATCGTTTACTTGTCCCATGGAACATTTTTGCCAAACAAGATTTGTAGTATAATCCGTTACCCTACCGTCGACGTTGTCTTCTAAGACAGGCGAATTATCAAGCGATCCCGTAGACACGCAACGCACATAGTTGCTATAAGTCTTAACGTCGTAGTGCACGTTACCATTGTAGAAGTAGACGTACCACACGTAAGAAGTATTACCAACATACGTAGACGACGACCAGTAATAGGCAACTGTCGCGGGAAAAGCCGCGGCAACTGTCGCGGGAAAAGCCGCCGCGAAACTTGATGGGTTTATAACGCTGTAATTAATTAATGTTTTTAGCTCGTCAAATGTAGGCAGGCGCCATGTGGTAATACCCGCGTAACCGGCGCCGCCATTGGCACTATTTAAAGCGCTGCAGGTTGTGGTATAGGCTGTAGCCCATATATGTGTTGTTGCCGTACCGGTTAAACAATCGGCGCCAGATTTACCCTCTGAACAAGACTTCCATACAAGGCCTGTTGCATTGTCTGTTGTGGTATAATCTGATGTGTATGTGCCGTGTGGGGTTGGGCCGGTGAAACTTACAGTTCTGCCCCTTTGGTATTCACCATCCTGGCCGGTGCCCGCGCAGGCAATTAATGTACCCAATTCGTCCCAGCATTGGGTCTGGTAGGTTTTTAAAGGCGGCATGATTTGTTTAATTGTAATATTAAAAGTTTTTGTATCTGATGCCGCATTTTTGGTAATGGTTGCCGTTAATGTAATATTCTTATCGCCGGTTAAAGTTGGCCTTGCAATAGTGCCATCTGCCGCAACCACTGCCGAAGCATCGGCACCGCCTGAAGTATATGTTGCCGCCCAGGTTATTATTGTGCCGCTTGGCCCCAAAGTCGCAAGACCTAAATTTTGATACACGGCAAGCGCAGAATCTGTTGAAGCGTAAGTTATTTCAAGAGCTGCCTTATCATCAGCAACAGAACCCGCATCGGTAAATGCGGTTTCTGTTAAAGTAGTACCTGAAGTATTACCTGTATTATCTACACTATTAACTGTAAAAGTATAACTTGTTCCATGAGTTAAGCTTGAAGCAATATATGTTTCTATGCCCGGTGAAACAGTTTGAATAGTTGCGCCGCTAGGCAGCCATGTAATTTCTACATGGTTAAAATCTGCATCAAACGGGTCTGACCAGTTTAATGTTATTGTGCCATCACCAACGGAGCCTGAAAGAGAACTTACACTGACAGGCGGTGTTGTATCAGGCACTGTAACGGTAAATGGTTTTGTTGTAGTTTCTACGCCTTTTGTTATTGTTGCCGTAAGCGTTACGGTTATATTACCGCTTACCGTTGGCTGAGTTACAGCGGCACTGCCGCCTGTAAACGCAATACTGCCGTCATTGCTTGACCAACTTATAGTTGTAGCACTATCGCCAGCAATAGGTACAGTAAAATCTTGTGTTATATTTGATTCGTTATCACCGCCGGTAAATGTGAAATCGGCAAAAGTAAGGTTTGTATAATCATAGTTTATGGCTTCTAAATCGGTAAGAATAGTACAGTCGGCCTTACAACTGTCGGTTTGAACACCAAGAGTATCGCACTCTTCACCATCTGCAGAATTCGGATAACCATCGCCGCATGAAGAAAAGAAGCATGTACCGGCATTACATTCGGCTGTATCTACACCGCTTGTATCGCAGTCTTCTACACTAGCTTGTGTAAAGCCATCGCCGCAGGTTGCGGTTACGCAGGCATTTAAACAAGCGTCTGTATCTAAGGTATTACCGTCATCACACTGCTCTATACCGACACGCGTATAACCGTCACCGCATGAGGCAAGCTCGCATGTGGTTAAACAAATATCAGTATTATCAAGATCGCCGTCATCGCAGGCTTCATTACCGGCCCAAATATATCCATCGCCGCATGAAGCTGCTGCGCAGTTATTTAAGCAAGCATCAGTTTGGTCATTATTTGCGTCATCGCAGTCTTCAACACCGGCACGGGTAAACCCATCACCACATGAAGCTGATATACATGTATTCAAACAAGCGTCAGTTTGATCTGCATTGGCGTCATCGCATTGTTCTATACCGACACGCGTATAGCCGTCGCCGCATGAGGCAAGCTCGCATGTGGTTAAACAAATATCGGTATTATCAAGATCGCCATCGTCACAGGCTTCATTACCTGTCCAAATATATCCATCGCCGCAAGTCGCGGTTACACATGAATTCAGGCAGGCATCCGTATCAAGAGAATTGCCGTCGTCGCACTCTTCGCCAGCCGCCAAATTGGGATACCCGTCGCCGCATGAATGAAAAAGGCATGTACCCGCGTTACACGAAGCGCTGTCTGTTCCGCTGGTATCACAGTCTTCGCCAGCGGCTGAATTAGCATGGCCGTCGCCGCAAGAGACTGTTGTACAATCTATGTCACATGATGCCGTTTCACCGCCTGTGCCCGCGCCGTCACCGTCGCAGTTTTCACCGTTTGCGGCGTCAATAAAGCCATCACCGCAATAAGTTAAGTTACAAATTGTGTACTGGCAATTTGTGCCACAGGTTAATGAAGTTGTAGTTTGACCGTAAGTACAATCTTCAACAACAGTGTTACCATCGTCACAGCCTTCGCCTGCCTCTGTAATACCGTTGCCGCAAAAAGAAGTGCCCGTACCTGCGGGTGATTCTATGACAGTTACTATTATATTTAAAGTTTCAGATTCAGCGCCCTTTGAAATTATTGCCGTTAAAGTGACTGTGGCGTTACCGGCGCCGTATGCGGGTTGTGTGACATTCGCGTTGCCGCCCAGTATAGAAACCGCTTCATTATCGCTTACCCATGTTATGGTTGTTCCGTGTTCGCCCTGAGTAGGTAAAAGAAAATCATCGGTTACAGACGAAATCGTATCTTCACCGCTGTAAGTAAAATCGGTTTCATCCAGCGCGTTTTTATCCATTTCTACCGCTTCGGCATCCGATAAAAAATCAGGACTTTCGGGATCATACATACTCGTATGCGGCGCCTCTGATATAGAACAGTGCGCGATAAGCGCAAGCGCTGCTAGTGTTATTATTTTTGTTTTAAAATCATTTATTGTTTTCATTTTTTGCCTCCGTTTAACAATGTTAAATTTTGAATGTTTAATGTTTAATTTGTTTCTCCATTTATGGTTATATTTTTATTTTCATAGACGTTGTTTTCACAATTGCTGTGATTATTTTTATTATTTCTTTAGCATTTGCCAAATTTTTCTTATAATTCAGATTTACTAATTTCGATTTTTCGAGAAGTAATAACCAGTATTCAACTTCTCTTGCTTCTTTTGAGGCAATTGACATTTTAGACAAAAAATCTTTCTTGCTTTGTGCAGCCTGCGCTTCTTTCACATTTGCCCCTATGCTTGTACCGCTTTTTAACAGCTGTTTTGAAATAACATATTCTTTATTTTCTAATAATTTTTTATACAATTCTATTATCTCCAGCGCGAAATTAAAACTCTTCTGCTCAATTATATTTTCAGACTTACTCATTCAAAATTTAACATTCAACATTAAAAATTGATATACCCTTTCTCTCTTATTAAAACTTATATTTATAAATGGCTTAAAATACCCCGAATTAAAATTGCTGTACCCTTTGCCAAAAATGATAATGTCAGTTATGGCGGCGGCATAAACTCCCATTAAAGCTATAGATGAAAATCCCCTCATTTTTGAGGCGCTGTTATAAGCGTCATATTTTTTTACCGCTTCTGCCACTATTTTTTCGCTCTCATAAGCTTCTTTTTTATTGGTATAATCGTATGAAAAATAACCAAGGGCCCCGCCGATGCCGCCCAAAGGCCAAGATAAATCCATCCGCGTTTTTGCATGGCATAATTGTGACCCCATCCCGGAATAAGCGCGTTTCGCCATATCATACCGCCGTATGTTATTTTGCCGGTATCAATGTATTTTACCCTTTCTTGCACCAGTACCTTCTGTTGTAAGGGGGGCAGGGCCTCTTTCATCTCGTCGCTCATTTCATTGGCAAGTTCAGATATGGCCGTAAACATATTACTATCAATGGCGGTTTTCTTTTGCCTGCTTACCATAACTCTCTCACTTGATACTTCAATGGCTTTTGAAAGCATCTGCATTTCTGGCCCCATGACTACAAAGCTGCCAATAACCACAACATCAGCTTCGGCTTTTTTAGCGGCCTCAAGGGCAACATCTTCATCATAAGCGTCTTGTTGATCGAATTGCTTTGCTTTTACCATTTTTTGCCATACGTTTCTTTTAAGAAGTTCAAAAGATTTTGTTTTATCAAGAGGCTCTAAAAATGCGTCGGGAATACTTACTTCAAGATAGGTAAAATTCGCGTTTTTTTGCGCGTTTACGAAATCAAGTATAAGAACACGCCTGTTTACCATTTTTTCTTCTTTAGCGGATGGTTCTTCGGCATAAATAAAAAGAGTTGAAAATAAAAATATAATTAATAGTTTATAAACAAAAAAAAGTCTTCGTTTCATTAAATTCTCCCAAAAAATATATATTCTCTTTACTATCTTGTTTTTTGTATTAAAATGTCAATTTGTTTTCATAATTTATTTTTAATAAAAATTAATATTTATGTTATATTTTATAATGTATTTTATTTGTCAATCACCCAAACGGGTGATTTTTGTAAAATTTAAATAAATTATTATATTCTTTTCATATAGATAGCTCATTAATAAACATAATTAACATTTATCTTTTATTTAATAACTACAAAAATGCCGATATATCAATTATATTGACGTCATGTCAAAAAACAATATTTATGAACTATGGCAAGAACGGCTAAAATAGAAAGAAAAACTAAAGAAACCGAAATTAAGCTGTCTTTAAATATAGATGGTAACGGCACTTTATCGGGTAATAATCCTATACCTTTTTTTGAACATATGCTTGATCATCTTTCTAAATACAGCCTAATGGATATAAATCTTGATTTAAATGGAGATTTTAGCATAGACTGCCACCATAGTGTTGAAGATGTGGGCATTGTTCTTGGCGACGCTATAAAAGAAGCAATAGGCGATAAGAAAGGAATTTACCGCTATGGCAGCCAAACTTTGCCCATGGACGAAGTTTTAACCACTGTGGCCATAGATTTATCGGGACGTCCCTATTTTAAGTATAACGGACCCTCACTTACTAAAATGGGTAAATTTGGAATTTATGATTCTGAACTTACGCTTGAATTTTTACATAAATTATCTATACATGCCGGTATGAATTTGCATGTTTTTGTTATGAGCGGCGAAAACCGCCACCATATACACGAATCTATTTTCAAAGCTCTTGGTTTTGCTTTAAGACAGGCTGTTTCATTTGACGAAAAACGAAAAAATGAAATTCCTTCTACTAAAGGCAGTTTATGAGTTCGTAAAAACCAATGAGTTTGTCAAACCCTAAAATAGTTGAACTTGATTTTGGCATGGGCAATATTCGCTCTCTTCAAAAAGCATTTGAACACCAGGGCCAGCCTGTTGAAGTAATTCAAGATCCTGAAAAAATTTCTTCTGCCGACGCGGTTATTTTACCCGGCGACGGAGCTTTTGGTAAAGCAATAGAAGAATTAAAATCACGCGGATTTTTTGACGCCGTTGTTAATTTTTATAAAACAGGTAAACCCATATTAGGTATTTGCATTGGGTTTCAAATTTTATTTTCTGAATCAGAAGAGTTTGGCAATACTACCGGCTTTTCGTTTTTACCCGGTAAAATTACCCGTTTTGAAAATAAAAATCTTTTAGTGCCGCATATTGGATGGACAAAAACCCGCTGGAATAAAGAATCTAAATTAACAAATAATATTCCTTCTGATTCTTTTTTTTATTATGTTCACAGTTACAGATTAAACGGTACCCATGAAAATTCTGTGGGATTGACTGAATACGGCGGTGAATTTACCTCTGTAATTGAAAAAGATAATTTATTTGCTACACAGTTTCATCCCGAAAAATCGCAAAAATGGGGACTAAAAATACTCGATAACTTTATTAATATAGTAAAAAATTAAAATGATAATAATACCCGCCATAGATATCTTAGACGGTAAAGTCGTAAGGCTTTCTCAGGGAGATTATAAACAAAAAACTGTTTATAGCGATAATCCTGTAAAAACGGCTGTTTCTTTTGCTGAAGCCGGCTTTAAAAGACTTCATCTTGTAGATCTCTCGGGCGCTAAAGAAGGCAAAGTTATTCACGCGAAACTTTTTGGTCAAATAAAAAAAGAAACGGGATGCATAATTGAAGCAGGCGGCGGTATAAGAAGCTTTTCTGATGTAGAAAATCTTTTTAAAGCCGGATTAAATATAAAGGAAGACTTTATAATGATTGGCTCTTTGCCTTTTAAAAATAAAACCGAGTTTATTAAAATTACAGAAAAATACGTAAAAAATATATTACTTACCGTAGATGTATGGGATAGAAACGTTAAAATATCAGGATGGATTGAAGACACAAACACAAAAATTATTCCTTTTATAAAACAAATGATAAATGAAAAAATTACAAATTTTTTAGTAACCCAAATTCAAAAAGATGGTATGCTTTCTGGTCCCGATTTTGATTTATATAATGAAATATTAACAAATTTTTCAAACATAAATTTAATTGCTTCTGGCGGGGTTTCTTCAGTATATGATTTTGAAAAACTTTCTGAGAATAAAAAACTTTATGCAGCCATTTTGGGCCGGGCGTATTACGATAAAAAAATAAATTTTAAAGAAATACAAAAGTTTATTATTAAATAACTTCTTCTGTATTATCGCCAAATATATGAACTCTTAATTTTTTTGTTTCAGGATCAAATAATATAGATCTGCCCTGAGTATAACCCGTATTTTCACCCGTAATTGTTATTCTGTGTGTTTTTAATATTTTTTTTGCAATTTCTACATTTGCGTTGCCAATATCATATATCTGTTCCTTTTTCTTTAAAGGAAACATAGTGGCCCCGCCTGCTAATTTGGCGTAAAGGTCTTCAACTTTTAAACCGCTTTTAAGCATTTTATTTATTTGATATTCTATAATAACATCACCAAACCTAAAGGGCAGCCTTTCTTTATCATTTACGTGAGAGGGCGTAGGCAGTAAATAGTGTGACATGCTGCATACCATACTATCCGATTTTTTTGGATTCGCGTATAAAACAACAGAAACACAAGAGCCTAAAGTTGTTTTTAAGAGTTCACCTTTTCTTGAAAATCTTAAATCTGAAATGGCAACATTTATAACTTTTCTTTCTAGGTCATGCTTTAACATTCATCTTTCTCAGCTTTTTTTTACTCATTCTTTTTTTGGTATACGGTACCCTCAGGAAACCTAACCGGATTTACATTTACTTCTACAAGCTGTAATGTTTCAGAATGGCCTATAAATAAATATCCGTTATTATTTAATGCGCGGGCAAATTTATTTACAATATTTTTTTGTGTTTCTCTGTCAAAATATATCATTACATTTCTGCAAAAAATAATATCCATACCTGTATGATACGGATCTTTTATTAAATTATGATGATGAAATCTCAAATTTTTTTTTAATACCGGTTTTACTCTTAATACTTCTCTTGCAAATGACAAACTTGAATTTTCTGGGTTTATTTTATCAAAGTATTTATTTCTTTGCTCTATACTTAATTTTGATATTTTTCTATCTGCGTATTCGCCTTTTTTTGCTACTTCTAATACTTCTTGCGAAAGATCTGTGGCCAAAATACTAAATTGCACAAACGGATTTTTTTCAATAAATTCATTCATAAAAATAGCTATATCATATGGCTCTTCGCCTGTTGATGAACCGGCTGACCAAATATTAACATGTTGTTTATGATCTTTTATAAATGATGGTAATAAATGTCTTTTTGTAATTTCGTAGTGACTGGTGCCTCTTTGAAAATATGTTTCATTAGTAGATACCACGTCTAAAAAATGATACATTTCATCTTTATTTTTCACTGTATCTTGCAAAAGGGTCCAATATTGTTCGTATGAATTAAATTTTAATATTTTTAATCTTTTTCTTAAACGATTTGATAATAATGTTTTTTTATTATCTCTCATTACAATACCAGTATGTTTATAAATAAAATCAGAAAAAGCCGCAAACATACTATCAGATAATGAAGGTCCCAGATTTAATGAACTTTCAATATTAGAGAATTTATTTTCTTTAAGAGTCATTTTATTTAATTAATAAAACATTGAAAATATTTTCTTTTGAGAAAGCATATTTTGAGTAATTTCAAATGTTTTTATTTATTTTATTTTGTATTTAAAATACTATAATTAATATTATCGTCGTTTTTTTTAATTAATTTTTGTAAAAAATAATTAATTAATTAGATGAAGAATCTTCTTTTTGATTTTCTACCTGATTTGTTTCTTCAACAGGAGGACCGCTTAATGCTGGTTGTTCTTGTGTTTCTGCGGCTTCATTTTCTTTTTGAGCTGATGTTTCTTGTCTTTCTCTTTCAAGTTCTTTTCTTAATTCTTCTGCGCCGCCAGATTTACTTTTAATAAAAGCTAAAGAAAAGCCCAAAACTATAAATAAGGTAACCATTATTCCCGTAATCTTTGTTAATACATCCGCAGAACTCGAACCAAATGCCGACTGGCTGCCCCCGCCAAATATACCCATACCAGCAGATCTATTAGATTGTATCAATATAATTAAAATAACTAGTACCGAATTTATAATAAAAATTACAGTTAATATGCTACTTAACATTTCCATGAGTCTAAATTTAAATTTGTGACAGGCTGTCACTTATTATTTGAATTTTCAAGGCTTTTCATAATATATAATTTCTTCATCATCATATACTTTTTTACAATCTGAGATAGATTTTTTTACTATAACGGAACGAAATGCTTCATCTTTTTTTATCCATTCATCAATTTCGCTTTGTCCAATATTTGCTTCTTTAAGAGATTCTATTAATAGCCCTTTTCTTACATCAAATAATTCATTGGTTGCCAAAATAATTCTGTGAGCCTCTTTGGGAACACTTCCCATATAAATTTTTGGACCCCCCATTAATCCACTCATGAATTTTGCCTGCTGGCTTTCTATATGTTTTTGATCAATATGTTTAAAATATAAACCCAGCCAATTATGATTATATACTTTATCATAAAATATTTTTTGCACCTTTTCAATAACAGACATACCGCCTATTCTATCGTACAAAGATAACATAAATATATATATATAAATAAAAATAATTTTAGGCAATATATATGTCACGTAAACTGTATTTTATTTTATCTTTATTGTTACCAAAGCAATATCATCATCTTGTTTATTATTTTTAATATTAAAATTAAATACATCAGTTACTATACCGTCTATAATATTTTTAGAAGATAAAGAAACTGTTTTACTTATTTGTTTTAATAACCTTTGTTTGCCATAAATAATTCCAGCCTGATTAAACATTTCTGTTATACCATCTGTATACATAACTAATATATCGTTTTCTTTTATATTAATTTTATAAACATTATATTTTACATCGGTAAAAATACCAAGAGGAGGAGATTTTGCTTTAATACTATAAATTTTATTTTTTTGTTTCGAATAATATATTAAAGGCTGGTGCCCTGCATTTAATATTGTAATTGATTGTTCTTCTTTATCATATATTACTAAAAGTGAGGTTATAAACATTTCATCAATGTTTTCTTTATATAATAAAAGATTTAACTCTGAAAACAATTTTGCTGGTTTAATTATATTTGATCTTAGTAACATTTTAATAATGGTTCGAAATTTTACCATTACAAGTGCCGCAGGTACTCCCTTACTTGATACATCGGCTATAATAAAACCGGTTTTATTTTCAGATAAATTGAAAAAATCAAAATAATCACCACCTATTTCAATTGCAGGTTTATAATATCCGCTTACATCTAATTTATCATTTGTTATTGACTCTTTTGGGATATAATTTTTTTGAATTTTGCCTGCGTGTTCTAATTGTTTGTCATAAATATTTTTTATTATTCCATCTTTTTCTTGTTTTTCTATTATATATTCCTTATCTTTTAAAACCTTTTCATAAAACCCAATCATAAAAGATAAGGCCAATATACTAAAAACCATCTGTCGAATTTCTATAATGGTATAATAAACCTTTGGCAGTACATTAAAATAACTTAAGATATAAATTAACATACCAACAGTGAAAAGCAATAATACCCAAAAAATACCTTTATTTTTACCCCAAAAAAAATATGCTAATGGAGGGAAGGTACAATACCAATATATTCCTGTGCCGTTAATACCGCCTGTTATAAGCAATATGTTGAGCATTACTATCATGCCAATTAATAATGTATTTACGGCAAATTTATAATTGAGTGATTTTCTATAGAAAAGTAAATTTATTATACCAATAAAAGAAGCCATAATTTCAGTAACACCTATTTTATTATTACTTGATAATAAATTAACGATACCAAATAATAATAAACTTATAATTCCAACTATACTCAAAGAGTTTAAAAGTTTTATTTGATATAATAGTGTGCCATTTATTTGGTCTACTGATTGTCCGCTATTGATAAAATTGTTCCACCTGTTTAAAACAACCTGTCCAATACTTTTCATCTTCTGTCATAAAGAAATATATTTTATTTAAGTCAATTACAATTTAGGACCATATAATATCTTAATAATTTTCTTTTATATTAAAAAAAATTCACACAAGACTTATAAAAATACACTTAAAATTTATAAATTGATTTTCTTTTATTGACGTTATAATTTATCTTAATACCTTTGTTTTATGGATATAAAATATAAAATAAGAAATAACGCTATTGAAGTAATACCGGTGGGTAAACTTGATATTAATGAAACAGAAGAGTTTGAAAAAAATATAATTAGTAACGCTTTAGAATCAGATAAAAAAATGATTGGCATAAACTTAGAAAAACTTGAATATATAGATTCATCTGGCTTAGGTGTATTAATAAAATTATTAAATCAATCAAAAAATAAAAATAAAGAATTTTGTGTTTTTGGGGCGCAGCCAAAAATACAAAATATTTTTCAAATTTCAAGACTTGAAAAATTTTTTACTTTTATATCAACAGTAGAATTTAAATCTAAATATCCATCTTCAGATGATAAGGCATTAGATTCTTTTATTGAAAGTTTATAAAAGCTTATAAACCTTTACCAAAAAGTACAGTTCTAACCGTTTTTAATATTATTTCTAAATCTAAAAAAATTGAATAATTTTTAATATAGTATAAATCATATTCAAGTTTTTTTTCTGCGTCTTCTATAGATGAACCATAAGGATACATAATTTGGGCCCATCCGGTTATACCGGGTTTTACTACATTTCTTATATCATAAAAATGAATTTTTTCTTTTAAAATTTTGTTTAACTCTGGTCTTTCTGGCCGCGGCCCAACAAAACTCATATCGCCTTTTAGAACGTTTATTAATTGGGGAATTTCATCTATTCTGGCTTTTCTTAATAATTTTCCTACCTTAGTAATTCTTGAATCATTTTTTTTTGCCCATTTGATTCCGTCTTTTTCGGCATTTTCATACATAGATCTAAATTTATACAACGTAAATTTTTTTTCGTTTAATCCGCTTCTTATTTGTTTATAGAAAACTTTACCTTTACTTTCTATTTTTATTAATAAGGCGGTAATTATGCATAACGGAATTGATAATAATAAAAATATAAATGCAATAATTTTATCAAAAAAATATTTAAACCTTAACTCTATTAAATTATGAATTAAATAGAAACCTTTAGAAAAAATAAACCAGCCTTCTTTTAAAGAAAATATAGGAATTTTGTGCCATATTAGTTCAAAAAAATCATGCAATTTAAATACTTTAATTCCCTTTAATCTTTTTTCCATCAATAATTCTAGTGTGTCTTTCTCTAAATTTAATTTCGAACCTAAAATTATAGCTGACCATTCTTTTTTAATGATATTGTTTATTTCTTTAGATTGACTTAAAATATAATCGCTTTTCTTTATAGCTATTTTTGGCTGATATTTTTTACCAAACGGAAATAAATATTTTATTCTTAAATTTGTGTTATTATTAATTAATTCTTCATAAAACTTTTCTGTGCCAAAATTTCCCGCTAGATATAAAATAGGAATTTTCTTTTCTTTTCTTAACGCAAGCTTATAAATTAAAATTCTTATTAAATATCCAATTAAAGAATAGGCAGAAATTCCAAAAAAGAATATTATTCTACCAAATATACCTGTTTCATATCTAAAGAAAATAAATAATATTAAAAAGAAAAATATAATAAATATTATTTGAGATAAAAAAAATCTATTAGGAAGGTTTAAGTTTAAATCAAATTCATAAACTTTATATGCATTAAATATATAAATAACTAATATTTCAAAAAATATTATGAGAGAAAAATCATATGTTAGTAAATATTCGCCATGGAATTCACCAAATCTTAATTTATAGACAATATTATATGATAATATTATTAATAAAATATCTAAAATAAATAAAAATTTTGGTACTGTTTTTTGATAAAAATTATGTTTTTCCATTTATTATGACATGTCTAATTTAATATATTAGTTTTCCACTATTATTCACAATTGTGGAAAACATACTTTATATAGTGGACAATATACATTTTTATGTGAATAAAATAAGTAAAATATTTTAACTGATAAATAATCTATTTTATATGTGGAAATCTAATATCAATTATTTTATTATTTCTATATTCTATTTACCTTTTTTATCTTATCCACAATTCACCTTATTATATATATAATATATAATAACAAAAAAAAGATATATATAATACTATATAACTACCACTTTTCTTTTTCATAAACTCTTTTATCAAGTTCTTTTGAAAATTTCTTATATGGATCTTCTTCTTCAGTTTTAATATTGGTAATACTTCTTTTTAATTCATTTTCTAAGTAAATTTTTATTTTAAGAGCTTTTTCTTTATCAAAATCATCGAAAGTATCATTATCATTTTTATTTAATAAAGCAGATTCAATTTTTTTAATTGTTTTTTGTGCGGTACTTCTAAAATCTTGATTTTTGGGATAGTATAACACTCTAGATTTTATATCTTCATTACCTGAAACAGGTATGCTAACAAAATAAAATTCTTTTAATATATTTTCAAATTCTTTTTCTGTCATTTCGGTTATTTCTTTTTTTATAGTTTGAATATCAGGAAATGATATTTTCTTAGAAAAATAGTAAGAGTCTAATTTAGATGTAATTTTATTTTTATAATTATCTTTTCTTATTTGTACAAGTTTTCTATCACGATCTGAGTTTTTTGACTCTATAATTCTTTTATAATAATTTTGATTTTCTTTTTCATATTTTTTTTGCTCAACCCTGATTTTTGTTTTTGCGTGATTAAAAGATGTATCTTTAAAGCCTGGTAAAAGAAATAGAAAAAATAGTTTAAAATACCATGGCATATAAGCTATGTATGCTTTTTTTAAAATTTTTCCATATTGTTTTGTAAAAGATTTATTGCTAAATAAGGTAGACATTTCGTCATCAGATTCATCTAAAAAGCTTTTAATTAACAAAACCTGCCACATTTTATCAGATGAGAGATATATCATATTATTAACCAATAGCTCAAAAACTTTTGGATCTTTTCTAAGAAAGGCATGTAAAGTTTTTTTGTGTTTGTTCCATTTTGTATTCAATATTTGTTCATCAGATAATAGTTTATCCCAAACATCGTCAGGTATCTCAAATTTTTCTTCTTCATTTATGGTTACAATTAAATCTGACCATTTTACGTTCTTATCTAGAATTTTTTCTTTTAATTCAAAATACAATTTTTCTTTTTTTTCTATCCACTCATCCTGAAGTTTTTTTTCAATTATTTTTTCTAATTTTATGAGACTTTCAATTGTTAGTTTTCCCGCATATTTAGTTTTTTCACTGCCATATTTTGTTTCTAAACATGTCTTTAAGGCTTTTGCTTTATCTACGTTAAATTTAGAAGTTCTTGGTTTTAATTTATCTTCATTATAAACAGATTCTTCTAATGAAATAGATTTAAAACTTCTGTAAAAAGATGCTTCATTTTTATATTTCACAGAGACTTTATCGTTAAAAAAATCAACAATTTTATCATATTGTTTTAAAACAACATTTTCATAAACAGGTAATATTCCAAAATCTTCTATGTCTAATACTTTATCATTCTTAATAAGATTTTCTTTTATATCTTTCAAAAGAAAATTTAATACATTATTATCTGGTATAACTTCAAATTTTTGAGTATCTATATTTTGAAGGCTTGATACAATAGAAGAATAGTTGACATTAAAATCGCTGCTAATATCTTTTTGAAGATCTAAAGAAAAATCTGAAAGAAAAGAACTTTCCCTTTTTTCAAGGTATTTAGAAATGGAAACAGCAGATTCTACAGATAACGCTTCATATAAATCAAAAACATTAATAGTAGTTTGTTTTGGTTTTGTAACAAACACCGGTGAAAATATTAATTGATTGATAGAATCATTAAAATGATAAAAAAACAATTGTAATGCCAGTTTATTTTCAGTAAGCATTTTTAATGATTGATGTATTTTATTTATGGGAACGTCTGGCATTTCTGTTTGAAGCTGGTTATAAGAAAGTAAATTGCCATATTTCGCGTTAGCTTTTGTACAAAAGAATTGTATTTTTTGATAAAGCATGTATCCTACTTTATCATTAATACTAAATTTTCCCGAAGATGCTGCCTGGTCTATCGATATAAGATTTAAAAAGTCATGACGCATTTTAATACAAAAAATTATATTAAATTTAAAGGGTCAAGGATTAAATATATAAAAAAACCGCAGAATTAATCTACGGTTTTTTTATTTAACAAAAATAGATTAAAAACTTATTGTTAATCTATTATCTTTTTAGTGTTAACAGTTCTTGTAGCATTTGATCTGAAGTTGTTATACTTTTAGAATTTGCCTGAAAACCTCTTTGTGTAACAATCATATCAGTAAACTGTTCAGCAAGATCAACGTTACTCATTTCAAGAAATCCGGCTGATATAGTACCGAATCCGCCTACTTTTGATTCGCCTATTAATGCATCACCAGAGTTATTTGAAACTATAAAATTATTTTCACCGGCTTTTACCAAACCTTCAGGGTTAGCAAAATTAGCCATAGATAATTTGGCCAATGGTTGATTAACGCCGTTTGTAAATACACCGGTAATGGTTCCTGAATCATCAATGGTAAATGATTCCATATACCCCATTGAATAACCATCTTGCTCTATTGCCTTAGTGGTATACTCAGATGAAAACTGAGTTACACCGTTAACAGTTCCCGCATCGCCAAGTCTTAATTGAACATTTTTGGGTTCAGGTACACCCGGTAGACGAAAACTAATATTAGCGTTTAGATTGCCTCTGTTTAATACATCAGTAGAATCACTTAAAGAAGTTATTTTACCGTCAGGAGAAAATCCAAATTCAAGTCGTTTGTTTCCCGGCATGGTTGTATTTTGGCCTTCAGGACCTAAAACATCTACCGTTAACTGCTCGGCGTCAGTCATTGAAACTGAAGCTGTCCATTTGTTTTCATTACTCTTCCACATAAAAACTTTTAATAGATGCTGATTACCCTGATCGTCATAAACGCCTATGCTAGTTACATGACCTCTTCGTTTTGATGAATCAGGATCTGTAATTAGCTTATATCTTTCATCATCAGATGCGTTTTGTGGTACAGGTTCTACTGAAGATTTAAGATTACTGCGAAAATTAACAAATGTTGTTGCTCTAGCCGGTTCTTTGGCATATAGAGGAATTTGTATATCGCCTATCTCTGAAGCAGAGTTAATGAATTTGTTACCCGTGTTATCAATTTGAGCGTTCCAGCCCTGTACTTTTAATCCATTTGCGGGATTCACTAAAAACCCGGCTTTATCAAGATCAAAGTTACCGGCACGTGTATAAAGACGTTTATCGCCTTTACCAAGAACGAAAAATCCTTCACCTTGAATAGCTACGTCTGTATTTTTCCCCGTTGTTTGAATGGAACCCTGGTGCATTAATTTATCAATAGCCGCTATTGTCATTCCTAAACCAACCTGTTTGGGATTTGTACCGCCCACGTTTTCTTTAGGTTCAGATGCCCCAGAAATTGTCTGAGAAAGCATGTCTTGAAAACTTACTCTTTCAGATTTAAAGCCATAAGTATTTACGTTAGAAATATTATTTCCTATAACGTCCATTCTTATTTGATGATTTTTTAATCCAGAAACGCCCGAATATAATGATCTCATCATAGTTGTTATTCTCCTGTTTTTATATTTTTTTGATTTTCATTGTAATTTTTAATAGCATAATTTTTATTACTTGAGTTTTCATTGCTAATCATGCTTTCATCATTTAATGTTTCACGTGAAACATTTTGAGGTTTCAAGTTATTATTATCTGGCGATAACTCTACGCTGACAAGATCATCCATTTTGACGCTCTTACCGTTTACTCTAAAAAAAACCTCTCCCTTTTGATCGTAGATAATTTTATCTACTTTTCCCGAAATTATTTTACTAGAAACAAAATCTCTCCCAGAAATATGATGCCCTATTAAAAGATTTGCTTGAAATGTTTTTAATGAATTCATAGAATTGGCGACATTATTCATTTGTTCAAGCGCAGAAAACTGTGCCATTTGAGATATAAATTCTCTATCATTTACGGGTTGTAATGGATCTTGATGACTTAATTCTGTTATTAATAATTTAAGAAAACTATCTTTATCTAAAATATCGCCTCTTTTATCACGAATAACTTCGTTTTTGTTATTTTTTTGCGTTTTAAGAAATTCATCTAATTTTAAATGAGCGTTTGAATCGGTATTTGTTTGAGATATTTCAGGCATAAATTCCCTCTTTTTTTTGTTCTTTTTCAGTAATTATTTCTGAAGTTTTATATTCAGCATTATTCTTTTTTATTTGATTATTTTTATCAAATAATTCAAAATTATTCTGAGCTTCATTTGAATTATCAGATCTAACATTTACGTGAAAATTACTTATTTCAAAACCGTCTTGTTTTAAATTTTCAAAAGCCTTATCTAATCTTGATATAATTTCTTTTTGCACGGTTTCATTATCAACTGTCATTTGACCTTGAATAGTTCCATCTATTAAAAATAGTTTAACATTTACCTTGCCCAATTCTTTAGGATAAAGAGTAGCAGAAAGATTTGCGTTACCGTTTTCTTTTATTTGAACTTTAGCTTGAGATAAAATACTATCAAGCTGTTGTTGTAAATTTAAACGAGCCGGAGAAAACATATCGTTTTGAACATGAAAAGTTTTTGCCGAAGAATTTAAATTTGAAAAAAAGTTAAAACTATTATTTTGAGTTTCATTTTTTATATTTTTAAGCTGATCTAAATCTTTTTCAGGTCTTAGACTTTTGTGAAGATGGTTTTGCAAATTCAATTCTTTTTCAAGTCCAAAGTCTTTTATTAAATGACGTGCTTTTAAATTAATTGTTTCACGTGAAACAATATGAGAATTTTCTTCAATATTATTTTTTATATTCTTTTTTAAGAGTTGTTTTTTATTTTGAATAGTCGATTCAAATTGATTATGAACCGCGATATGTTTATTTTCAACTTTTTTATCTGTATTTTTAGTAATATGTTCTGATAATTCTTTTATACTTTTATTAGATTTTTTTTCTGAATTAGTTATAATTTTTTCATTGATTTCTGATTCTTTAACTGTAATACTTTCTTTTAATGTTAGTTTTTGATTTACTTTTTTAGATTTATCTGTGTTTTCTGTGTTACCGACATTGGTTACATTATTACTTACTGAAGCCGCTATTGATTTTTTTACATTAGATATTTTTTGATTATCTGGTTCTGTTTTATTTTTGGTTTCATTTAATTGTTGGTTCAACTTTACTTCTTTATTATTTTCAGAAGCGTCATTACCTAATTGTTTATTGTTAGTTTTTGGTTTTTCTGATTCAATATTTTCATTTTTAGTGCTTAATTTATTTTCATTAAATTCATTTTTATTTTGTACGGGTTTTTCTTCAGGTTTTGAATATTTTTCTGTAGATTTATATTCAGATTGATTTATGTTTTCAATTGAGCTATTATATTTATGTTCTATTGGTAGATTGTTTGATAAATCAGATTGCAGCATCGCAAAAAAAGAATTATTATAAGAATCAAATTCTTGGTTTTTAAAACCAAAATCTTTTTTATTAAAATCAGTATTTGAAATAATTTTGTTGTTAATACTTTCTATAAAGAATTTCATATGCTTTGATTATCGTTTTTTTTTGAATTGGCTTTAGAAAATAATTTAGTGATTATGTCGTATTAAAGCCTTATGTTTATTAGAAAAAATAGTGATAAAAAGCGGTATATTTTTTGCTTTTGGGGGTATTACATTATTATGAAATGTAGAAAACAACCACTCTGGGTAAAAATAGAAATTAAAAATATTTGGGAAGTGCATATAGATTTATCTGTTTGGGAGAACATTAAAATAGCGGCAAAAATTCATAATAAATCATATTCATGGATTGTTCGGTATTGTGTTTTTCAATTGGCAAATAAGAAAAATTTACGATGGACTAAAAAAATGCAAAATATTAATAAAGATTTAAAATTGATATCTGTCAATGAAAAACACAGGCATCAGCTTTGTCTTTACGGTGATGATGAAATTTTTTTAAGAACCGCAGCCTTAATATTAGGGATAAGTATCTCACAATTGATAAGGATTTCCATAGCTATGTTTTTAAAGAGGTTTTTGACAAAGAAAGTAAGTAAAGAAAATTTGTTTTGGTATGGGATAAAGATTTTTGCTAGAATAAATAAATTTAGAAGTTTAAAGGAAAATTATATAGCTATGGATTTTCAGAGCTATAAAATATTTTTACCGTCAGATTATTGGGGATTCACATAAAACCCTTTTAAAAAATTTATTTCTTTATCATATTAAAGAAAAGAACCTAACCTTAAAACTCTATCTCATAAATAATTTGACCGCTTATTATTATTTTAATAACCTACACACATGAAGAAATTTAGTTTTTTATTATTGATGTTATTTTTGTTTAACTGCAGCGGTAAAGAAGGCCCCGCGCCTTCTATTACTTCTATTGTGCCGAACACGGGATATTATTTAAATGATGTGCTGGTTACAATTACCGGCACGAATTTCGCGCCTATGATGATTAGCACAGATGAATCAATAAATACTCCCGCTTTGCCAAGGGTAACTGTGGGTGGCACAGCTGTTACCGTAACTTCAGTTACGGCTACCCAAATTCAGGCAGTAATTCCTTCGGGTATCGCGGTGGGTACTCATGATGTTGTTGTAACCAATCCGAATGAAAAATCGGCCACGTTAAACGGCGCTTACACAGCGGTTGAAAACTGGCTTGAGTTGTCGCAAATTATACCGGCTTTCGGATGCTCTTGCGAAAAGACTCCGGTTACTATAGAGGCAAACGTGGCAGCAGGCGGTGGATTTAAGCCGGTACCAAAGGTTTATATAACTGTGGCTGGCGCCGATGTAGAACTTACACGTTTGGCATATTTATCCAATTCAACAATTACAGCCGCTGTACCAGAGGGTCTGGCTATTGGCGGACCTTATGATGTTAAGGTAGTAAATCCCGATGGAACTATTGGTTTACTGCCGGGGGCCTTTACGGTAACAGAACTACCGCCGCCAATTGTAGATAACATTTCGCCTGCCAGCGGTTCAGCAGATACAGTTATTATGATTACCGGATTAAATTTTCGGGACGGGGCAGCGTTAAAATTTGTAGATATTAACGGTAATGAGGTGGATGGAATTAATGTTACTTTTGACAGCGAGACACAACTTACGGGTACCATACCTATTGGCACAAGTAATATGACGGCGGGCAATTATCTTTTAAAGGTTATTAATACGGATGGAACTTTTGGTATTTATGCTTCTTTTTCTGTAACAAATCCGGCGGGTAATCTTAAAGCCTGGCAGCAGGCAGCGGATAAATCTGGCAATAATATGTTACTCAATACTCCCAGAGAAAAAATTGCCGCTGTGGCAACAAAAGACGATTATAGAAACCGTTTTATTTACGCGATAGGCGGAACTACTGATGCGGGCGCAACTGCTCTTAATACAATAGAAGTAACACAAATAGATCCCTTTGGAAGACTATACTCATGGAAAGAAATTCCCAATAAATTAATTACAGCCAGATTTGGTCATTGTGCTGTTTTTCATAATGATTATCTTTATGTTTATGGCGGCAATAGCGGTGGTACATATTTAAATTCTGTTGAAAGAGCAGTTTTATTAAAAAATGCGGATGCGCCCATAATTGATTCTATTTCTGCCGGTACAGGCGGCACTCTGGCAGAAGGTACATGGTACTATAAAGTAACGGCAGTATTAAAAACAGGTATTTCACATCCAAACGAGGGTGGTGAAACTTTGGCTTCTGATATGGAATCTGTTACTGTAGGCGGGAATGGATCGGTTTCATTAAGCTGGTCAATAGCAAATGAGGCAAATGAGGCTAATGTTGCTACATACAATGTTTATCGTTCAGATGAGCCAAATACAATTCCGGGTAATGAACATCTTATAAAAAGCGGTTTAACCATAAAAAGTTTTAATGATACTGGTGAACCCGTAGGTACAGAAAATTATCCGCCTCCGGGAAGTTTTGGTGTATTTAAAGATACTGATTTATCAAGTACAGCATTACCAGTATTAAATGCAGCAAGAGAAGGTGCTGGTTGTACTCTTGCTCAAGAACCAAATAAAGATTATTATATTTATGCTGTTAGCGGTAACAATGGAATAGACTTGACAGATGTGGAGTATGCAAAAATAAATATAGATGGTTCAATTAATACTTGGATTCCTATAGCAGCAACTAATATAACAGCATTTTATCCAGCAGTTGGAGTAGCTTCTAAAACAAGTGTACCAGCTCAAATTGCGGAGACTGATGAAAGTCAATATCTTTATGTTTTTAATGGTAAAAAGGGTGCTACATATCAAAAGCAGAGTTTTTTTAGTAAAATAGGTATAGACGGTATTATTTTGGATACATGGAATCAAGATAGTAATCCTAAAGCATCTTCAATGGCTTCAGGTGCTTTAATTGTGAATAGTGCTGTAATAATAATTGGTGGCGACAATGGTAGTTTTTTAGACAGTGTTTCATCCGCTGTTTTTGATTTGGATCCTGCCGGTGATGTAGGGTCTCTAGGAAATTTTAATGCAGCAGGTAATGGTGGAAAACTTCTTTTAGGCGCAAGAGCTTACTTTGGTACAGTATTTACCAATGGTTTAATTTACATAATAGGCGGTTCTGATGGTACAAATGCGCTTGATACAATTGAGGTAACAAACCAGTAAAAGGAAAAATCTTATGAAAATACTTAAAACAAAAATCAAACATTTCAAAAGAATATTTATCACGGCAATTCTACTGGCAGTTATAAATCCATCCGCGATATTTTCTGCAGAAAAAGGTGAGGGTGTTTTTAATAAATTTGCCGCGAGCGGTAAAGCCGGTCTTTATTCCCCTTTTTCTGTTTTAGGCACCGGTTTTAAAATTGGCGGCGAGTTCTTATATCATCTGCCCGTGAAACATCCGTATAACATTAATGTTGGTCTTGAGTTGGCGTTTGGTATGACCTCAGATTATGAAACCGCTGGCACAAACGCCGTTGTGGGCGGCTACACGGTAGAAACTGGTGCTATGGTTTTCCATAGCATAGTCCATTTTAATTATGAATTTAAATTCTGGGATATAAAGCTGGCGCAAAAACCACTTGTACCTTACTTAGGCTTGGGGCTGGGTATGGCTATGTCAACAATAACCCAAACGGCTTTTGGTTTTGAAAACACAGAGGACCAAACCGCTTTTTTATATGAGTTTGTTTTTGGCGCGGCCTATAAATTAAATCCTATTTTTATTTTTACCGAAATGACTTTTTCTTTCGCCGAATCTGACACCGTATCATTGGGTGCGGCTGCCGACACGGGCGGCGGATTTTTCTGGACCGTAGGCGCGGGATATCCTTTAAGTTTTTAAAAAGACTTGTCATTTTATTTCTATTAACTTAGTTGTCATTTTTATAATGAAATAATTTAAAAACAGGGAGTTTTGTATGGCAGGTATTAATTTAAATTTTAAAAAGATATTATATGTGTTATTGTTTTATATTTTTAATATAACCTCAATACATCCAGACATTATTTATCTAAAAACCGGTCAGGTTCTTGAAAGCAGTAAAATTTTAGACGCTTCGGCTCAAAGTGTTACCGTAGAATATGAAGGCGAAAAAAAAACTTATTCAATGTCGTCAGAAGTCATAAGAATAAGATACGGGCAGGATGTGCTTGAAGGTATTAATATTCTTTTAACTGATGAAACTTTACTTAATGGTTTTTTAGTTGAACAAGATGTTCAAAAAGTAATTTTCAGACGCGAGAAACATTCTGCCAAAGAAGAAAATATTCTAAAATCAGATATTAAGCAAATGTCTAATAAAAAAATTCTTTTATTATATCCCGAAATTATATTACGGGGCGGGGCTCTTCAAGTATTAAATTCAGGCGGTTCTAATTTAGGAATTTCTTCTTTTTTTATGGCGGGGTATTATATAAATCCGCCGTGGTTTAAGAATATAAAGATCGGTTTAGATATAGGTTATGGCATATCTTCAAATAAAGAGATAAAAGAACAGAATTTTACATTTATACCGGGTTTTTTTAGTTTTCAATATATTTTTAACGGCGCAGGTATGGAAAAACTAACAGATTCAATAACGTTTGCCGAAAGATTTTCATACGCTCCGCATATTGGTATTGGCGCTTCATTTGTTATTTTTGATGACGGCGAAGGCGAAATTTTGCAGAGTTTAATGCCAAGTACTTTGGTTGGTTTTACTCTTTATTTTACGGTGGTTCCCCGCTTGTTATTTTTAAATTTATCAGTAGATTATTACGGCCTTTATGAAAAAGCGGGACAGTTTCACGCGGCTATGTCACAATTAAGTTTGCAGTATAGGTATTAAAGGTTAAATTAGCGCTCTTAACTGGCCGCGTTATTAATATCAAAAGATAAACAAATAAAAAAGCATTATAATAAAACGATGGCGAAAATAATGTAAGTATTTTGTACATGACTGGGGACGTGCAAAGACAAAGAAAAGATTAAACGCAAAGACGCGGAGGAAGCAGAGAAATCCGTAAATTCAACACTTTTCCTTTGCGTTCTTTGCGCCTCTGCGTTAAAAATCTTACTTATTACACAGCCCCAGTGGTATTAAATATGAAGACCTCTAAAGATCGCTATAATGAAAAAAATATTAGGCTTGATCTTGCCCAAAAAATGGTTTTTTTTAGCAGGGGCTCGTCAGGTAGGCAAAACCACGCTGGCAAAGCCATGAGCTAAATTTCTTATGATTATTTCGATTACCTGCTTTTCAAACGGCAACCCGCCATAAAAAGTACTTGTCAGATTACTTTTGTTAATATCTTTGTGATTTTGCTAAATAATAATACTTTAAAGAATGATGTATTTAACAATTAAAAGAAATTGTCATTATATTTAATGAGAGTTTTTATGAAAAAAATAATAAATAAATTTTATATGACCTGCGGCTATGCTTCGGCATTGCAAGGCTTCGCCAACTGGTGTAACACCACAGGCAGTCGTGGTCTATTTATATTAATTCTAAGTTTTTTAATATCATGCGGTGATGATGTTATTCAAAAAGCTCAAAATTTTATTCCCAATAAACCTCCCAACATAATTAGCTTTACATCAGATTCGCCGGGGGGCGCCACGCTGTTGCCTAATCAAACTTTTAATGTGACGGTAACGGCAGAGGATCCCAATGAAAACGAAATGACATTTACCTATACTTCAGATTTAGGATCTTTCGCGTCACAAACAGACGAGGGTGGTACATCTACGGTAAAATATGTTCTGCCGGGAGAATTATATTCGGGTTTTGAGGCGCTTGTTACCGTAACGGTAACTGATATAAAGGGAGCTTCAACAACTCAAAGTCTTAATTTGGGCAGCGGTAAAACCGGCCCGCAGGTAAGTATGCCCGAAGGCACCGCTGTAGGCGAATTTATTAATAATAACTCTTACACTACGGTTTCGTTTGAGGCCGACAGCGATGGTTTCTGTCAGTTTTACTATACTTCGGTTACAGGTATTGATGCGTCACAATATCCAGAATGCGGCGTAAACGCATCCTTCGAAAGCGCTTTTTACTTTTATGAGAACGGCACAACTGTGAGTATAGATATATCAGGCGCGATTAATAGTGTAACAACAGGCACGCATTCTATAAGTTTGCCGCCAGATGACGGTACATATCAAATTTGCATTGGCATAAGAGACGCTTTAAATCAAGACAGTTTTCTAGGCGGTAGTACGGGCATGGTTGTAACAGTAGATAACATACAGCCGGTTACGGCAGTTTCTTCGCCGGGAGGTACATACAGTACAACACAAAGTATTACCCTTTCGTGTTCAGATGATGTTTCGGGTTGTGAAAAAACAATTTATACTTTAGACGGTA
>JAOUOS010000039.1 GCA_029880285.1 Spirochaetia bacterium
TATTATTCAAGATAGAGAACCAACAATATCAAGAAATATATTAAATTTTTTGCCTTTTCGTATAGACCATTATTTTGAAAATATTCCAATCGCTTCAGGGGGGTACCATCCTATTAACTCTCCCTTATTTTTTTGTTGTCGTACTATTAAATATAAAAAAACTAATTTTTTATCTGTAAGTTTTTGGTTGTAAATAAAATATGAAAAAATATCTAAATAGAATGAAACCGGTTGAAAAAAGTCCGCCGGGAGTTTCTCATAAAATTATATTTTGGTCATGGCTGGGTTCTTTTTTGGGAATTTCTGCGGTAACATTTATTAATTATAACCTCATTTCTCAAACTGATCTTGTCATGCTTATTGGTTCATTTGGTGCTTCTGCTGTTTTAATTTATGGAGCAGTTCAAAGTCCGCTCGCGCAGCCCAGAAATTTAATGGGGGGTCATTTTATTTCAGCTTTAATAGGAGTAGCGTGTTTTAAAATTATAGGTAGCATACCGTGGTTTTCGGCCGGTTTGGCGGTTTCTTCATCAATAGCGGTTATGCATTATTTAAGGTGTTTACATCCTCCGGGAGGAGCAACCGCCCTTATAGCAGTTATTGGCAGTGAAAAAATACACGCTCTGGGTTATTTATACGCTTTTATTCCGGCCGCGTTAGGAGCTTTAATAATGCTGGTTATAGCTCTTTTGGTTAATAATCTTACAGAAGATCAAAAGTATCCCAAATACTGGATTTAATTATTTTAAAGACTTTAAAAAATTAAGAATTACTTTATTAAAGGCGCCGGGATTTTCTAAATTTGCCATATGCCCGCTTTTAGGTATTATTTCGAGTTTAGCATTAGGCATACCGTTTGCGATTATTTTTGAATTTTCATTAGAAATTGTTCTGTCATCAGAACCGCCAATAACTAAAGCTGGCAAGTTAAAATTAGAAAGTTCAGGCGTATAATCTTTTCTTTCTCTCATAGCGATAGAAGAGTTCGCGATAATTTTAGGGTTAGTAGTAGAGGCCCAGTTATAGACCATTGTTACAAGCTCAGGATTTTTTTCATAGGTTTCATCGGCAAATAGTACAGGATTAAAAATGTCAGCGGCTAACTTGTGGGCTCCTGCCAATGTTTTTTCTGCTAATGAGGTTCTTTTTTCTTTGCCTTTTTCATTATCACTTGCGGCCCGGGTCACAATAAAAATGGCGGCTTTTGCTTTTTCTTTGTATCTGTCTAAAAAATCAAATAGAACATACCCGCCCATAGACATACCGGCTATCACAGCCTGCTTAATTTTTAAATGATCTAATAAGGCCGCAACATCATCTGAAAAATCACTTATTTTTTTTACAGGAGCGTATTCGCTTTTGCCAAAGCCTCTTAAATCAGGAGTAATTACACGAAAGCCGTTCGAAGATAAAAAATCTATCTGGGGCTGCCACATATCACTTCTTAAAGGAAAGCCGTGAATAAAGACAACCGGTAATCCGCTACCTCTGTCTTCATAATTAATAGAATAATTTTTTATTTTAATATCCATTAAAATAACATAGGTTAATTTGGCGATATCATATCAAGAAATTTTTTTCTATTTTTTACTGCGCATGCTTCATCGTATCGTGCCCCAGTCTAAAATATATAATTAATATACCAAGAGCAATCATTATAACAGCCAAAAGATTTCGCCAGATACCGGCTGGTATTTTTTGTAATAAAAAGCCGCTTGAAAAGCCAAGAGTAATTAAAGCAGGGTATGCTCCAAGGCTAAAGAAAAGCATGGTTAACGCGCCCGAATATGGATTACCGGTTGTTAGTGAAAAAGCGTAACCCGCGTATAATAGACCACAGGGTAAAATAGAGGCAGTTACACCCATTATAGATGAAAGCAAGTATATATTTTTTTTTTCTTTCATTATTTTGCTTAATTTTTTTATGATAAAAGACGGTAGCGAGGCAGTAAATCCTGATTTTGTGGGAATAAGATAAAAAATAGCAAAAACAATAAGAATACCTGCTCCTAAAAAGGCAGCTGCTTCTGATAAAAGTAATATGTTTACGCTTTTACCAATAAACCCAAAAATTAAACCAATTATCATATAAGATATTGTACGCGCTAAATTATAAGTAATGTTAACTGCCCATTTTGAGCGGTTGTGGCTGTTTAATATGTGAACAAAGGGGCCGCACATTCCAAGGCAGTGAAAAGAACCCGCGAGACCTAAAATAAAAGCTTCAGCTAATACAGTCGTTAAATTCATTTTTTGTTATTTTTAAAAGTTGTATCTATATCATCTTTATCGTCCATTAACATTTTATATTTGGGCATTTCAGTATCTTCATAGTCACGGTTTTTTACGCTCCACATAAAAAAGATAAGAAACCCAAGGGCAATAAAAATGGCTATGGGCAGTGTTATATATAACGCAGACATCTTATTAGAATATTTATTTAAGTTAACCTAGGTCAAGTAAAAAAAAATTAAAAGCTGATTTTTTTCGAGAGTGAAAAGGTTTTTTCATTTTCATTGCTTGATGTGTGTGCAGAAATCCACGATTTTCTTAATTGATATATACCATAACCTATAGAAGTGCCAATAACAGCGCCGGTTAGTACGTCTGAAAGATAGTGAGAATCAGACGCAATACGAAGATATCCGCATAAGGCTGCTATGACATAACCCGATAAAAAAATGGGAATTTTATACTGAGAGTATTTTTCTGACAATAAAAGACCTCCTGATGTTGCCGCCGCAAAAGCAATAGATGTGTGTCCGCTAAAAAAAGAATAGTTTTTATCAACATCATTAGATTCTCTGGTTTTATAATAACTGTATGGTCTTTGACGGCCCGTTAAAATTTTTACCAGCTGGGCCAAAAGACCGCTATAAATAGCAGATTCCGCTATGATATGAAAACCATTATAGTAAGGCATATTGGTCAACGCCGGAATCCAAAAAGCTCCTGAAACAAGTGAAACTACCCCAAGATCACTCAAAAAAGAAGCGGTTTGGGTTGAGTTTTGCCACAATAAAGAATTTCGCGCAGAAACATCTATACCAAGCGGATTTATAATATGTGGATTTTCAGGTCCTACATACATTCTTAAATAATGCAAACTTAGTAAAGAAACAAAAGCGGTGCCAAGATAGATTCTATCGTAATTATCAGGTTTCGTTTCGAGCGTTTTTCCGTTTAAATTTACTGGTATTAATAACGATAAAATAACTATAAAGAAAACTTTTATTCTTTCATTAAAAATAGTCATTAAAAGAAATATATTAATTTATTATTAATAATGCCTTGACTTTGATTAAAAAACTCTAATGATTTAATTATACAGTGTCAACTTTTAAACTTAGAAAGTTTTAAATAAATTTCATTATCTATATTTTATTATTTAAAAAAGCCATGATAAACTAAAACTTCCCTGAAAACCTGTTGTATTGTACTTTATTACATCATAACTAGTCATCATTACTGGGTTGCCTGCATAATCTGTAATATCTGTAACAGGCTCTTGAATTTCTTTTTCACCATAAAACCAGGATTTATAAAAACCACCATTTATTATAAAAAGAAAATTTTTAGAAGCTATGATATGTAATTTTATACCACCTTCAAATCCAATATTCAAACCACGGTTTAAAGGGCCGCTTACTGCAAATGAAAAATTGGTACCTAAATAGGGCGAAAAATCTAAAGTGCCGCTTGGTCTAATATGAAACGCAATACCTTCTGAAAATAAAATGGGCAATATATTACCACCGCTACTACCCCCGCCCCCGCCGCCGCCTAGAAGAGCTAATAACGCAATAATTGGCAATACGGGCATTCGAATAAAGTTGCTATTGAGTTTACTATGTGAGCCATATGTAAAATTTCCATAACTACTAAATACCGGGTAATAAAGAAATTCATAATAAATACCAAAATTCATCATATCATCTTTTTCTGATTGATATGTTGAAAAGGCCAATCCAAAAATAACTTTTAGACTTTCATCAGTATTGGTTTTTGAAATTGCTGTATTTTCATCATTATTTTCAGACAATGGTTTATCTGATTTTTCATTTTCAATTTCTGTCTGAGCAATATAAATGTCATTAAGAGTATTTACATTATAATTGATTAATGTACTAGCCTGCAAAATACCCGTACTAATGATAAATAGAATCAATAATTTAACCATGTTTATCAAATATCTTGTTTTTTTCATTTCGCCCTCGAAGTTATTAAATTTTACTGCATGTAACGTACCAATGCCTAACATAGGTCAATTTGTCAATAATTTAATTTATGACTTAACTTATTAACATGCGGATGGGAGTTCAAAAAGCAAGGAAAATGAATAACTTTTCAGACAAGCCTGTCTCTTCAAGGCATGGCAAAGCCATGAGCTAATTTTCTTGTGATTATTTCGATTACCTACTTTTCAAGTAGGTGACCCTTGATATGCTTGTTGATTATTAATAATAAAAAAATTATGATCTGCAATGTATATTTATTTAATTGTAAAAAAAAGTAGAAAAAAATATAAATTTGCCGTCATATAATATTATATACTAAAAAAAGAGGTAACTTAAATGGAAAAAATTAAAATATTTATTTTCACTAATATTTTATTATTTGGCTGGCCCGCAATTGTATGGCCACAGTCTGTTTTAGATATATTAAATGAAGATGATGCTCCTCCTCGTGCGCAAAGTCAGGAGCAGAGCCAAGAAGAGCCCAGCTCTCAGCCTGAAGCAGAAGCCACGGCAGAAGATACTGGCCAAACTGAAGATTCTTTTTCAAGCGCCCAAGAAAGCGAAGAAACTCAAGACGACTCATCTGCAGGCGGTTCCAGATTTTTAGGTTCTATTGTGGCGGGGGCAACAACTCTAGATGGCAAAAATTATCAGCAAATAGGAATTAGAGGAGAAGTTCCTGTTGGTAACTTTGGTTTCGGGTTTGATATTCAGGTTTTATTAGATGAAAAAGGTGATATTAGAAAAGAAGATTGGGACGAAGGCGTTGACTATCTTGATAAAATATATTATATCCGCTGGGGTCAAAAAAATTCACCGCTTTATTTAAAACTAGGCGGACTTGATTCTACTTATCTTGGTTACGGGTCCATTGTTTGGGGATATTCAAATATGGTAGAATATCCTACTTATAAAAGAGTAGGCTTTGAAATGGCCGTAAATACCAAATATTTTGGTATGGAATATTTCATGAATGATTTTAAAGAAGTAATTGATAAAAATCCTTCTTTGGTTACAGGCACCAGACTTGCAGTTAAGCCAATCAGTGGATTATCCATAGGAGGTAGCGTTGCCAGCGATACCAACCAATATAAGGGGCTGCGTGATAATGACGGCGATGATTATCCTGATCAAATAGATTATGACCCTTATAATAAAAATGTTGTGACAGAAATTGATGTCTATAGAACTAAAGAAATTTCTGAATCTGCCATAGGTGAACTTATTGATAAGAATTTTATAAGCTCAATTGAAAAAGAAGATTTAATGAAAATATCAGAAAGTAAATCTGCGGTTGTAATTTATGGCGCTGATATAGGCTATGATATTTTAAGCCCTTATGATAAAAGCGGCAGTAAAAATTTTGTAAGTCTTTCTGTATACGCGCAGTGGGCCCAAATTTATGAGACAAAAGGCTGGGGATTTGGAGCTCCCGGTGTTCGCTTGGGGGCCGGACCTGTTGATTTTTCTATTGAATACAGACAGAATTCAGATAAATTTTTATTTAATTATTTTAATAATACCTATGAATTAGAACGTGCTAATTTTATATCAGCCGGTTTTGGCAATCCTATTGCTTATACTAAATTAGATGTGATAAAAGCAGCAAAAGCGAAACAAGGTTTTTTCTCAAGCCTTGGATTTAATCTTTTTGAGCTTCTTAAATTGCAATTTGATTATCAGCTTTTGATGAAAAAAAATAAAGAAGATGAAAACGATCAATCTTTAACCGGTTCATTAAAAATTAAGGATGGCTTAATACCGGTAGTAAGCGAGGTGTCGGGTTATTATACTCAAAATAACGTAAAAGATTTCTTAGAGTGGAAAACACCCAGTACCATTATTGGCTTTAAAACAGGTTTTAAAATGGGCGGTACCACATCTATTATTTTTGATTATAGATTTACGTTTGAAGACGTAAACGGCAATGGTATAATTGCAGGTGAAGATGAAACCATTAAAACAATAAGTATTTCAACTACTTCAAGATTTTAAGAGGTTTAAGGTTTTTCGACCCAGTTTACTTCAATTTCTTTCTCGCCCATATGGTCTTTTGCCATGTGGGCGAATTTTAGTAATTCATCTTTACAGCAGTCAATCGATTCAGTATGGCTTATTCTTTCAATTAATTCATCACAAAATTCTTTAATTGTTATTACTTTTTTCATATGAAATCTCCTTAATCATTTTTTTAGCAACAGCAGACTTCAGACTTTTCGATTTTTAAGTTTTCAATATTATAATACTCTACACCTAATGTAACTAAATCTTGTACCGGACGGCAATTGTTTGTTAAAATATCATTGTTTTCTTTATAGGCTAAAACACCGCACCCGGCGCCGCATGATAAACTTACAGCGCAGTTTTTACAATTTTCAATAGAAAGTACATCACGTTTTTGCCAAATTTCAATTTTCTCTTTATATTCTTCGTTATCAAGAAAGTTGCCCAGTTTAAAATTTTCAACACCTACAGAGGCTGTACATCCGTAGATATTACCTTTCGTATCAAACGCCCATTCTTTTTTAGCGGCAGGGCAGGCGTCAAAAATAGGCATAGGCAGTTCGTCATTTTCATATAGATATTTCATACCGTGAAATGACGGCTGATGGAATTTTTTCAAAATAGGATTATGAGCCGCAAGATTCACGTATTCTTTATACATTGATAAGCGGTCAAAAAGTTTATTGGTATACTGGCATGAGTGTAGCTCGTAATTTCGACCTAAGGTGGTTTCAAAAAAGGCAGATGAATAGCCAAGCCATCCTTTTTTATCACAGAACCCGGCTAAATCAATAAGAGATTTTATATTCTCTTTATCAATAACACTTCTAAGATTAATTCTATATCCGTTTTTCAAGGCGGTATCTATACCCGCGGTAATTTTATTAAATGTTGAATGGCCGCCTTTCGCGGGCCTTCTTTTATCATGAATTATTTTACCGCCATCAAGGGTAACCTGTATTTCTTTTATTTTAAATTTTTCTTTTTTAAATACAGGAACATATTCTTCCAGTGTATATCCGTTTGTGACAATCGCGATTTCATAATTTAAGTCTCTGGCTTTTTGTAAAAAATAAATCAACTGATTAAAATATTTTTTGCCCGCTAAAAGCGGTTCACCTCCAAAAAGCGTAATATAGGGCCTTAGTGTTTCGCGTTTAAATTTTTCTTCTATATAATTAAAAAATTTATTGGTTATATTTTCTGTAAGAAGAGGTTCTTTTTCTTTATAGTCAGATTGAAAACAATATACACACGAAAGGTTACAAGCATAAGTTGTAGAAAAAATCAGCTGTGTAGGGGTTCTTTCATTTTCATCTAAAAATTCTAAATATTTTTGACGGATGTATTTATTTTCGGCTTCTTGATTTTCAAAAAAATATTTTTTTTCAAGCAAAGTTTTAGAATACTCATAATCTTGCCAATTGCTATTTTTTAGTCTTTCATTAAATTCAAGTGTCTCGGTTTTATTAAATACATCCATCACGCCAGAAAGATAATTAATCAAATACATACGTTCATTATCTTTGCTGAAAGTTGAGAACGTATGTTTTGATAAGTGCATTATATTGCTGGCTTATAAGAATTAATCGTGGCAGCCCGACGTAATTTTAGACATTTTAGCGCAGCATTGAGCGGCCGGTTTTTGTTTTTTTTCTTCAGCTTTTGTTTTTATTCCCTTTACTTCTTTTTTATTGTTTTCCTTTTTTTTGTTCACAAGCGATTTCATATTTTCTCCTTTTTAATTGATCTTATAGTTATACTCTTTACCAGTACTTCACCCTTTTCATAGGGTAAAGATTCTTCTAAAACTTCAATATTATTAAAGCCAGCGTTTGCTACAGCGTTAAAATATTCTTCTTTTGTTATAGCGCCTCCGTAACATTTGGCCCATGCTTCAGGATTTAATTTTACCTCATCAGGAAGTTCAGTATCGGCAATAACATCTGAGACTACAAATCGGCCATTACTTTTTAAAACTCTGAATATTTCTTTAAAAACTTTTTGTTTGTCAGGAGCGTGATTAATAACACAGTTAGAAATAACAACGTCAGCAATTTCATTTTTCAGCGGAATTTCACTAATATCAGATTTAATAAATTCTATATTTGATAGATTTAACTTTTCTCTTGTTCTTTCGGCTGTGTTAAGCATTTCATCTGTAAAATCTACTCCGTACACAAAACCGTTTTTGCCGGTAATTTCACTTGCTTTAAATACTTCGGCTCCGCGGCCGCTGCCTAAGTCTATAATAATTTCATTTGGTTTTACTTTGGCTAGTTCTAATGCGCCCCCGCACGACAAACAGCATGATGAAGAAGCTTTTTTATTGTATTCAATTTTTATGGTTTTATTTAAAGTAGTTTTGTTATGGGTTTCGTTTTCAACCATTTTCATGTATTAACTCTCTAATTTCTCTAAATACTTTTGAGCCATTATGGCAGCAATGCATCCGTCTGAGGCCGCTGTTACGGCCTGCCTTATAGACTTTTGTCTAACGTCTCCGGCGGCAAAAACACCGGGTAAATTTGTCTCAAGATCTTCATTAGTTTCAATATATCCATTCGCGTCAGTTTTAATTTTATCAGAGACCGATAAAACATTAGGGGCTCTTCCCGCGAAAATAAAAACACCGTCGGTTTCAATTTGTGAATATTCTTTACTTTTTATGTTTTCTATAGTTACAATCATTTTATTGTTTTTCATTTCAAATTTTCGGGGTTCGCTGTTAAAAACAAAGTTTATTTTTTCATGGTTAAACGCTTTTTCCTGCGCTGTTTGGTTTGCCTGTAAAGTATCAAACTGGTGAACAATAGTAATTTTCGATGCAAACTTTGTTAAAAAGAGAGATTCTTCAATGGCAGAATTACCCCCGCCTATTACAATAATTTCTTTATTCTCGTAGAACTTTCCGTCACAGGTGGCGCAGTATGATATACCTTTTCCCTTGAACTCTTTTTCTCCCTCAACGCCCAATAATCTTGGTTCGGCACCTAATGCAAGAATTAAAGTTTTCGCTTGAAACTTTAGTTCATCATCTAATATAACTTTATGGGGTTCATTGGTTTCTGATAATTGTATAGAAGTTATATCTACAGATGAAAGTATTTTTGCGCCGGCTTCAAGAACCTGAGTTTGCATAGAATGTATAAGTTCATATCCGTTTACGGGCCTGCCTGTTCCAGGATAATTCGATATCAAATGACTGATAGCCACCTGACCACCCGGACCTTCTTGATCAATTAATATAGTTTTTAGCTTTGCCTGTGCCGCGTAAATAGCGGCCGACATACCGGCTGGCCCGGCGCCTAAGATAAGTACATCGGCTTTTTCTGTTTCTAATGGTTTTTTTACATTGAAACGGTTAAATTCGTTTTCACTTATAATTTTTTTTATTTCATTTATTATTTCACTTTTTTTTATATTTCCGGTTAATCTTTCGGCTGATTCTTTACCGTTTTTAAAAAAAAGAAGCGTGGGGCTTGACGTAACCCGTAAATTTTCAGCAAGATTTCTATTTTCTTGTCTGTATATTTTGTAAAAATCTATAACCTCTGAGAATTTTTCGGCAACGTCTTTATATTTTGGGGCCAAAGCCTCACATGGCGGACATTCGGTAGAATAAAAATCTACCACAACGGGCTTTTTATTTTGAAGTACTTTTACTTCAAAATCTTGATGAGCTATCTCAGGAATCATAGTTTATGAATAACAGTATATTATAATTTTCTAATACTGTCAAGTTTTTTTGGTTTTTGTTCTTAAATTACATTTGTTTTTTATAGAGCATATATTTATTTTTTTTTATCAATTATGCTCTATTCATTCAAATGTTTTTATTATGGTCATTATTTTATTATAAAAATAAAAACCTACTGATCATCCGATACACATCGAATTTCTGCCCAATTGGTTTTTTGATATCCTGATTGGTAACCGTTAGTAAAGTAAATAGCCCATGCGCTCGATTTCGAATTAACAAGTGTAGAAGATGACCAGTAAAGGCTGGTCACAGTTGCAGGAAAAAAAATTGTATTAATCATTGGTATTGATGCTTTGCTTCTATCAAGAATACTTTTAAGTTCATTAATATTGGGAATACGCCATGTTTTACCTGCTAAAGTAAGGGTATTGCAATAATTCAAGGCATTTATCCATGTATCATCAATATGAGTACCGATCTCGCAGTTTGTGCCTGAAAGACCGTTACCGCATTTTTGCCATAATAAACCATTTCTTTTGTTTGTAATGGTACCATCGCCGTTATCTACAAATACTGGTGTGTATTCATAAGATGAGGATGCCGCGCAGCGAATATATTTACTAAAAGTTGCTTTAGCGGTAGTTTGAATTGAACCAGTATCAGATCTGATATAGTAGGCATCAGAGGTGAGCGTACTGAGTAAAGAAGATGTCCAGTAGCCAATAGTTGAAGAATTTGAATTGGGAAAATTTGTAGAAAAGCTTATGGGACTTGCGGTATTATAATTTAATATAGTTTCAAACTCTTCAAGAGTTGCCATATGCCAGCCGGTTACACCGCCGTATCCCGCGCCTCCATTTAAGTTGTCTAATGCCGAGCAGTTTGTATTGGCAGTACTCCAAGCGATTGTTGAACCCGTACCGGAACAAGTTCCGCCTGATTGGCCCTCGTGGCAAGATTTCCAAATTAGGCCGGTATCATTATCTGTAGTTGTATAATCGGTGGTTGCCCCGTATTGAATAGGGCCGGTAAAATTTGCGTTACGGCCCCTCTGGTATTCACCGTCCTGGCCGGTATTGGTACAGCTTATTTCTGCACCGCTTGCGTCCCAGCATTGGGTTTGGTTAGTTTTTAAAGCCGCGAGATAGGGGTAAGCGCTTACTTCGGCAGAATCTTCGCTTTCGCCCCCAGCGTTTTCGGCAGTCATAACAAAGTAATAAGTTGTGGTGTTAGTTAATGGTGAAATACTATGAGGTGAAGTCACATCAGTAATTTTTGTCCCGGAATATTTTGTAACTCCGGGCGTATCGCTATAGTAAATATGATATGATACAGCGCCGGTAGAGGTTAAAAATGATATGCTTATTTCTTCTTTACCGGGCATTGTAGAAATACCGCCTGGCGGTAAAGGTATCATAGTAATAGCAGTTGTAACACCTGACGAAACATTACCCGCTAAATCTACAGTTTGTAATAAAAAAGTATAGTCTAAACCGTTTGTTAAACTTGTTGCTGTATAGCTTTGTATGGTTTTATTGACAGTTTGAACAGCGGCGCCGCCGGGTGACCATGTTATTTCAACATGATTAAAATCAGAATTACCAGGGTCTGTCCATAATATTGATGCCGTGTCGGCAGATTGACTGGGATTTATGCCACTAACCTCATTTGGCGCAACAATATCTCTCGTTATTTGAACGCTTTTGCCGAAAGTAATGTTACCGGCATCATCGGTTAATTGAACGCATACAGCATAATCACTATCGGCTGCCGGTAGCGCGTTTATAGTGGGAATATTAGAATTAATATACGATTTTCCCGCGTCACAAGTAATAGAACCACTGTCATCCAGAATGGCTGTATATTCAGCCGTTGTATATCCGCTTGCTGATAATGATACAATTTCTAAAAGACTGCCTGTTTCAGAGGCATTTATATATCCGTCATCTGCTTCATTTGTGCCCGTTAAAGAGGTAAAAACAGGCAACACAGTATCTCTTGTTAATTGTATACTTTTACCATAAGTTATATTACCTGGTTCATCGGTTAGTTTTACGCAAACGGCATAAACCGAATCAGAAGCAGGCATTGTATTTATTGCGGGAATGCTTGAACTAATGTATGATTGTCCCGCGTTACATGTGATTGGTGTACTGTCATCAAGAATGGACGTGTATTCAGCCATTGTATAGCCGCTTGCTGATAACGATACAATTTCTAAAGCGCTGCCTGTTTCGTAACTGTTAATATATCCGTCAATTGCTGTATTTGCGCCGTCTAAAGATGTAAAAACAGGCGCAGTATTATCATAAAAAACGCTGCTTGAATTGGTTGTTAAAGTAACCTGAACACCATCATTTGAGACGGTATCCGCAAAATCTATGCTAAAAGAAACAGAACCCTGTGTTTCTGTGCCGGTCATTGTGTATGTCGCTGAATAAGGGCCGGCGCCTGTTCCTGTAAGTGATGTTGCAGTATTACCGGCAATAATAACATTGGGAATTGGACTTAAATTTTCGCTGGCAGTAAAACTTAATGTTATTGTATCACCTGTTTTCGCGTATGATGTATTTGCGTTACTTGAAACAATGGTAACTTCTGTAAGTACGGGTAATGTAGTGTCATTATGAATTACTGTTACGGTAAATACTTTTTGTAAAGTTTCACCACCTTTTGTTATAGAAGCGGTAAGTGTTACATTTACGCTGTCGCCCTCAGTAGGTCTTGTTACCGTTGCGGTGCCGTTTGAATAAGAAATCACACTAGTATTATTGCTTGACCAGTTTATAACTGTGCCGCTTTCTCCGGTTGTGGGGAGCGTAAAATTGAATGTTACGCTTGATTCACTGTCGGTACCGTTAAAAATAAAATCTGCATAATTTAAATTTGCTTCATCAAAAGCCACAGCCTCAGCATCGGTAGGGAACTGGCAATTTGCCATACAGCTGCCGGTTTGAACGCCAAAAGTATCACAATCTTCACCTGCCGCTGTATTCGTATGCCCATCACCGCATGATGGCAATGTGCAGTCGCTGTCGCATGTTAATACATCCGAACCGCCGCTGTCGCATTGTTCGCCCGCACCCTCGTTTTTAACGCCGTCGCCGCAAGAGGGGGCCTTGCAGTTGGCCTCGCAAAGTGCTGTCTGCGACCCGCCAGAGTCGCACTCTTCACCATTTGCAGTATCTTCAATATAATCGCCGCAGTATGAGGTTGCGCCCGCCGCAGATTGACAGCTAGAATTGCAAATTGTACATCCCATAGAGCCGTAAGAGCAGGTTTCTGTTGTTGTATTCCCGTCATCGCAGGTTTCTACGCTATTAAAAATATGCCCGTCGCCGCATGAAGCGACAACGCAGGTATTTAGACAATCGTCAGTATTTGAAGTATTGCCGTCGTCGCAGGCTTCACCTGTTTGAATAGTGCCATCGCCGCATGATTCAAGAATGCATGTTGAAGAACATCCGTCATTATTATTAGTATTGCCGTCATCGCAGGTTTCAATTCCCGCTTGTATAAAAGTATCGCCGCATGTAGCTGCTTCACAGTTATTAAGGCAGTCGTCGGTTTGATCAGAATTGCCATCGTCACATGTTTCAACTCCTGCCTGTACATATCCATCACCGCATGTAGCTGCTTCGCAGTTATTAAGGCAGTCGTCGGTTTGATCAGAATTGCCATCGTCACACGCTTCAACTCCTGCCTGTACATATCCATCGCCGCATACAGCCGCTGTGCAGTTATTGAGGCAATCGTCGGTTTGATCAGTATTACCGTCATCACATGTTTCACTGTTTAATGAATCTACAATAGTATCACCGCAAAATGAGGTCGCTCCGGCTGTTGACTGGCAGCTAGAATCACAAATGGTGCATCCAGTAGCACCGTATGTACAGGTTTCGGTTGCGGTATTACCGTCATCGCAGGTTTCACTGCCTGTTCCATTTGACCATACGATGTTATCACCGCAGGTTGCGTTGTTACATGAATTTGTGCAGTCATCAGTATCTATCGTGTTACCATCATCACAGCTTTCAGTGGCTTGTGTTATATTATCGCCGCATGACTCAATTTGACATGTTGAAGAACATCCGTCATTGTTGGCGCCATTGCCGTCGTCACAAGTCTCGCCGGTTTGAACAATATTATCGCCGCAGGCTGGCGTTGTACATGCATTTGTACAGTCATCATTATCTATATTATTGCCGTCGTCACACTCTTCGCCGGTTTGAACAATAGCATCGCCGCATATTGGCGTAGTACAGGCATTTGTACAATTATCGTTATCAACACTATTGCCGTCATCGCATTCTTCTATGCCTGCCTGTATATGTCCGTCACCGCAAGAAGCCGCTGTACAATCGTTAAGACACGCGTCTGTATTGTCTGTATTTGTATCATCGCAATCTTCAACACCGGTTTGTATATAGCCGTCGCCGCATGACGCAGTTGTACAATTATTAAGACACGCGTCTGTATTGTCTGCATTGCCATCATCGCAATTTTCAGCATCAGCATTAAATATACCGTCGCCGCATGAAGGTAAAGTACAGTCGCTGTCACAGGTTGAAACATTAACGCCACCAGAATCGCAAAATTCGCCCGCGCCCTCGTTTTTAATACCGTCGCCGCATTCAGGCAATTTACAATTCGCCTCGCATTCTGATGTTTGAATTTTTCCCGAATCGCAGTCTTCGCCCATATCGGTAATACTATCACCACAGGTTAACGATATTGTGCCCGCGCTTGTGGTTACTGAAAATTCTTCAGTTACAGTACTTATATTTCCCGCGCTGTCTTCGGCAAGAACAACAAAATAATAGGTTGTCTCTGGCGTTAAACCTGTTATGGTATAGCTGGTTTCGCCCGCGTTTGTTGTATAAGTAGCCGCAAAAGAATCACATCCGCCCGTGGTTTCGCTCATACAAATTTGATATGTTATTTCTGATGTCGCGTCGGTTTCGTCAACTGCCGGCTGCCATGCTAAAGTAACCTGTGTGGCCCCTGTCGCGCTCGTAGAAACCGAAGAAGGTGAGCTTGGCGCAGTAGTATCGCCAAAGCCCGTAAAATTTTCAGCCTTGGGGTCAAGTTCGTTGTCTCTGGGTATATTTTCTTGTGAACAGAACATTGCCAGTAATAATATTGCTGGTAAGATTTTTATTGTTTTTGTTATGTTTTTCATTTTATAATCTCCTTGAGCCTGACCCCTCGCTACAGTCGCCAATCGGCGACCACTCGGGGCAGGCTCTTATTTTATTTAAAAGTTTTTTTTTCCTATTTTTTTAAGTTCATTATAATTTTCATCAATCAAAGCTTTCTTTTTATTTCTTGACCAGTTTTTAATTTGTTTTTCTCTTTTTACTGCGTCTTTTTCATCTTCAAATTTCTCTTTATAAACTATTTCAATTGGCAATCTGCTTTTTGTATAAACACCTTCACCTCTTTTGTGCTCATAAATTTTATTTGTTAAATTTTTTGTCATGCCTGTATAATAAGTTTCAGCCACACATTTTAATAAATAAACAAAATACATTTCATTAGAACTTATGTTTTATCAATAGTCGATAACTCAATTGTTCATGATTTAAGAGCCTGTGCCGCAAGCGAAGCTGGCCGAAGGCGGTGTCCCGAGTAGCCTTTAGGCGTATCGAGGGATGTATCGAGGTAACAGGCTCAAAATACCTACTCTTATAACTTCCCCCTGAAATTGCTATATCTGTTACCGCCGCGGCAATTACCGATATAAAAGCGTAAGACATATATGCTCTTAAAGAATTGGCGCTATTGGCGGTTTCATATTTTGCGTCAAAGTCATCTATCGCGTTTTTATAATCATCCTGTTTTGAGGTAAAATTTAAATGTGACCAAATAAAAGCTCCGCCCGCGCCGGCAAAAAGAGCAAGATAAATATATCCACGGGTTTGATTAGCGTAAAGATGCCCCCAGCCCGGAACTAAAGCATTTCGCCATAGCATACCGGTATAAGAAATATCGCCGCTTGACTCATAGTTTTCGCCGGTAATTTTTTTTACTACTTCTTTAGCGGCTGTAGGGAACTCATTTTTACTGGCAACGCTAACGTCGGCGGCGTTTTCATACTGTTGTAAAACAACGTCTAACACTTTCGCGTTAATAGAATATTCGCCAAAAGCTTCGCCAGCTGAACCAACTAACATTTTTTCACATTCTAGCGCGTTACCTAAGTCTATAATGCACTGTTCACTGCTGCATGAACCGGGGCCAACGCCTTGTTTTTTTGCTTCGACAGCCATCATTGTTTCTATTTGATCGTTGCTTATAACTTCATACTTTCTGGTTTGAATTAACGCGCTTCTAACTTTTTCAGTTAAATATTTTGCTTCGTCTTTTGTAATATTGCCGCTAAAATCAAACGGCATTACGGCAATTCGTTTTTTAGGTTCTTCGGCATTAATTGGTATAGAAATTAATAATATTAGAATTGTTTTTAGTATAAAAACAGGTAACATTCTTTTCATCTTATACTCCCTAAAAAACTCGGCTGTTTAAAAATCCCTACCTTTAACCTTTTTATTGTTTTTAAACAGCCGAATTTATAGCCTTGTTTATAGGGCAAATTTAATTGTTTGTCAATAGCCAAAATTGGCTATTTTTGTTAACAGGAAAAAAAGAATTAAAAATGGGCCTGCGGTTATTGTATTAGAAATATTATTTTGAATTTACTCTTTTCATGAGTTGTACTTTGTTTTTTACATTTAATTTACTGTAAATGTTTTTTGTATGGTTTCTAAAAGTATGTACCGAGATATGAAGAACTTTGGCGGCCTCAGCTGCCGACATGCCATTTATCGTTAAATCGAGAACCTGCTTTTCACGGTCGCTAAGTTTTTCAAGTGTCTCGGATGTTTCAGGTTTTCGAAAATTATTTAAAACCCTTAGAGCTATAGAAGGTGAAATTATGGCGCCGCTTTTCATTATTATATTTGTTGTTTCAGATAAATTATGAAGATCAGATTTGTAAATATAACCTGAGGCGCCTAGTTCTATGCACCTGAAAATTGTTTCATCTTTATCTAATGAAGTTAACATTACTACAGGAATCATGTAATGCATTTCATTTAATTTAATAAGTAAATCAATACCATTCATATGCGGAAGGTTAATATCAAGATACAGTAAATCTATATTATGGTTTGTTTTATCAGATAAAAAAATTTCGCAAGAGTTCCAGATTATAACTTCTTGAATATTTTGGCTTTCAGATGCAGCTTTCTTAAAATGATCCTGAAATTTTTTTTCATCTTCAATGAGTCCTATTTTATATAAATCAGTTTTTTTCATTTTTGTTTATTTATAATATACTAATTTTATTATGTCAATAGCCCAAATTGGCTATTTTTGGTTTTTTATATTTAATGGGAATTTTAATATTCATGCTAAATACACCATTTTCTATTTTTTGATGTATTGTGCCCTTTAGGTCTATAACTCTTCGATATATATTTTTTTCACCAAGGCCCGTAGATTTTCTTTCTGAGTGAAACAAAGTTTTATTTGATATTTCAATTATTATTTCAGGATTTTTATTTTTTTGAAGAGATAAGTTCCACTTAGATAATTCATTACCGTATTTAAAATCATTGGTTGTTATTTCTTTCGCGATGGTATATAATACCATTCTTGTTTTTTCAAAACCGGGTTTTTGAAGAATGTTCGAAATTTCTTTGTCATAAGAAAAATTTAATTTTCTTCCCGCGTTTGAATAACGGTTTAATAAAATCAAATGCAGGCCATAAGTAAAATCATCAGAAAGTTTTTCAATATCGTTTATAACAGAAAGTCTTTCTCTGAGAGTTAATATTGTTTTTTGTATGTTAGTATGAATTTTTTTTAAAGTAGATTTGTTTGCTTTTTTACCGTTTATTAATGATCGTAATGTAAGACTGGTATCATTTAAATTACTGCCAAGATGATCATGAATATCTGAATAAATTTCATTTCTTTCGTTTCTAATATTATTTTCAACTTCTCTGTGAAAATTTTGTTCTAAGTTTTCTAAGGCACGGTATCTGCGAATTAATACTATTCCAAAAGTTGAGATAACAGCTAAGATGCCCCAGTGAATATGGTGACGAAGCGTAAAAACTAAATTAGAATCTGAGAGCGCGTCGGGTATCGCGAAAAGAATAAAAAACACAAAACCCGTAATAAATATTCGAACGTCTTTATCTTTGTTTTTAAAAATATCATTCATAACAATTATAGAACCTAAGATTATTTCAATTCCATAAACATAAAATCTTAAACCTAAAAGTCGTGACCAATATTCATAATTTACACTTAGCATTAAAAATAAAACAACAATAGCGTAACTGCCATGAATCTGCCAGATTATTCTAAGCGCCTTTCGCGAAAAACTTTTTGATAATTTTTCATATACTATGGCAAATTCGACAATTAAAAATGATATAGACGCAAACCAGATAAAATGCCACATAAGCGGATTATCATATAAAAGATCTTTTACAAATGAATAATTTAAAGTATTTAATGCAGCTGTCAGGTTAGTGAGGGCAAAAATAAGAATCATTTTATCTCTTTTACCAAATATGAAAATACTTAAAGATAAAACAAACAAAAATAGGAGTATACCTATGATCAATAATCTGTCAATATCAGAGGCAATAATATTTATAATTTGCTTTTCTTTGCTGCTTAAAGAGGCTCCTATCTTAATGCCAATAGCGTCTTTAAGGGGAGAAAATATCCTAAGATAAATAGTCTGCTTTTTATTTTCGCCGTTCATATCATTAATTAATGGAAATAAGTGCCAGCGCATTCCGGGAAAATTATAATTATTTTTGCTCATATCACCATAGCGATATATAATTTTACCGTTTTGGTACGCTTCTAATGAAAAATAAACCTGAGCTATGAAAATAGCCGGATTTACAATAGCATAGGTATCAGTATTTAATTTAAGCCATAGATACTGGTGATGATCGCGGCCTTCAGGTAAAGACGGAAACTTCATAGGCTTCCATTCGTTTTCTGATTTTTTTATCCAAACAGGAACACCATTATTATCAACAGGAGAATCTCCCCATCGGTAAAACCATCCGTCGGTTAAATTATGAATTTCGTTTTTACTGTTGGCGCAGAAAAAATGAAAACTTAATAATATTATTATTAAAATAAATTTTATTATTAATTTACTAGTCATTTTCTTAGACAAGGAAAACTATTTCTTGTTTTGTAAAGAGATTTTTATAGTGGCAAAAAAAGAAAATTAAGAAATTATTTTTTTATAAAAATAAGGGGGATGAGTTTTATTGCGTTCCTTAACTTAAGGGAATTTTAATGTTTATAATAAATACACCATTTTCTATTTTTTGATGTATTGTCCCCTTTATATCTTTAACTCTTCGATATATATTTTTTTCACCAAGGCCCTTGGATTTTTTGTTTGGCTTAAAAGAGGTTTTGCTTTGTACTTTTAGCGTAATATAAGAGTATTTATTTTGCTCTAATGATAGAATCCATTTAGAATTTTTTTTACCGTATTTAAAATCATTAGTCGCAATTTCTTTTGCGACAGTATACAGTTCAATTCTAATTTTTTCGAAGCCTTGTTTTTGAAGAGTTTCTGAAATTTTGCTGTCATATTGAAATTGTAACTGTCGTCCCGCGTTAGAGTATCTGTTTAGTAAAATTAAGTGTAAACCGTACGTAAAATCTTCTGAAAGTTTTTCTATATCATGAATTACCGAAAGCCTTTCTCTAAGAGTTGATATGGTTTTCTTAATACTTAAATGTAATTCTTTTAATACAGATTTATTTATTTTTTCGGCTTGCATTAAAGAATTTAATGTGAGACTAGCGTCATTTAAATTACTGCCAAGATGATCATGAATATCTGAATAAATTTCATTTCTTTCGTTCGATATGGCGCTTTCAAGCTGTTTGTGAAAATTATCTTCTAGATTCTTTAAGTGTAAAAAATAAAGGATAAAAGCAATGCCGAAAGCAATTAACAGTATAAATACGCCCCAATAAGAGATAGCTCTTGAAGTTGTAATAACCTGAAGACCAATAAATAAATCATGAAAAATAAAAAATAGAAATAAAATAAATCCTATGCTAATGATTTTAATATTGGGTATTGCTTTTGTTTTCCAGATAGACGCGAGTATAAAAGGTATAAGCATTAATTCAAAAGTTAATAAATAAGCTCTTGAGTAAATAAGATATCCCGTATAGTAATAATAATTTGTACACATAAATAAAAAAGTAATGAGAGCATAGGTTAAATGCAGGCGCCATGTTATTCGTAAAACTCGCGCGTAATTCCCATAAGTAATTTTTTCGCTTAAATAGCAGATTCCAACGGCTAAAAAAGAGCCCGATAAAAAACCCGTGAAAAACCAAACGTCTGACGGAAAATAAAAAAACTGTTTTATGTAGCTATAGTAGAGCGTGTTTATAGCGGCAAAAAAAGATGTTAAAGAAAAAACAAGGTAAATGTTATTTTTTTTGTACCATATAAAAAAAAATAGAGATAAAAAAGAAAGAATAATAAGAAAGCCAGATATAGCTATTCTATCAAAATCTTGTTTTAGCATCTTAGAAAATAAATTTGTTTTAGAACCAATAGATACAAAGTCTTTTAGGCCAATGAATTTTGCGTAGGGAGAATAAATTCTAAAGTAAACAGTTCCTTCTGAAATATAATTTTTAATTGGTGCCATGCTCCATCCGGGGCTTTTGATATTGTATTCTTTATCTAAATCTATAGTTTCAAAATTCAATATTTTTTCGCCATGAAAATATATTTCAACATCAAATAAGGCGCGCGATATAAAAAGTGATATTTCTTTTTCTGCCAGCTTGGGTAATTTTACTTTATACCAGACAAATTTGTTTTTACCTCTATCTGGTGGTGTATCGGGAAAGTTAAACGGCTTCCATCCGTTATTATTTTCAGTTTCTTTTATCCAATCAGGATTGTTATTTTCATCAACTGGAGAATCTCCCCAGCGGTAAAACCATCCGTCAGTAATATTATAAATTTCATTTTGTTCGCTGCTACAGAAAAAATTAAGGCTAAAAAGCAATAGAAAAAGGCTAAATTTTGCGGAGCTAATTTTAAACATTATTGCTATAGAATAAATAATGGTTTATTATTTTGTAAAGAGATTTTTAGGATTTTACCTGCTAGTAAAGTTTTATAACTATTAATCGAAAATTATTATGATGTTATATCTGTAGTATGATTATTAAGATAAACCGATTATAGCTTCTTTTTCTGTCTCTACTATTTCTAATATATCTATTAAACCTACAATATTAAATACTTTTTTTATATTTTCATTTAATTCGCATAATAAAAGTCGTTGGTTTTTTCTTTTTAATTTATTGAAAACTTGAATAATCATACGAATTCCGCTTGAAGACATATAGTCTACTTTTTTTAGATTAATAATCATATTATTTTTAGGGTGTTCTTTAATAACTTCTAGAAGGTTAGTTTCTATTTTCTTAGATAATTCAATATCAAGGCGTCCCTCAAGTGATATAATTGTATTTTGACCGATTTGCTTTTTTTCTAACATATTAGACCTTTTTTATCATTTAATAATTTTCATTTTATTACTTATTTTAACATCAATATGCCGAGCTGAAAAGACTTTGATTTTATTTTCTTTCTTTACTCTTTGTGTCGGCTTTTATGCTGTTGTAGTTTAGGTATGTTAAGCTATTTCTCTTTCTTACCTTTCTGCGGCTTTATGTTAAATCTTCTCTCTTGCTCGAAGCTTATTCAGACAGTATCATTTGTACACTAAGCGGCTTGTAGTGAGCAAAATCGAACTAAGCGAAAGGTCAAGGTCTAACTCCCACACAATCAGAGTCAGAGGGTGTGTTCACGCATAAGTCACGCGCGCCCACGCAGTCGGGGTTGGCCGGTTCGTCAATACAATGGGGCCATGGAGTTGTAACGGGGGCAACAGCTCCTGTAGTACCAATACAAAGTGGGTCAGCTTCTGTACAGGTACTTGGTGTCACATTGTTCCATGGAGCTTCGGACCAATCGGTACCCCAATAGTTGTCGAGCCAGGTTGAAGTGACGCTTGTATTACCATTGACATTGTATAGTCTGGCAAAAATATTATTGTTAATAATATAGTTATTGTGATTATAATTCATAGATATGCTACGCCCTGCATAAGTGGCTGTATTAACATCCCAGATTAGTGCATTTTGCGTACCTGTAGTATCTGTACTAAAAATATGATTTTTTGTAACACTTATATCGCTGATGTTTTCTGTGCCAGCTGTATAATAATAAAACATTGAGCCTTCAAAATTAGTGGCATTTACCTCAATTAAAGAGTTATTCATAAATATTCCGGTAAAGCCGGCGTCAACCCAGCAGCTGCCTATTAATTGATACATGAGGCCCCCGTTATCTGATGAATTTACATTTTCTACTATATTGTTTACAAACTGAAAGTTGTTAACCGCGTAAATACCGCCGGTACAACTATTTGCATGTATATAAATTGCGCCACCCGTTGAACTTGTATTGATATTTTTTATATAATTATAAGAAAATGTATTATTAGAAAATTGATGATGCGAACCGCTACCGTGCAAATTGACATGAAAAAAACCTCCTTCTACATCTGTTACTCCATCTACATTATTGTGATGTATATTGTTCCCCATGAAGTTTGCGTTAGCCGCGGCATGATTAACATAAAAAACACCGCCCTCAATATTTATAAAAGTATTGTCATAAATGTCATTACTCTGGCAGGTTACATCACATCTAAAATGTACCGCGCCGTCATTATTGCTGGTATAAATGTTTTCAAATGTATTTCCGGCTATAATAGCATTGCTTATACCTCTTTGCAAAAAGATGGCGCCTCCGGTTTTCGCAGAGAGGTTATAAAAATATGAATCTGTTATTGAAACATTAAAAGTTGTACCGGTTTCTTTGCCAATATTAAAGGCTCCGCCTAAACTATATGTTCCGCTTGTTGCCGTGGATGTTTTGTTGTTAATCGAAAAAACTTTATCTATAACAATATCAGCCGTTCCGGCAGAAACCCAAAATGCTGCAGCGGCGCCCCCTGTATCGGCAACTTCATTATTTATAAAGGTTGTATAGCGAATAACGCCTTTGCCTCCGTTTGGCAATAAATAATTTAATCCGGCACCGCTTGAGCCTGTACCTAGCCATGCGTTATCTTTTATCAATGAATAATCAATTACAAGAGATGTTTCTACAAATAGAGCTTTTACAGCATACTCAATAACAACAAAACTTAAATAACTGCCGCCCAAATGATTATTACTCATGTCAATATTTGAAGGTGCTGATGACGGTTTATAATGAATTCCGTTCCAGTCGCCTTTGGCCGGTGTTGATGAAGTAGACGTAAATAGTACCATTTCTTGCGGCGTGCCTTCCGCATTTAACTGACCAATTTGACCCGCGCCGGTAGTTGCCGGATCGTCCACAATAAGCTGGGTGCCCGATGAAAACAATACTTTAACTCCCGGTTCTATAAAAAGCCATGCGTCAATGGTTAAATTGGCGGTAACACAATAAGGGCCGTTTGCCTTTGTCCAGACGGTATCTAATGAAATAGTGGCCGCGACATCTCCCGGTGTAACTATATTACAGTTATTAGTTGCAGCCTCGGCAAAAGCAGTGCCTAAAAGTTGTGAGGCTACATTGTACGCTTCAACTTTATAATGATAAGTTGTACTTGTAGAAAGGCCGCTGTCTACCCAATAAGTAAAGCTGGGACTTATTCTATGTATTTCTGTATAAGAGTTAGCCCCTGTTTTTCTGTAAATTACATATTCGGTGGATGTTTCCATCTTTTGCCAACCCAAACGCACTTCAGTCGTACTAATGGCGGTAGCCGTTAAATTAATGCTGGCATTGCCCCCCGCGCCCGTGGCCACGCTAAAGGGTTCAGAAATACCGGTTAGCGATGAATCGTTCTGGTCAACGGCATTTAATATTAAATTAGGGGTAAGCGCGGTGTATGTCATATCAAGAGTTACCATACCATTTGTAAGAGTTGCTGTTAAAGGCGACAGTTCTCCCGTGCCGCCGGATGAAGTTAAATTAACGGTTCCTGTGTATTCGGTAAATACTGCGCCGTCTGTACCAACAGCATTTATGGTAACTGAAAAAGGCTGGCCGGTTAATGCCGCTTCGTTTTGAATAAATTCAAAACCCGCCATAGAAGCCGGTTTAGTCGCGTTAAAAGGGTCGCTTGTGCCGTTCATGTTCGCGTCTAAGGCAGCTGTAATAATAAGCGCTATACTTTCTGTTTGGCCGTCGGTTAGCGCGTTGTTTGAATAATTTAAAGTTACCGTTTGCGTTCCCTGAATAAATCCCGGTTCAGAAATTACCGATAAATTTCCCGCGCCTGTAACGGTAAATATTAAATCATCAGAAAAGTTTTGCAGTAAATTTCCGGTAATTGAATCTACTGCGTCTATTACAACATCAAAATCTTCACCCGTATTTACTACGGGCTGTATAATAATTCGAAAATGTCTTTGAACTGCCGAAGGGTCGTATCCGGTAAAATTTATAGTAACTCCTTTTTTACCTGCTTCGGTACCGTTTTCTCCCATTATATTAAATACTCTTAGCGTATAAATTGTATCAGGAATCTGAGGGTCGGTTATTATATGAAATATTTTTTGGTTTGATAAATTTT
>JAOUOS010000100.1 GCA_029880285.1 Spirochaetia bacterium
AAATAATTAAGAGTTTTGCGGATTTTTTCTTCTTTTCTTCTTAGGTTGTTAAACGTACCGCTCCATTCTTTTGCAGCATTAGAAGGAAGTTTGCAGCCATCTATTGCAAGAAATTCTCCGCCGATTAGATCAAGTTCCCAGCAGGTGAGCAGAGCTTCTTTAAATACCATTTTCATTTCCATTTGGTTTCTATTTGAATATTTATACTTTGCCATAAAGTCATTCTAAATATTTATATAAACCTGTAAACTATAACTTATTCTACAGGCTCAACAGAGAATATGCCTTCGCTCGCAGGCTCGCTCCGCCCTCCGGGGTCATGGCTACGCCACGACGCATATTCTAGAACGTTATGCGAAATTTGAAGTTTCTTACTTATCCTCTTTATCTGAATCAAACCCTATTTTTCGTTTTTCACTTCTCTCTTTATACCCATAAAGCTCTTTTATTGCTAGCCATATTTTTTCTATATTTTTTGTATTCTTAATTTCTTGTTTCTCTATTTTTTCTAATTTTTGAGAGAGTAATACTTGGCTTGATAATAATTTTCTCATATGATTAAATGTTCTCATTATTTTAATATTAACTTGAATAGCTTTTTCACTGTTTAGTACGCTGGAAAGCATTAATATACCATGTTCTGTAAATACATATGGCAAGTTTCTTCTCATTGATAAAGACTTTGCGGTCACAATTTGTGACCGCAATTTTTCGTATTCATCTTTATTTAATTGAAACATAAAATCTTCTGGGAATCTTGAAATATTTCTTCTTACTGCTTGATTCAATACTTTTGTATCAACATCATAAAGTTCAGCTAAATCAGAATCTAGCATCACATTTATTTTTCGTACAATATAAATTTTCTCTCTAATCTTTAATTCTTTTGTCATTTTGGTTAATTTCTTTATTTTAATCCATTTGAAAAGTAGTAAAAATTTCTTTTTTTGATCGATCTTGGTGGATTCTAATTTGATATTAAAAAAAGTATTTTACTTTATAGATTCATTCTAAAAAATAGATTTTAGTTAAGAAATAATATTTTTTCATTTATGAATTTATTTAATGCTGCATATGATATTTTAGCCGACCATGGTGAACCCATGCCGGTGATGTCTATTTGGGAACAGATTCAAAAAAGAGGTTTGTATTCAGGAAAAGGAAAAACACCATGGCAAACCCTAACAGCCAATATTATATGGCATTGTAAAGGTGTCCATACTTCCAGAAAATTTGATCCCATTGTATTCTATCGATCTGGCCCCTCAACTTATGGTCTTTTAGAATGGTTAAGTTCTGATGAATTAAAATCACTTGAGGAAAATGAAAAGGTTGAAGCTGAAATTGAAAATTCTAGAACATTAAATGCCGATTTATTAGATACTAAACTATTCCTTGAGAAAGAGTGGCACCAGTGGTTATATAATAACTTAAAACATAATGGTCTTGAGGCATTAGGCTTTGGCATATTAGATTTGTATGATCCCAAAAAACAGACTGATAAAAATATGGGAAAATATAATACCAGTGTAATTGGTGAAATAGATTTACTATTAAAGGATGATACAAACCAAATTATTGTTATTGAGCTAAAACGTAGAGGTATCGATGAAACAATTGGCCAGATTTGTCGTTATGTTGGCTGGGTCGAAGAAAATCTTGCGAAAAAAAATCAAAAAGTTTTTGGAATTATTCTAGCTCAAACCATCGATGAAAAATTGAAATATGCTATAAAACCAATTAAAGATCATATATATTATCAACAATTAATCTTAAAAGTAGAATTTGGAGAATCTAGTAAGTAATTTGAATAATTTTTCAAACTTCGTACAACTAATCTTTTAAGCTGCGCGCCCGCATTCGCGGGCTACTCGGTTTTGCGTTTTATGGGCATCAAGAAAAGCTTTACTTTTTATAGATAAATTGTAAAGTTGTTTTTAAGGCGAACTGCAAAACTCATTGAAAATCGTTTTTGCTTAACGGCCATCTTCGGGCAAGAATTGAGGATAATTCGCGCTCATCAGGCCTACAAAAACGATTTTCAACGACTTATAAGTTCGTCCGTTGGTCGAAATTT
>JAOUOS010000101.1 GCA_029880285.1 Spirochaetia bacterium
TATTACTATGCAAAAGTAGAAGATTATAATAGTGAAGAATATAGTGAGCCTTATGGTATTCTTTTCACGCAAAGAACACCTGTTGTAGAAGATACTAATGAAGATAATGACACGATAGGCACTGCTACGCCAATAACTGTAGGCACAACGCTTACTAATTTAGCGGCAGCGACTTCTTATGAGTATGATTATTATGGTTTCACGGCGACAGCGGATACAACCTATAAAGTAGAGTTTGTTAATACCGATTGCCGTCCTGAAGATCATAGGGATTTACAGATGCGTATTTATAATACTGCCGGTACTTCAATTACAGGTACAGCGTATGAGGCTAGTAGACAGAGAAATAACGGATGTGCTTATCAGATATTTACGGCTTCTGCCGATGGTACTTACTATGTAAGAATTCATGATAGGAATGACGCACAATACCTATATAATTTACTGGTATCAGTAGAGACAAAATATGTTCCAGATGTAGCTGAACCAAATGACACTATAGGCACGGCACACGCTTTAACTGTGGGTACAGCTTTAACTGGCCTTACAGAAACCGATCACGGCCCCACGTATGAAGATGATTTTTACTCTTTTGACGCGGTTAAAGGTACAACTTATAAAGTTTCTTTAGATGCTGAAAGCAATTGTATTCCCGGCGACAGGAGTGATCTTTATTTGGGATTATATGACAGTAATTTAGTTAATATTAACGGTACAAGGCGAAATGAGAACGGTACGGGTCAATGTGCTTCAATAACTTTTACAGCAGCCAAAACCGGTACATTTTATATTAATGTATATGAAAATCACGGTAGAGGTATTGGCGTGAGCCCTAACGGTTTATACAGTATTTTAGTAGAGCAAAATTAAGAACGCTTTGTTTTAAGCTAAAAAAAAACTGAATAAAAAAAAAGCGCCTTCGGGCGCTTTTTTTATTGTTTAAAAATAGACTTCTGTAATTTGACGTATTCCATGAAAATACTTAGAGCTCTATCATTTCTCACTCAATGCGGTACCGCAAAATGTCATTTCGCGTAAGTTTTGTCATTCTGCGTGCAGTTCTGTCATTCCGTGCCTGACACGGAATCTATCAGTGTGACTCTTTATCGAATTTTCTTTTGCGTTTTAACGGAATTCATAGGTTTTACCCTAATGCACAAAGTAGCAATACATATACCAAAGACAAATAAAAAGGTATATAATGTTGACATAGAGATGTGATTATGTATAGTGCTCTGTTGTAAAGATAGATAATAATAAAAATGTTTCAAAAGGGGTATAGGTATGATTTCTAAAAAATATTTAAATATAAAGGTGAATTTAAGTTTTATCATTGTTTTAACGCTAATTTTTACGGGTTCATGTTCTAATATAGAACATGATAAAATAAGCGGTAGTTTTGGTAAACCGTTGCTAAGCGTTGCCAGCGGTTTTTTAGAAGTTGATTTTTCAGAACCGGCAATAAATGATGAATACTATCCGAACAATAAAAAAATACTTATAAATTTTGATATGCCGATAGATGCAAGTACTGTAATAGATACAGACACTATTGTTTTTCAAACACTTAAAGCCGATGGTGAGGTAAAACTTACTTGTACGGGCGATATCCAAATTATTGGCGAAAGTATAACTTATCTTCCAACAGGTCCTATTGGTTCAAGTTGTGAAGACGTAAGTGATCGGTTGGCAAGATTGACTTTACGGGCAGGGGGCATCGGTTCAACAGTAGATGGTACAACCTATTTTTTGCAAAATGATTATACTCTGACTCATGAAGTCACTAGGCGTGGCGATCAAGATATTGAACCGCCTATTATACAAAATATAACGCCTGAGAATAATGCTGTACATGTGTCTTCTGCTACAAATATTCTGGTAGTATTTAGTGAAGCGATTGATCCTGCATCGATTAACGATATCAATTTTTCAGTTTTAGATGCTGGCGAGGCAGTTGCCGGTAGCTTTCTGATAGAAGGTGCAAATGTAACATTTACGCCCAATGTGCCGCTAACAAACTTTACTACTTATAC
>JAOUOS010000010.1 GCA_029880285.1 Spirochaetia bacterium
ATTATTCTCCTTACCAGAGTCATAATGCTCTATACAAAATATTCAACCTGAAACCTATCTACTCCAGTTATCTTTTACCATAACTAGAATGAAAGTCCCAAAGTCACTTTATCATGCCGTCTCCTTATAAGTATAGTCCTTAAATGAAAATTAGATCAAGATATTATCTTTATAAGGCAGTATATAAAATTTATCCTTAGACGAACCGAATAATATTGGATAGAAATAAAAAATTTTCCTTTAAGAGAGATATTACTCCTTCCCTTAAAGAAAAATACTAAAAGGAAATCTTGATCTATTTTAGAAACAGTTTACTGTTGCAAACCAGCATTAATCTTAGAGACTGTTTTTACAAGTAAAAATTCTAATAAGTTAATATACTCCCCTTTGGGATTTTGGCCTTTCGGGAATCTTTCAAATTCCTGATACTTCCCAACACTTAAACCTGACGGTAATCTTACTTCGTACATATTTTTTGATCTTTTACGATCTCCAAAAGCCAGTACAGCAATTTCAGCGTTCTTATTGACAACCATTATACCCAGATTTATTTCTGGATTAATCTTTCGTTTCGCAGGATAGTGTAAATTATAATCAACATACATTAAGGCTACAGCATCAACTTCTAATAACTTACATATCTTTTTGTATTATTCATTTGTTTCTTTTTCTTCTTCCGCAAACAAAGCAATAGGCGGCACAAAAGGCATTTTGTTGTTATAGGGCGTAATTATATTATTTTCTCTACCTAATAAATATTCTTTCCAAATTTCTTTTACTGATGTAGAAAAGCTTTGGTATTCTTGACTATTTATAAAAGAATCCGGACTTTTCATTTTCCATCCTTTTATATTTTGAAGTTCGTTAGTAATAATCTCAGGGGATTCATCTACAAGATTTCTAACAAGACTCATTATCTCAGGTTTTTTTGATGCAGGTTTAATTTCTTTTTTTTCATTCTTAAACATCAAAGTCTCACTTGAAACGATGCTGACAACAACAACTGTTTTAATATTATCAGCCGCAGGTTTTCTCACGACTGACGCACAGTTTATTAATACCGCTGTAAATAAAACAGCCAGTATCATCCCCATTATTTTTAATATTTTCATATTTTTATCTCCTTTTTTTATTTACGGACAAATTTACATATAAAGATACTTTATCCAGTTTTTTTCGAATACATACTTTTTTTGTGCCATGAACATCTTTTTATACATATAAATTGGCATAATTCTGTGTCATTGAAATAACCGCATAATGAAATAAATTGTATTTTTTATTTCATTATGATAATATAAAAATCAGAGACGAGCTTTGCTTTTATTAAAGCTATTTTTTGTTTTTTTGTCCTTATCTAAAATTGTACTATTATATCTTTTTTATTGAAGCCTTATCTTAAATTATAATTTTGCCTAATGGCAACCAACGCGTATTTTCAATGTATTTCGGGCTGTGACGAAAAGCACGGTCTTGACGAAGTAATTTACAGATGCCCTAAGTGCAATAATCTTCTAGAAGTAATTCATAATTTAGACGAACTTAAAAAAAAGTCAGCCGATGAATGGAAAGAAACATTCGAAAACAGATATAAATCAAATGAGTTCCCCTACTCTTCAGGCGTATGGGGTAAAAAAGAATGGGTACTGCCGGGTATAAAAAACGAAGATATTGTTTCTTTAGGCGAAGGAGCTACTCATTTATTTAAAACCGCGAAATTAGATGAACTTTTTAATCAAGATGTTTACGTAAAACTATGCGGCAACAGCCATACCGGCTCTTTTAAAGATTTGGGAATGACGGTACTCGTAAGCCAGGTTAACGCAATGATTAAAAGCGGCAGGCCCATAAAAGCCATTGCGTGCGCCTCAACCGGAGACACCTCGGCAGCTCTTGCCGCCTATGCGGCCAGCGCCGGTATACAATGCGTAATTCTTTTACCCAAAAATAAAATATCTCTCGCGCAGCTTATTCAACCGGTATCTAATAACGCCATTGTTTTATCACTAGATACCGATTTTGACGGATGCATGAACCTTGTGCAAAAGCTGACCACAGAAAAAGAAATTTATTTAGCTAATTCAATGAACTCACTTAGAATAGAAGGCCAAAAAACAGTAGGTATAGAAATTATACAGCAGTTAAACTGGCAAGTTCCCGACTGGTTTGTTATTCCCGGCGGTAATTTGGGTAATGTATCGGCCTTGGGCAATGGAATTACCCTTCTTTATGAATTGGGCATGATTAATAAAATGCCCCGTATCGCCCTCGCGCAGGCTCAAAAAGCTAATCCGCTTTATTTATCATATCAAAATAATTTTGAAGAGTTTCATCCTATGCAGGCGGGCAAAACTCTTGCTTCGGCCATACAAATAGGAAACCCGGTATCTGTTAACAAGGCCATAAGAGCCTTAAAAAAATTCAACGGCGTTGTTGAGCAGGCATCTGAAGAAGAACTGGCTAACGCCGCGGCCCTTGCCGATAAATCGGGCCTATTGGCCGACCCCCATACGGGAGTGGCCCTTGCCGCGCTTATTAAACTAAAAGAAAAAAATATAATTTCAAAAAATGAGTCTGTGGCGGTTATTTCTACGGCAAACGGCTTAAAATTTGCCGATTTTAAGGTAAAATACCATGAAGATACATTAGAAGATATTAATATTAGATATCAAAATAAACCTGTTGAAATTAAGGCCGATATTAGTGAAATTCAAAAAATTGTGAATAAAAAACTGGAAAAAAACAAATAGAATGATTATAATAGATTCGTAAAAAAAGTTTATAAGATATGAAACTAATTTGGAACGAAGAATTTTTAACCGGTATTGAATCTATTGATGAACAGCACAAGCGTATATTCGATTTAATAGAAAGACTGGAAAATGAAATTGACAAACAATGTTCTACAACCGAAATACCGGCAGAAATTATCATGGAGCTTTTAGATTATACCTTAAAACATTTTATTTTTGAAGAATCACTGCTTGAACAAAATGATTATCCTGAATTTACAGATCATAAAATAGCTCACGATATGCTTACCATGAAAGTAATGCAGTATAAAGAAGATTTAGATGCCGATAAACAAATAGACTGTAGTGAATTAATAAACTTTTTATACGAATGGCTTACCACGCATATAAAAATTGTTGATATGAAATATGTTTCTTTTATAAAAGAAAAAGTTTCTTAAATTACCGATAACTTATATATGCCTAAATTTATCCGCCGTTTATTTTTAGCGGCATTCATTATTCTATTCTTCAGTAATATAGCAGCTGAAGATGTTGAAGATGCTGTTGAAATTCTTAAAGAGAAAAAATATCTTGCGGATACTTTATTTGAAAAAACCGTATGGCGAAAAAAAATTTCAAATATCATTCTTGAAGAAGCAGGCGAAACACACAGAGTCTCTTTTCTTATGATAATTCCCTATCCTCATAATTATAAATCTCAAAATTACGCTTTATATTACGAGTTTAACACTTACCGCGAAGCATTTGAAAAATTTATTTACCTGGATAAGTTTATTGATAATAACGGCGTTATAAGAATAAAAATACTGGGCAGTAAAATAATATCTGAAGAAGTCATATACAATCCTTTTGACCCGCAGCTATAAATATCTTATATTAATTCTCTTCTTAAACGATGCCCTAAACCGGTTAGTATTTCATAGGTAACAGTATTGGCCTTTTGGGCCCAGTATTCTAAAGGCAAAGACTTCTCTCCTATTATTTCTATAGGGGTTTGGGCAGATTTTACGTTCCCCAGCATTATTTGATCCATTGTTACCCGGCCCAAAAGTGGATGACCTTCAAAAGAAATTGAATTTGAAAGGGCCCTTAAGATACCGTCAGCATATCCTAAAGGTATTACACCCACCGCCATATTTTCATCTTTTACCGTATAAGTGGAACCATATGAAATTGACTCTCCTTTTTTTACATTTCTAATGCTAATAGGGCGCGCTAGTAGCCTTAAAGCGGGTTTTAACTTAAATTTTTCGTCATACTTTTCTTTATCTTCCCTATTTTGATAATATCCGTAAAACGCCAGCCCCGGTCTTATCATATCAAGATGGCTCTCTTTATAAAGTAAAGTGCCGTAACTGTTAGCCGCATGCATAATTACAGAATCACGCTTTATTCGTGTTACTGATAAAAATTCTTTCATAGTTTTTAAAAACTTGTTTAATAAATCGCGTGTTGGTTTTTTATTAGTAGAATCAGCGAGAGGAAAGTGAGTAAACAGGCCTTTTATTTTTAAATTTTTAGATTTTTTTAAATCGTCGGTTATTTTATAAAGATCTTCCTGCTTTAAGCCTATTCTGCCCATGCCCATGTCCCATTTTAAATGGATATCCATTTTCTTATTTAACGCAGACGCTCTAAGCTGTAGAAGCGATATCTGCCAAACATCTGTAATAGAAGGAATTATATCATATTTAAAAAAATCATCCGCGTTTTCAGGATAAAATCCCCCTAAATTTAATATAGGTTTTTTATAACCTAAAGACCGAAGGTATCTGCCTTCCCACGGATTTGCCACGCCCAAATAGTCTATGGGGGCCTCATTAAAAAAAGGATACAAAGTTGATATACCAAAACCGTAAGCGTTTGCTTTAACGGGAATTAATATTTTCACTTTTTTTTCGCTTTTTGATATTAACTTTTTAAAAAGCTTTAAATTATTTAACAAGGCTTCTTTAGATATTTGAAGAACCGGATATGGATGTTCAGAAGAAAGATAATTTTCAATTGTTTCTTTTTTTTTCACTAATTTACGCTTTATTTTTTTAACACAGCGTCAAGCTTATCTATTTTTTCAAGATCATAATAAAATGGTATAAGCTCTTTGGGAGTTTCATATTCATCATAAAAGGCGTTTAAGAAAAATAAGGCGTAAGAAGGCAGTGTTTGACCAGCATCTTTTCTTTCTTTATTGTTTAAGATTTCTTTTACCGCTTCGGGTCTTATTTCTTCTTTGCCCGCCATAAGAAGAGTTCCCGTAACAATGCGTATCATATTGTGTAAAAACCCCGAACCGCTGTAGTAAAAATCAACAAAAGGACCGTGTTCAATAATAGAAATTTTATCTATTCTTCTAATTGTTTTCTCTTTATTTTTAAAGTATGCTCCCTTGGTAAAAGCCGCAAAATCTTTTTCGCCTAATAAATAATTTGAGGTTTCTCTCATTAAATTGATATTTAATTTTTTACGAATCCAAAATGATTTTTTTTCATAAAAAGCCATTCTATAAGGGGTGTGTAAAATTCTGTAAATATAATCTCTGCCTTTGCATGAAAACCGCGCGTGAAAATCATTGGATACCGGCTTGCCATACACTAAAGAAACATCTTTTGGCAAAATAGAATTTACCGCATATATAAAACGTCTAAGATCATGAACCATTGAATCTTTGTTCTCAATACGAAAATGTACCACCTGACCTAACGCGTGAACTCCTGTATCGGTTCTACCGGCGACATGAAGCGTTACTTTTTGACGAAGAATAATTTCAAATGCTTTTTCAAGTTCTTCTTGAACTGAACGAAAATCTTTTTGTCTTTGAAATCCGAAAAAATCAGAACCATCATACTGAATCGTAAAAGCAAACTTCATAATAATTTATTGTTAAATTTTCATTTTAATAAATAACGATTTATTTTAATAGATCATCAAAAGTAATATTTTTAAATATATCTGCTTTGCTTTTATTGGCTTTATTAAAAAGTTGTTTTACTTTTTTTGTAAAATTATCCTGTTCTGTGTTTACTGGTACAATATAATCAGAATAATCAAGATTATCAATGATATTTTTTATTTTAATATTTTTTGGCGAAATAACAGGAATAAAATATTCATCTTCAATTTTTTGAATTATATTTAATTTGGTAAAAACAATTAATATTTGAGAAAGCTGATTAAAATTATTATCGCAGTATTTTAACAACCGGCTTTGTTTAGTTTTGCCTTCCTTTGATTCAAAATCAATATAAATTTTTCTTAACACGCTAAAAACAGACCACAAACCTGTTTTTTCATTTTCAATATTAATATTTTTTCTGCTTAATCTTACCAAATAAGGATACTGAACAAAAAAAGCAATCTCGGCGCCTAACAGCATTATTACAATTGAAACATAAACAAATAAAAGGCCCAAAGGTATTGCAGCCATTGTGCCGTATACTGCATAAGTTACTTTTGAAAAATATGAAATATATATTTTATAAAACAGAAGAAATAAAACCCAAAGAACAGAACCAGCCGCAGCCCCTAAAGCTGAAGATTTATTTTTAACCTCAGTAAAGGGAATTAGTTTATATACAAAAAAGAAAATTATCCAAATAGATACAAAAGGGATAAATATAGACGATAACGCAGAAATAAAATATCTAATTAGCGGGGTTTTTTGTATATGTGAAAAATTATAAAATGTTTTTTCATCAGCAGAAAATATATTTTCTTCTGCGCCTAAAACATAAATTTTTTTTTCGGCAGTAATATATTCAATATCATTTAAGTTTATATTTTCTTTTAATTTTAGCGCCTGCCATATTTTACCACCTGTTTCTGTATGCCAAATCATACCCTCACTGCCGGCAATTAACCCTCTCTTTTTATCTAAAAAATAGATTTTATTTAAATTATAATGCTTTTGGCTTAAATGCTCTTTATGCCAGCTTTGGCCCATATCATCACTTGTTAAAAGAGTTCCAAAATCGCCGCAAATAAATATTTTATTTTCATTTACGAAAATACTTTTTAAGCTTTCTTTTGAATTTAAAAGCTTTAATTCATTTAATACCTGCCAAGTTTCGCCTTTATCTTTACTTATTAAAATAGTAAAAGAATCACCCGCGATTATAAAAGAAGACTCATTTATTTGTTTAATATCATTTAAATTTACCTTTAAATCTTCAATGTAAGACGGCTGCCATACATTGCCGCCGTCTATAGTTTTTAGTATCAAACCGCCGCCGCCAAGTATTATACCGGTTTTATCGGTAAACATTTTAATTTTGGTAAACAGCGGCGTTAACATAAATACATCTTTTTTTAAGTATTTTTGAATTTTCCAGTGAAGACCATTGTCATTAGAGTGTAAAATCTCACCTTTATCGGTTATTAAAAAAATATCATTCTTAATCTGAGCCATATCTTTTAATCCCGATGTTTTGAAAGAATTTTTTGTAGAGGTTTTTGTTTTAAATGAAGAGTGACCGTTCATGCCTAAACCAGAAACTAAACTATTATCAGATGCAAAAATTACAGAATTTTTTTGATTTATAAAATCTATTTTATCAATGATGTTAGTTTCTTCAAATTTAAATTTAGTTTTTTCAAGGTATGTGCTCTTTTCGCCTAAAATTACAGGTCTGCTGTTTACAACCCGCGTAACATTTAAATTTGCCGATGTATAAGATGATACAAAAGACTCTGCCGATGAAATTCCGGCAGCAATTACAGCAGGGCCCAATAACGATATCACTAAAAAACCCGATATTTTATGAATAAACGGCCTTTCTTTTTGAACACGCCATATTTTATTTACCGCGTTTTCAATATTTCTTAAAACACTGGTTGCTGAAAATAAAATAACCAGGATGCCAATACCTCCAATAGTAGCTGCGTTTTGAAGCATTTCATTTATAATTTCAATATAGGGCTCTATATCAATGGGAATATTCTCTTTTCTTAGGAATTCTTTAGCGTACATAAAATACATATCTTTTTGAATAAAATTCGAGCCTATCATAAGCGCCACAATTAAAGCGGGAATAAAACTAATAATTAATGAATAGCTTATTGAAGCGGCGCGAAGCAATGCTTCATCGTAAATAAATTTTTGAATAACTACAATAATTCTTTTTATGCTATTTTTAATTTTATCCGCGGCGCTTTCTTCTTCGGCATATAATAGCTCTGTTAATTTTTTTATTTGAAAAACAATTCCTATTTTATTTTTTTTTTCTTCTTTAGGCAAGTTGTTTTTAAAATCTTTATTCATATATACTATTTACATAGCACCTTTATTTATCTTTCTTATTCACTGGTAAGAATACCGCGTATTTTTCCGCTTATTTCAACCTGATTATTTTCTGTATCTACGACTATTTCTGTGGCATAAATTTTACTGCCGCCGTTAATAATATACGGATTACCTTTTAGGATTATTTTTTTTTCGTCATCTTTCATGTCGGCCCATTCACCGCCAAGTATTACCGGCTTATTATCATCTTCTTTTTTAATATCAATCATATTAGATTTTAAATCGCCGTATGATTCTAAAATTACATTGCCTCTGGCATGTATTATTTTCTTTTCTACATTTCGTTCTATAACATTCGCGGTTACTGTCGCCGTTTTTTTATTATCATCTGAGTATGTTTCAATATACGGCAGTATCTGCTCGCCTTTTATATTTTCTGCCGAATTCATTTTTAGTTTATTCTGTTCTTTATAAAAATAGGCTATCTGTGAATATATAAATGTGTTATTTTGTTTTATTTTGCTTTGAACGTTTTTTTCGGCTATTACTTCATCCGGGCCTTCGCCAAGAGCGGTTATTTTTAAACATTCTGTGTAAAAATCTTCATTTTCTATGGTAATTAAATTATTCAAATCACCTGTCATAATGATTTTTTTATTTTCAGGTTTATCATCTGAAAATTCATATTCAGCCTTATTGCTTTTGATTATCGTGGTAATCTTCCCTTCGCCTTCTTTTTTATCTTTACTATTATTTTTTTTGTCTGCATCATGATTTTCTGAACTTACATATAATATCTCAACATTATTTTCAAGAAACGCTTTTTTATCATTTATAAAATATCTTATGATATCAGCCGCGAAAACATTTTCTTTTTGATATATTTTGGGGTCTTCTTCGGCAATTACTTTTTTTTCATCTTCATACATAACTGCTTTTTGGCTGAATAAAAGGAACTCTTCATCTTTAATAGAAACGTTGCCCCATCCTCTTATTATTTTAGGTCCAAATAACCTTTCTATCTCTTTCGCGGTTAAAGTAACGTCTTTACCGTTTGAGGCACCTTTAAATATTACCAAAGGTTTATCTTGAACAAGAAGCCTGTCTTCAAACTTTCTAAATTCTCCCAGCCCTGCCTTTAAGAAAAATTTTTCTTTTTTATCATCTACTTCAAGACCTTTAGATGTTAGTGAGAGTTCCTGTTTATCGCCAATTACTTCTATTAAAGGAGCATTTAAATTTGTGGTGCCATATTTTATTTTGGCGTTACCAGCAATAGAAAGCACGAGTTCTTTTCTTTTTACGTACGGATGTACTTTTACTTCTCGAATAAATTGGCTGCCTGAATAATGTACCGGATGTTTTGGTTTTTTTTCATACTCTTTCGCGGCTTTTTTGTCATTATCAAACAGCACGCTTTCTTTTTTTTCTACTTTTTTGGGCGCAGTATTTACAACAGAGCCCACCCCAAAACCTTCTTTGGTTTTAAGCTCTTTTTCTTCAATTTCTTTAACAGGTACATGGGGCTTTTTTTTAATTATGATTTGTTCTTCTTTTTCTTCTTTGGGTTTTACATCGTCTTTAAAGCCGGGTTTAATCCATTTTGTTGAAGTACAAAATTGAAAAGAAAAAATTAGCATTAAGCAGCTTATTTTTGCAAACCAAAACATCTTTTTTATACAATTTAAATGATTTTTCATTATGCTTTTTTGTTATTATATAATAATCGTCTTTATTAGAGCCTTACGGGAATATTATTTTCCTGTAGATATTTTTTTATATCGGGTATGCTTATTTCTTTATAGTGAAATATAGATGCAGCCAGCGCGGCGCTGGCCCCCGTTTGAAAAGCCTCAAGAAAATGTTCCATGGTTCCAGCGCCCCCTGAGGCTATCACGGGAATATTTACCCGGCTTATAACTTCGCCAAGAAGCTTTATATCAAAACCCTCTTTGGTGCCATCTTTATCCATACTGGTAAGTAAAATCTCTCCCGCGCCTCTTCTTTCAGCCTCTACGCACCATTTTACCGCATCAATACCCGTAGGAGTTCTGCCGCCATGCAAATAAACCTCAAACATACTGCCGCTATATTTAGCGTCTACGGCGCATACAACGCACTGGCTACCAAATCTTCTGGCGCCTTCTTCAAGCACATCAGGATTTTTAACCGCGGCTGTGTTTAAGGCGACCTTATCGGCTCCTTCGCTTAAAATAAGCCTCATGTCTTCAACGGTTCTAATTCCACCGCCCACGCAATAGGGTATAAAAATTTCTTCAGAAACATGTTTTACCAGGTCTAAAACAATGTTTCTTTTATCTGATGACGCCGTTATATCAAGAAAAACAAGTTCATCGGCGCCTTCTTTGTCGTAAACCAGAGCGTTTTCAACCGGATCGCCGGCATCCTGTAAATTAACAAAGTTAATGCCTTTAACAACCCTGCCGTCTTTAACATCAAGGCAGGGAATAATTCTTTTTGTGGTCATATAAGAGATTGCCACATTATTAATAATTTGTCAAGTGTTTTGTGTTGTTTAAATAAATAATAAAAACCGAAAATTCATTGACGCTCATAAAAAATATATCACGCTGGTTTAATAAGAGGTAAAATTATGGGACTAGGCGACATGACAGAAATGTTTTCAAAAATGCGCGAAGCGCAAAAACATCTTAAAAGCTTTCAAAAAGAGCTTTCTAACATTCGGGTAGAAGCAGAAACAGGCGGCGGCACGGTAAAAGCTGTAGTAGACGGCGAAGCCATGCTGGTTGATCTTCAAATTGATACTTCGCTTTTAGAACCCGACGAAATTAAGGTACTGCCCAAACTAATAAAACAGGCAGTAAGTGAAGCGCAAAAAAAAGCACGTGCCGAAATTGCCGAAAAAGCCAAAAGCATGACGGGAGGTATAAATATTCCCGGACTTGGGTTATGATACCTGCTGAATTGTCTTATGCCATAGAACAAATAGCTTCATTACCCGGTATAGGCAAGAAATCGGCTTCAAGAATTATTTTTCATCTTTTGCGCCAGCCTTCTGAAAAAATAAATCATTTAACGGGCAGTATATTAAAACTTAAAGAGCATTTATCTTACTGCGACACATGCGGAGGCATTAAAACAAGAAATAAAGAATGCCAGATATGTGATAATCACTCACGCGATAAAACCAGTATTTGCGTAGTTGAACAACCTTCTGATATATTTATTATTGAAAATACGGGTGAATACCGCGGATTGTATCATGTTTTAAACGGGGTTCTTTCACCTTTAGACGGTATTAATCCTGAAGATTTACGTTTTGAAGAACTAAAATACCGTATATTAAAAAATGAACAAACCATTGAGATTATTGTAGCCACCAACCCCAGCATTGAAGGCAACGCTACCGCGTATTACATAGCCCAGCTTTTCGAAAATAAACCTGATATAAAAGTAACCAGAATTGCCAGCGGTTTAGCGGCAGGTTCTCTTTTAGAATATGCCGATTCACATACAATATCTCATTCACTACGAGCGCGCTTGCCGGTTAAATAAATATAAAAATATAAGGTACAAGAAGAATACCGTCTACCGCTGTTAAATAAAATTTTTCAGAAAATTCTTTTTTAATAAATGCGAGCGGCAAAAGCAGCGTATAGAATATTAAAGGAATTGTTTCATACCATAAAAATACCGGTATATTTTTACTAACGCCCAAAAATACCAAAAATATATCTAATACACATAATAACAAAATAATAAAAATATATTGTGTAAAACCGATATGTAAGTGTATATTTGGTTTTTTTGTTTTTAAATCTCCTGTTTTATCTTTAAAGTCAAACCAAAGCGCGTTTGCTGAAAATAATAAAAATCGATGCAGTAAAAGTAAAATAACGGCATCTTTTTTTTTAGTATATATTTCAATAAGAGGTACAAATGAAGTAATCACACTCCAAATAAAACCTATGTAAAAAGGCTTTAATGCGGCAAAAAAAATGTTATTGCTGCTATATAAACTGATATTGACAAAGAAAAAATAAATGATTACCGCAATAAAAATACCGGCGTATAAAATGATAATTGAAAGTTTAATATTATTAATAAATAATAATATTAAAGCGCTTGAAATAATTACTAAAAAAGGCGCCAGCCAGGAATTTTTAAGATGAAAATCTACTCTGCTGGGCATATTTTCTTTATCTTTTTTTAAGAAATATTTAAGCCTGTCTGTATTATAAGCCGCAACGGCAGATAAAGAAATTACCATAATAAGACTTTGGTTGCAATTAATATTAAAAAACTTTATCGATAAATCTACAAAACAGTAGGCAATGAATCCAACGTGAATATTAGAATGATAAAGAATAAGCGCTGATTTTTTTATTATTTTTCTAAACACCGGATTTTTTTGTTTTATCGAATTTTTTCTAAAATTCTCATTTTTGCCGATCTGGCCCTTGAGTTTAATTCAATTTCTTCATCTGAAGGAACGATAGGTTTTTTTGTAATAATTTTATAATCACCGTAAACAAAATTACTTTTAGCGAAAGGATCATCTGTAAAGATTTTTTCTCTGCTTATAAACTCATGCTTTATTAAACGGTCTTCAAGCGAGTGAAAGCTTATCATAATTAGTCTGCCTTCTTTTTCTAACATATCGGGTAAAAAAGTTAATGACTTTTCTAAATGGGCTATTTCTTTATTCGCAAATATTCTAAAAGCCTGAAATGTTTTTACCGATGGATTTCTTTGTGTATGAGTCATTACACCGCGTTTAGGGGGGGGGTAACAATTTTCGCAAATTTTTTTTAATTGAAAAGTTGTCGTAACGGGTTCCGTTATTTTAGCTTCATTTATTTTTCGGGCGATTTTAGCGGCATATCTTTCTTCGCCGTATTTTTGTATAACTGTTTTTATTTCATTTTCACTTGCTTTTGAAAGCCATTTATATACAGGCATACCTTCATTTTCATTTAATCTCATGTCTAATGTCTGATTGTAACGAAAACTAACCCCTCTTTCAAAAAAATCAAGATGAAAAGATGAAATACCAAGATCAAGAAAGATAATATCAAAGGGACCCTCATTTTCAAACGGGTTTTCGCTGTAATTTGCCTGCTTTAATTTAATATTTTCATGAAGATTATTTTTTTTTAGATTCTCCCTTGCTTTCTCAAGCATCTTCGCGTCGCAGTCAGAACCATAACCCAAAGCCGAAGGATTCTTTTTTAACCACGCGGCAAAATGACCGCCAAGACCCAATGTACCATCCCAGATTTTACAAGATTTTTTCTTATGAAAATTAGAATTTTCTAAAAATTCTGTTAATAAAACGGGGGTATGCGTTTCAATCATGCCGAAGCGAATTCGGGCTTACCACTTCCTGAAAATAAATCATTGTCTTTCGTTTCATCTTCTTCAAAGTGTTCGTTTTCCCAGTATTCTTCAATAGATTTTTCTTCTACAAGATATTCTTTTTTAAGTTTTTCTATTTTTTCTTTTGACAAAACTTTCTTTTTAAAAATAAGTTTTTCATCATCTTTAACCGAAATACTAATTTCAGCAGATCCTGTTAATTTACCTTCAAGAACCTGATTTGCCAGTTCGTCTTCAATTTCTTTTTGAATTAAACGTCTTAAAGGTCTTACGCCTTCTTTCTCATTGTATCCTTTTTTAACAATATACTTTATGGCATTTTTATTTAATTTCAAAAATAAATCTTTTTGTATAATATACAAATTTATTTCTTCTATAATATTTTCTACTATTTGTTCTACATTTTCAGAAGTAAGCGTTTCAAAAAATATTATTTCATCAATACGGTTAACAAATTCAGGATTAAAATATTTTTTTAAATCGTCCATGATTTGGTCATTTTTAGATTTTTCTTTATCACCTGCTTCATCAAAGCCAAGTCTGCCTCCTTTTTGAAGTCTTCTGGCGCCTAAGTTTGATGTCATAATAATAATTGTTTCTTTAAAGTCTACATGGTTACCCATATTATCTGTAAGTTCGCCTTCATCTAAAATTTGAAGCAAAATATTTTGAATTTCTGGATGCGCTTTTTCAATTTCATCAAATAATAATATTGAATACGGATGTCTTTTTACGGCTTCTGTTAATAAACCGCCTTCTTCGTATCCCACATAACCGGGAGGCGAACCAATAAATTTCGAAACAGAGTGCATTTCCATATATTCGCTCATGTCAAAGCGAATTAAAGCTTCTTCATCGCCAAACATATACTCGGCTAACGCTTTACCCGTTTCTGTTTTACCTACTCCGCTTGGTCCAATAAAAATAAAAGAGCCAATGGGTTTTTTTTCAGGCTTAAATCCGGTTCTTGATCGTCTTACCGCTCTAGAAATAGACGAAATAGCTTTTTCTTGGCCTATAATTCTTTGCTGTAATTCTTCTTCCATTTTTAAAAGTTTTTCACTTTCATTTACTTTAAGCTGCTGCAACGGTATACCTGTCCAGTCTGAAACAACTGTAATAATATCTTCTTCTGTAATAATGAGAACTTTTTCTTTTTGTTCTTCGCGCCATTTTCCTGTTTTATCTAAAATTTCTTGTTTTAAGTTTACTATATTATCTCTTAATGAAGCAGCTTTTTCATATTCCTGAAGTTTTACCATATTATTTTTCTGCTTATTTAAATCAGAATATTCTTTTTCTTTTACTTTTATGTCATCAGGCATAACAAAGCTTTTAAGTCTTATTCTCGCGCCTGCCTCGTCAATTAAATCAATAGCTTTATCGGGAAGATATCTATCGGTTATAAATCGGTTTGAAAGTCTTACTGCCGATTTTACCGCCTCTTTTGAATACACTACGTTATGATGTTCTTCATAAGCCTTTCTTAATCCCGAAATAATTCTTATTGTATCTTCCATAGAAGGTTCTTCAACCATTACACTTTGAAATCTTCTTTCAAGAGCTGTATCTCTTTCAATATATTTTTTGTATTCTTTTAAGGTAGTAGCCCCCACACATTGAATTTCTCCACGGGCCAGAGCGGGTTTTAATATATTCGCCGCGTCTACCGCACCTTCGGCAGCACCAGCCCCTATGATTGTATGTACTTCATCTATAAAAAGAATAATATTCTTATTAGATTTAACTTCTTTCATTATTTTTTTTATTCTGTCTTCAAATTCACCACGATATTTTGTGCCTGCAATTAAAGCCGCTACGTCTAAGGCGTATACTACCTTATCAAATAGTGATTCGGGAATACTTTTTTTCAAAATTCTCTGGGCCAGGCCCTCTACAATAGCAGTTTTACCTACCCCCGCTTCGCCAATTAAAATAGGATTATTTTTAGTTTTTCTGGATAATACCTGAATGACCCTTTCAATTTCTTTGTCTCTGCCTATGATAGGATCAATAAGTTTTTCTTTTGCCATTTTAGTTAAATTTCTGGCATATTCTTCAAGCATGGGATTTTTTAACGTTTCTTTTTGAGAAGGCTGCTGCGCGCGGTAATTTGTTGGGCCGCTTTGCGGCAAGCCAAGTGTCTGGTTTAACTCATTTTTAATTACCTGGTATGTTATCGAAAAAGAAGCTAAAGAAGCAGCCGCTATAGATGTTGAATCTCTAAGTAGCGCCATTAATAAATGCTCAGAACCCACATAACTGTGGCGCATTTTTCTTGCTTCGTCACGTGAATATTCAAGAACCCGCTGAATTCTATCTTTATTACCCGGTTCTACCAGTAAAGTTGTAGCGTCTTGTTCACACCTTCTTTCTAATTCTTTTTTAAGCTCTTCAATTTCAACATTTAAATTTTGAAGAATTTTTACGGCTATTGAATCTGTAGCGCGAAGAACACCTAATAAAATATGCTCTGGCCCTAGATATTCATGTCCCATACGCTTTGCTTCTTTGGGAGCATATTCATTGATTATTTTCTTTACTCTATTTGTAAAATCAAACATATAAAATCCTTAATATTATATTATACATATATTTTTTATTATCGGCTGTTTTTAATATGATAACAGAATGTTTGGCGTCAATAAAAAAATTTAAAAAATACGCACTAATTATCCTATTTAAGCCTAATTTTTTACTTAAGTCTCTCATATTATATATAATACGATCTAAAATGTATTTTTTCATCTATATAGTCTTAAAATATTTACATATTGTTAAAAATATTTATACTGATAATAATTAAAGGATAAATAAATTGAATATTCATATAATAGGCGCGGGCATTGCAGGACTTTCAACAGCAGCTGGTCTTTCAAACAGCAAATATAAAGTTTATCTTTGGGAAAAAGAAAAACTGCCCTGCATGTATGCTTCTTCACGAAACGCCGCTATTGCCAGAACATATGAGCCCGACCCTTCTCTTTCTCTTCTAGTTAAAAAAAGTATACTAAATATGCTAAAAACTGAAAAAGCGCCGTCTGAATTTATTAAGCAAACAGGTATACTAATAAAACCAATGGAAATTGATTATTTTGACGACGATTTTTTAAAAGAGTTTCCTGAAGCAAAGATTTTTATGCCAAAAGAAAAAACCATAAATTTGCCAAACAAAATCAGCTTTTCTGGAATATTTATACCTTCAAACGGTATACTTGATATTCATAATATTCAAACATATTTCATAAAAAAAATACTTAAAAATAATATTGAAATTTTTTATGAGCATGAATTGTCAAAAATTGAAACAAAAAACGGATTTATTCAATTCATTGAATTTCAAAACAACGCAAAAAATAAATCCATCCCCGTGAAGAAAGAGGATATTATTATTAACGCCGCGGGTTCATGGGCAGCCCATATTATTCATAAAAATGCAGATACCTCTGTTCCTATAATAGCCCATAAAAGACATTTATTTTTACTGCAGCCCAGAAAAAATAAAATTCCCGATATTCCCGTAATTTGGGACGAAACCTCTGACGCGTACATACGGCCAGAGCTGAACGAAATTTTAGCTTCACACTGTGATGAAACTCCCGTTGAACCTGATGATTATACGGCCGATAGTAATGAAACAGAAATATTTCAAGAGAAAATTTTATCGGTTTTTTCTTTTCTAGAAGAATACCAGATACGAAGGTCATGGGCATGCCTACGCACTTTTGCTCTTGACAGTAAACCGGTTATTGGTTTTGATCCTAATATAAAAAATCTTTTTTGGGCAGCCGGATGGGGCGGCCGGGGAATGTCTCTTGCCTTTGAAATACAAAATATGGTAAAAGAAATTCTTCAAAAAGGGTACAATCAAGATGAAGACGAATTTTCAAATACTTTTACGGCCTTTCGGTTTTCATAATCTGCTTATTGTTTAATTTTTCAACTTCTGCTATAAATATAAGTTGCCGGTATGTTTCTTAACAATTTAATGCAGAAAGATTTTTTTCTTTTTTAAAATGTCAAAAATAAAAAAAATATATATTTTTGCTTTTATTTTTTGCGCAATGCTCTGCTACTACGATCCAAATCCTCCTGAAGACAGCGAACTTTATGATGAAAGGCCAATATTAGTTTTAAATCTTACAGGCTGCTCCGCTTCGTCAAAAGTTTTTATCCGCTACTGGGATTCTAAAGGCGCCTTTTTGTATCCTTCATCTTATCCTATTTTTACGAATACCGAGGGCGGTTTATTAAAAAGTCTTTCTCTAACTCAGTATACTCAAACCGTTTCTTTTTTATTGTATGTCGATCAAAATCAAAATGATGAAATAGATACTTTTGATTTTGGTATTTACCAAACCGTAACATTAAATACGCTGGAAAATGTAACCCGTGAAGATATTTCATGTATACCTGATACTTTAATAGAGGTATTACCTTTTGATAATTTAACACCTGAAAGCGGTCAAAAAATTTGTGTTTATACACCGGCCGATAAACCAATATGGAACATTTATAATAGAAATAATATACCTGAATATCCTGAGCTTGCTGATAAATCGGCTTTTTTAACTGACTGGTTTCCCGCTTTTGTTCTGAATAGTAATGGAACAATTAAAAACAATTTTCTTATCTCTGGCAGTTATCATGAAACATGCGTATATGATTACAACTTAAATAATTTATATGAAAGTTCAGAAACTATAACCACAAAGGAAAACGACTTTAATGTTCCGTAAAAATATTTTGTTTCTATTTTTTATTTTATCATTTTTTAAATTAACCGCGCAGGAACAGGCAGGTACAGAAGAAAATTTGGTTACTAATGAAAGCAATATGCAAATTGAAAACATAGAATATGTAAACTGGTCCCTTATTAATCCTATTTTTTCACCTGAAACTTTTGAAATGCTGCCAAACACGAGCCACTTTGGCTCTTTTCTTGAGTATGTATATCCCGGTGCCATTCTTTCAAACCCAGACACAGCGGGATTTTCGCTTCTTGAACCTGTAACAATAAACACGCACGGTGAATCGGTAAAATGGCAAAAATATTATATTAACAGCATGAATATTTCTAACCCCGGCATGCCGGGCAAACCTCTTATTTACATGCCGGAACATTTGTTTAATTCATTTCAGGTGAATTCTCAACTGCGATCGTATAGAAAAGATCATGGATACAATTGGCAGGTAAACACTGCCCAGGAAAAATCAGGAAAATTATATCTTTCGAACCCGGGACACATAGGCGGACCTACATGGATGCCTTCTGAATTTGATCGTGAACCCGCGCAAGAATGGGGGGCGGCTGAAAAAACCAGACGTTTTGGACCTTCACTTGAAACTGCTTTTGATTATTCTTTTGAAGGCATAAATGAAAAAAAAGCGCGAATTTTTTATGAAAGCATTTATCACAACAGAACCTTTTTAAATCTTGATGATTATGAAAACGGTTATCGTAATACATTATATTTTTCACACCAGCTTTCAGAAAATAAAGATATGGCGCTATATTATCAAAATATACAGCGTGATCACTACGGCATAGAGACCGGCCATAACGACGAAAACTCATTAAAAGAAAATTCTAACGCTCTTTTAATTCAATTTTATAAACCAAAAGACTCAAACCAAAATAATTATTATCTATTTTCTGCCGGTTTTATACAAAATGATTTAACGCAAAATTCAAAAGATTCTATGGTAATCGATCTTTTTGAAAAAGCTCTTTTTTACAAAAATCTTACGCCAGAAACAAAAAATTCATGGTTCAGTGAGTTCCACTATAACCTGCTTGACTTTAATAAACTTTTATCATTTGCCCTCTCTTCTGAAAACAGCTTAAGAATAGAGGGCTCACATGTAAAACAAACCTTTAATAATAATATATTGGCGCGAACTTATTACGGCCAGCCACTTGACATAACAATTTTTGAAACAAATAACCCTTATCATCAAGAGATAATAAAATTATATTCTTCAATTATTTTAGAGCAAAAATTTAAAAAAGCGGATATTCAACTTACAGCTGGTTTGCAGTCAGAAACCGCTTTCTCTAATTTCAATTTTTCTATTTTTCGTATAGAACCAAACGCTTCTCTATCACTTAATTATTTTTTAACAAAAAATCTACATCTTTTCTCTGGTTTACAGCATGACGCCATACCTCTTACGCTTGAAGAAGTTTCTTTCTTAAACAAAAAAAGTCTTTCAGGCGCTCGATATAATTGGAACGATAACGGCAATGATGTTCCCGAAAAAAATGAGGCTGGCAATGTACTTTCTAAAACCGGCGGTTTATACCATGTGAAAAATAATAACCTTTCATATCCTTCGCGTGAAGAAATATATACAGGAATATCATATGATTTTTTAAAATACTGGCGCTATTTTTTTTCAGTTCACGCCAAGCGTTTTACCGGTTTATATTTTGTAGATTACGACTCAAGCGTAAACAGCGGCTACAGTAAAATAACAAGATCAGATTCTGAAATTGGGTATCTTTACAACCGTGACATAAACTCTTTTGGCAATGAAATATTTCAATTAACAAATTCTTCTGAAAACGGATATTACGCGGCAGCAGAAACTCAAATACTCAAGAAATATGATTCCAATTCTCCGTGGTTTATTCAAATAAGCATTGGCGGTTATTATGCTCAGGCTAAAACAATTATGGGTAACGGTTATGATTATAACGACATGGGACAGTTTGATGAATCAAGCGCCAATAAAAACAAACAGTTAAACACTCTCGCCAGAGTAGATTTCGACAGAGGTTACACCGGCCATCTTCTGTTTGGAGCAAAATTCTTTAAGCAATTTCTTTGGTCAAATATTTTGAGATATAGAGACGGCCAGCCCTTTGGAGAACTGCTTATTGTTGAAGGTTTAACCGAAGGACCGGTATTAATTCAAAATAAAAACAGATCGAATCCTCCGGTGGGTATGCCCCGTTTTACTTATGCTCTTTCATGGGATGTAAGATTAGCATATGATCATGTTTTTAAAGATAAAGAATTTACCGTATCCCTTGATATTTATAATCTTCTTGATTCACGCGCTGAACTTTATGAATATACACTTTCTTCAGAAAAATACAGAGACGCCTTAGAAACAGGCGGCAGAAGAAGCTATCGTTTAAATATGTCTTATAAATGGAAATAAAAAGCTAAAATTTTAATTTTTTTTCTTTCATGCCCCCGCACCCGTCATGCTTAAAAGGCAGATCACATTTTCCGGTTTTGCAAGAGGTGCCTTCATAACCTTCTGGATTTACCCGTTTTATCCATTCTAAAACCGCTTTTTTTAACTGCTCTTCATTGTAATTTTTCTTAGCAATTAAATATTTTGAAAGCCCCCATACGCTTTTTGCCAAATTGCATGGACAGCAGCATGTTTCAATCGTATTTTCGCTACAGCAGGGAGCTGGAATTTTTGTCAGCGCGTTTTTCTTTATTTTCTTTTGCTCTTGATTTAATTCTATTGTTTTATTGTATTCTATATATTGTTTCGTTAGTTTTTTAATGTCGTCATTTTCATTAACAGCGTAAATATTTTTTAATAAAACTGCTATTAATACCATAGATATAATGAATTTTCTTTTCATAAGACTTCCTCTTTTATTTTTAGGTATATTACTTAAACTATTTTTTTTTACATATCGTACAGTAAAAATTACCTTGACAGATTAATTTCATATAATAAGCTATATCTTAAATAATATGCGGTTTTTCAGGCAAAGACTAGAAAAGAAAGGCTTTAGACTAAGAGGAATACCCTGCTATGAATTTATGGCCTCTATAATAGACGAAGGTAAAAAAGCAATGACCGTTTCTTTTGAAAATGTTTTTTATTTTGAAAAAAATAATAATATTTCACTAAAAGACATCAGTTTCAACGTTCCTGCGGGCAAAAGTCTAATAATTTTCGGCCCTGAAAATAGCGGTAAAGAAACTATTATAGATTTAATTATCGCTAAAAAAAAAGCCCAAAGCGGTCTGGTGCAAATTTGGGGTAAATCTTTAGATTCTGAAGCTGAAGATTTTGTAGAGTCAATGCGAACCTGCATTGGGTTTATATCGCAAAATTTTGGATTGATTAATAACCTTTCAGTACGCGAAAATATACTATTGCCATTGAGATATCATACTGTATTAAATGAATCTGGTCTGCAGTCTTTGGTATCCCGTTATTTAAAAAAATATTCAATTACAGAAAAGGCAGACCTTAGACCCCAGCTTTTAAGTTATAGTGAAAAATTAAAAACCGCCTTTGCCAGAGCTGTTATTACAAAACCACAGTTAGTATTAATAGAAGACGCTTTAAATGCTCAATGCCCTTTAGAAACAGCAAATTTTATTAAATTTATTAAAGAAGAAATTGAAAATTTCAGTGTGTCTTTTATTATTACCGCTTATAATCCCAAACAATTTTTCGGCTTAAATGCTTCTTATATTTTAATGCATGAAGGAGAAATTATGTTTTACGGCAGTGAAGATGAATTAAAATTCAGCCAAAATCCCTATGTCGAACAATATTTATACAGTCCACTTCAAGGTCCCATGAAAATTTCTCACGAGGTAGAAATATGAAATTTCAAAAAGATGATATATTTACAGGTTTGTTTATTATTATAGGCACAACATTAGCTTTCGCCACCCTATTTTTAATGCTGGGGTATTCATTAAAAGAGAATAGAACTGAATATGTAGTGCGAATGGAAAAATTAGCGGGAGTTAAAAAAGGTACGCCTATTAAAGTAAAAAATTATACAGTCGGCGAAGTAACAGAAGTTATACCTATTTTTGGTTCTGATATTTATTTTAAATCAATTATCAATGTAGACAGTAGTCTTATTTTATATAGGGGTACTAAAATAAATATTACCACTCAAAATGTTATTGGCGATACTATATTAGAAATTTTTCCTTCGCATGAAGAAACCAATCAACTTAAACCCGGAGAAACTCTTTTTGCTTTAAATGTTGTTAATTTAGATCAAATGGTAAAACAACTTTCAGGCTTAATAAATAACATAAGTCAAATGGTCTCTATTTTTGGCAATGTGGCAGGCGACAGTAAAAATGACATTAAGTTTTTGCTGACAAATTTAAACAAATCTATTATGAAGGTAAACAATCTTCTTGATTCATCACAGGGCGAAATGCTTGAAATTATGAGAAATATAGGTTCTACGGCAAAAACTCTTGACAGCTTTACTAAAGAAGTGTCTAAAAACCCCTGGAAGCTTCTTGAAAAAGGTCAATCAAACCGCTCAGCTTTGCCTTAATCTGAAATAAATGAGCCGAAAATCCATCCTTGGTCAGAATTTTCGGTTAAAACAAAAAACCATTTATTTGTTTTATTATCAATTGTCATAGATGGCCCCTCTTCTCTAATAATTATGTTAGCACCTCTTTTTATTTGACTTAAAATTTCTGAATCTAAAGAAGGTTTTAAGCGAATGTTTACATTATCTGCGTTAATTTGTTTGATTTTATCTTGAAATATATCTTTATTGTTTTGAAAGATATTTTCATAACAAGAAATTTCTGCCTTATTCCAATATACTGTGCTTTTAAAGCCTTTTTCAATAAAATTCGTAACTTTATTATCTGCTAATCCCCCCGGAAAAAAATAGTTATATCGGCATAATAATTTAAGAAAATTTTTTGAATAAGAAAATTTTTCCAGTTTTTGAAGATAACTTTCATTTAAAAAAATGCGGGTTGAATCTTCTATTATTAAAATATTCATATACTTTTCATCTTTATAATCAGGATTTTCTTCGGCTAAAGCGTATTCTGCAATACTCCCATATACTAACAAATGTTTTCTTGAAAGCGTTTCTTCTTTTAAATATTCTTCAACCAGTGATATAACTCGCATCCAGTTTTGATTGTTCAGTTCATTTTCAATTTCAACGAGAGGGCCCTGCTGAATTTTTACAAAAACCAAATAAATAGAAGCTAAAAAAAACAATAAAGGAAAAATAATTACAACAACTCTTGTTATCTTTTGAAATACTGTTTTTTGTTTTTGATTTTCAAGCTTTTGACGTAAAAATATATGACTCATAAATTTTTCCTTTTAATATACTCTGAACAGGCTTTACGTTCAATAGAAAATATATTTTCTATATTTAGATACTGATTACCGCCCAAACGGCCTATAATACGGGATTTTTTAGCATCAATATTGCCTGTTTTTGTATCAATAATATCATCATTTACATGAATAACTTTCACCTCTCCTATTACCACCGAAAAATCTTCACCTAAATCATTTATAATCTTTTTCAATTTTATTTCAAGGCTTGCCGGTGCTTCTTTTATTCTAACTCCTTGAATTTTGTCACACGACACAGTATGAAGATTTGTGTAATCAAGCTCAGAAATGCCATAGGGAAAACCAGCGCCGCAAATAGTCATATCTTCACTCATCAGTTCATTTACCATATTAATACAAAATTCACCTGAATCTATTATATTTTTAAGTGTGTCTTTTTTTTCTCCATTGGCTTTATTATAGATAGATACAGAAATTAATATCGGATCAGACGATAGAGGACTAAAATAACTAAAAGGAGCAGCGTTTACAGTTTTATTACTATTTATTGTTGTAATAAACGCTATAGGTCTTGGTATTATTAAACTTGTTAAAAAATAATAAGCTTTATTGTTATTATGAAATGATTCTATTTTCATTTCTTCAATATAAAATCAGATAAGCCAGTTTTCTTCTTTAATAACTGAAGGTAAAATTAATCCATCACCTTCTAAATGATTTACCTGCTTACCTTTTATTTTTATTTGTATTGAATCAATGCCTTTAAATTGTATGGCTGTTTTTAATAACTGAGAAATTTGATACTTCAACATTTCGAAACTCAAACCTGATCCAAAATTTTCATCAAAATCTAATATTAAAATATTATTTTCTTTGCATACATTTAATATTTTAGGCGTATTTAAAAAAGAGTTAATATGCTCTTTAGAAAGCTCATTTTGCGAAGGACCGGCCAATAGAGCTTCAAAGGTTTTTTTATATAATAGATTATCATCTTTATTTTCAATTTTTCGTTCTATTTGATAAAATGACAACTTATCATTCTTATATTCAAAATAATATAGTTTTATTATTTTTTTTATCTTTTCATGTATATTATTATTAATATTATCAAAATTTTCAATATTTTCTAAATTATTCTCACTGTCAAAATCAGCATCTTCTTCTATTTGAATATCAAAAGTATCTTGTTCTATATTGAGATCAGAAATATTATTTTTTTCTAAACTTTTTGATAACTTTGTTTCAGATATTACCGGAATATTCTGATTTTCTTTTAATTTATTACTTTTTGAATTTAATTCCTGGTTTTTGGCCTCAACCAGCTTTTTGGCCCAGTTTTTTATTTTCTCTGTAAAATTATTGGTATTTCTTTCATTGGAATAACTTCTAAAACTTTTAGGCTCTTCTTCTTGAATAGCTATCATATCATCTTTAGCACTAACCGCCAAAGGTTTCGTAAGCCTATCAATAGCAAAAAATCCCCAGCCTATAATGCCTAGTGTAAATAATACAGGCACCACGCTTGATTCTTGTTTTTTTGATCGTATCGTTTTACCGGCTTTTCGCATTTTAGTTTATTATCGGAATAAACCATTAGTCTTCTTAATAATCTTTAAACAAGGGATTTATTTATTTTGAAAACTAGTATTCAACTTCAAAGGCAAAAGGCATCTCTCTTTTGCTTACTTTTTCTATTAAATTTTCAGATGATATTCTATATGTTCCTGTATAATTCCCGTCTATATATGTTTCGTAAACCAAATAACCGGGAAGAATATCTGAATAATGATTTAGAAGAAGATTTACATTTTCTTCATCCCATTTTGTTTCTATGGACACATTGGAAGAATTTTTAGGTTTATTAAGATAAAATTCAGAATTAAAATCATATTTTATTTTTTGTACAATAAGTTCAACAACTATTTTTTTACGGCAGTTTTCTAAGAATAACTTTCTTTTTTCATTTTCATTTAATTCTTTATGTTCTTCATACTGAAGAGAGCATACAACTTGAAAAATATCCTCTGAAATAAAACCTGTTTTTGTATAATTTACCGCTGTTTCTTCTAAATAATTATGCTGAACGGTTGAACACGAAAGAACAAACAAGAAAAATAAAAAACTAAATTCAACTGGCTTTTGTTTCTTAAGAATTCGCCACATTCATACTGTCTAAAAATAATTTATTACTTTTTGTTCCCCTCATCTTTTCAAGAATAAGTTCCATTGTTTCTACTGGCGACAAGGGTGAAAAAACTTTTCTTAATATCCAAATTCTATTTAAATCTTCACTGTCTATCAATAACTCTTCTTTTCTAGTGCCCGATTTATTAATATCAATAGCCGGGAAAATTCTTTTTTCAACAAGTTTTCTATCAAGAACAATTTCCATATTACCGGTACCCTTAAATTCTTCAAAGATAACTTCATCCATTTTTGACCCTGTGTCAATTAAGGCGGTAGCTATTATTGTAAGACTTCCCCCTTCTTCAATATTTCGTGCTGCTCCAAAAAATCTTTTTGGTTTATGAAGAGCGTTTGAGTCAACACCACCCGATAAAACTTTTCCCGATGAAGGAATAACCTGATTATAGGCACGGGCGAGCCTTGTTATAGAATCTAATAAAATAACCACGTCTTTCTTATGTTCAACCAGTCTTTTTGCTTTTTCAATCACCATTTCAGCTACCTGAACATGTCTGCTCGCCGGTTCATCAAAAGTTGAAGAAATTACCTCGCCCCTAACATTACGGGCCATGTCAGTTACTTCTTCTGGTCTTTCATCAATTAATAAAACAATCAGAGAAATATCAGGATCATTGGTTGTTATCGCGTTAGCAACATCCTGAAGAAGCATGGTTTTACCTGTTCTCGGCGGTGCTACTATCAATCCGCGCTGTCCTTTTCCTATTGGGGTCATTAAATCTACTATTCTTGTAGTAAACTTATTGGGCATTGTTTCTAAACTAATTCTTTGTTCAGGATACAACGGAGTTAGGTTATCAAAATGTATTCGTTTTTGCGCGTTAGAAACTCCTTCTCCGTTAACAGACTCTATTTTTAATATGGCAAAAAATCTTTCATTATCTTTTGGCGGACGTATTTGTCCGTATATTGTGTCGCCCTTTCTTAAATTAAACATTCTTATTTGCGAGGGACTAACGTATATATCATCAGGACCCGCTAGATAATTATAATTACTGGAACGCAAGAAGCCGTATCCATCAGGGAGTATTTCAAGAGTTCCTTCACCATATACCTGACCTTCTGTTTGAGATTCTGCCTGCAAAATGGCAAAAATAAGGGCCGGCTTTTTAAGTTCACCTGGATTTTCTATACCTAAGCTTTCAGCTAATTGCTGTAACTCTATCATATTTTTTTGTTTTATTTCTTTAATTTCAAGCTTATGATTTACAACTATATTCTTTTTTTCTTCTTTATAAACTTTCTCTTTGTTATCTGTTTCTTTTTTTACATCATTGGTTTTTGGGCTCATCGATACCTCTTCTTTCATGTTATTTATTTCATTTTCTATTTTATCATTTTTGTTCTTGTTTTTTAATTTAATCTTACTTTGCATATTTTTTGATGAATCAATCGTTTGAGTTAAATTAAATTCACTTACTTCTTTTTTTTCAGACATATTTTACCAGCCTTTATTTACTATCATACTATCTTTTTTATTTAAAACACTATTATTTATTAGCTGTCAAAACAGCTATAGAGTTTATGATTTAATTAATATTTATATTATATCTTTATGAAAATATCTTACGTAAAGATATCTTTATTTTCATTCTACAGCCGGAGCTTCTTCTTCATTTAGTTGTTCATTCATCTCGTTATCTGAAGAATTATCCTGCTCAATTTCAACAGGAGAGTCATCTTCTGCTGGTTGTTCTTCTTCAGCCGGAAGTTCAATAGCCGGTTCCTCTACTTCTAAATTAATAATTTCTTCAACAGGAGGTTCATCTTCTGCCGATTGTTCGTCTGCCGGCTTCTCAATAGCAGGCTCTTCTTTTTCTATATTCTTAATCTCTTCAGCAGGAGCCCCTTCTGTTTTTACTTCTTCATTTTCTTCTGTAATCGCTGGCGGTTTAACATCTAGTTGTTCTGATCCTACTGTTTCTTCATTTGTTTCCATTATTTTTGGTTTGACCGCGGCACCATCTTTGGGCGGAATATCAAATATTTGACCGGGGAATATTAAATCTGGATTTTTAATTTGCGCTTTATTTGCTTTATAGATTTTGGGCCATAATAAAGGGTTGTCATATATAAAATCATACTCAGCAATTCTCCATAAACAGTCTCTTTTATTAGGAATTAATCGTACTTTATATGTTTTCCAGCCTTCTTTTGTAGTTACCGGCACGGTTTGAACCTCAGAGCCTTTGCCGCGCGAAGCCATCGCTATTAATTGCGGTATTTGATCTTCAATTATTTTTGCCAGCCTAATAGCCTCTTCAGATTGATTTACTGAATCTTCATAGGCTTCGTTTTCAAGAGACTGTCTGGCTAAATCATAAGAATTTTGCGCCGCTTCCATCGTTTCATTCATAGAATTTAAAGCTGCCTGAGCCTCAACATCTGTTTCAAAAAACTTTTTTATTTTTTTGTCTTCGGCACTTTTATTTAATTTATCTATTTTTTCCTGTGCTGTTTTTATAGCTGCTTCAGCTTGAATTAAAAGCTTGCTGGCCCAGTCTTTATGACCTATCATTAATGCTTGTCGCGCGCTTGCCGCCGCTTCATCAATATACGCCGCTGCGTCTTTTAAATTTAAGCCCTCTACGGCTTCTTTAGCCAATTCAAGTTTTTCTCTGGCATTTTTTAAAGCATCAGGAGCAGATTGTTCCGCTCCATATTTTACCGCTTCATTAATAGTATCTTCAATTTCAGCGATATTTCTTTTCATTATTTCTGCCTGTGATTCTGCTATATTTCTTGCTTTTACTGCCTCTTCTCTTGAAGCTTCAAACTTTTGATATGCGTTTATAAAATCTTTTTTACCAAATAATTCATCACCTTCAGCCAATAATTTTTTAGCATTCTCAAGCTCTGCCGCGGCAAATTCTTCGGCAAATGCTTTTTCTGCTTCTTGAATAGCTGCTTCTGCTTCTTTTTTTGTTGCCTCTGCCAATGCGGGGGCCGCTTTTTCAAATGCCTGATCGGCAAATTTTTGAGCCTCAAGCGCATGATTTTTTGCCTCTGCCATATTATCTTCTGTTACTTTACCATGAGATTTTTTCAATTCATCTATGGCGCTTCTGTAATATCCAGGGGCATATTTGTCGGCCTTAACGCTTTCGGCTTTTGATATCTTATGCTTTGCCAAAGACATTTCTTCAAGGGGCATTGACTCTCCACCGCAATATGCTATAATTAAAATTAATATTATACTTAATAATATCTTTTTCATATTCTTTATCTCCATTTTAAATTTTTTTATTTAATTTCTTTAGATTAATTCTTATTTATGCAAAATTTGTTATTGCTTCATCTTCTGATTCATATATTTCAAAAAAAGATGTTAATTTTGTAAGTTCAAAGACTTTTTTTACAGAGGCATATACATTGACAAGTTTTAAACCGCCTTCATATTTTTTTAGTGTTGAAAACCCTGAAATTAAAGCTCCTATACCTGAAGAATCAATATAAGAAACTTTCTCGAGATTGACAACTATTTTAAATTGTTTCGCGTCAATACATCTTTGCATAACTTCTTTAATCTCAGGTGCATTATATAAATCTATTTCACCTTGAATATCTAAAATTATAACACCATTTTTTTCTCTTTGCTCGACTTTCATTTAATTTTTGAACACTTAATAATAATTAAATAATATTTGCTTTACAAAATAATATTGCAGTCTTTAGCGTCAATCAAAAAAAGGATTTTTTTACTGAAAGAATTTTTAATATAGTAAGTATTTGACATTGTGTAATAAGTAAAAATGTTTGCTAAAAAAAATATGGACTACTATGTAGAATTTAACTCTTTTTTTAAAGAATTAACTAAAACAAGTTCTAAAATAATAAAAGATTATTTTAAAACTCAAATTTCGGTAGAAATTAAAAAAGATAATTCACCTGTAACTATAGCCGATAAAAAAGCCGAAGAAGAAATACGAAAACAAATTGAAAAACAATTTCCCGATCATGGTATTATTGGCGAAGAATTCGGTACATCAAATACAAACGCTGAATATCAATGGATAATAGACCCTATTGACGGTACAAAATCTTTTATAGCGGGCATTCCTCTTTTTGGTACACTCATTGCCTTAACAAAAAACAAAATTCCTGTTTTGGGGGCCATACATATGCCTCTTCTTGATGAATTGGCTATAGGCGATAATAAAAAAACATTTATAAACGATAAACCTGTTCAAATTTCAAATACATCAAAATTAGAAGAGTCGGTTTTGCTATATACCAACTTAATAGATATTGAAAGACATCAAAATTTGAATAATTTCTTAAATTTATGCCGCCGGGTAAATTATTCGCGCACATGGGGTGATTGCTGCGGTTATTATCTTTTAACAAAAGGTAAAGCCGATGTTATGATTGATCCTATTATGTCGGTTTGGGATATAACAGCCTTAATACCCGTTATTCAGGGCGCGGGTGGTATTATAACCGATTACCAGGGTAATACTCCCGTTGAAGCTAAAAGCATTGTAGCGGCGTCAAAAAATCTTCACGAAAATATTATTACAATATTAAACAGCTGATACCTTAACAAGGTGTTGAAAATCTAAAAACCTGTATTTTCTAAACCCGTATTGGCTATAATTCAAACTCCTTTTTTTGCAGATCTGTTTTGTTTTGAAAGATTGTATAAATTTTTATTGTTATTTAAATACATACTACGTCTCATGCAATCTAAAATCTAAAAGTTTGGCAATATTATGCGCAATACATCGCTCAGTCCATTCATTACGGACTTTATTGATACCTATGCGAAAAAATCTTGAACCATTTCTGGCTACTTTTATACAGCCAAAAACGCCCTCGACAATATAACCTCTAATGGAAAATATATTTTTACCCATCTCTGTTCTTAATTTTTCTCTCATCGCCAAAGTTAAAGGGCCATAATGAATCTTAGGGCCTTTACCCGGAGGATAAACTTTTTTAATTTTTATATTTTTCAGATAAGATTTTCTTACCTTGAAATATTTTGATTTGGCAGACTTGCTAAGACACTTTGCTGCAAGTGAACATCCCTTGCAGCCTTTTGCAGAGTAATAAGCATACTCCGTATTTTTTGTCTTAGTATCTCGCTTGTATTCTAAAGTATTATTTGCAGGACAGAGAAAATTATTTTGCTTCCTATTATACTTGAATTCCAATGTTTCTGATGATTCAATTTCAGTTTTAAGTTCTTTATTTCTTAAACCAGCAAATTCATTGTCCGGCAAGTATAAATCAGCATCTTCCAGTTCTTCTAAGTTTTCTTCACCGGCATAACCTGAATCAAAAATAAATTTAGTCTTCTTGTCATTCAGGTCAAGATTTTTCTGTAGCTTTAGAATTTCTCTGACAATAGGCACTGTTTGCTGGTGATCGGTATTTTCTGAAATTACATTTTCATAAATAATCATCTGCTTTTGCTCATCAACAGCAATTTGGGCATTATAACCTATTATCATTTTCCCCTTATCTCTTTGCAAGAGAGCGTCAGGTTCATTCAAGTGAATTCTTTTTTTATCTTTATTTGATTCCAAAAATCCCAATGCATTTTCAAGTTTTTCTTTTTTACAATTAGCCTCAGATAATTTCTTCAATCTTTTTTCTTTTTCTGCCCCATCTTCTACTTCTTCCCATTCAATATATCTTTTGTTGCATATTTCTTTTATCTTCTCATATCTTTTTTCAAATTTCTTCATATCGCCCATGTCTTTACTATTGGCATATGCTTTTATTTTAGAACCATCAATACAAACTTTATCTAAATCAATATAACCTGATTCTACGCCAAGAAAAACGGTTTGCTGAAAAATATCCTTAATTACTTCTGAATGTCTGTTTCGAAAACGACAAAATGAAGAATGATCAATTGTTATTCCTCCCGATAAAAAAAGCAAATCTGCTCTTTTGGACATATCTCTGGCCAGCGCTCTCATTGAAATATTTCCATATAAAATAGAATAGATAATCAAAGATAACATTCTATCAACGGGCAAAGCAGAACATCCGCCTTTTTCAGTATCATTTCTATAGTTTTCATCAAATTTAGATAAGTCTAATTTTCTTACCATATTCAATAACTGATTCAAATAATGGTCTTCTTCAAAAAATTCAGAATAATTTATTGCTGACCATTGCCATTGTCTGTCTTCTATTTTCTTATATTTTGCCATAATTCTTTTTATATTTTTCTATTCTACAGATCAACTCTTTTAGAAAATTCCATACTGTTGATGTTTTTCAACATTCTGTTAAGGCTGTGGATTTACATCCATTATAATAAATGTTATAGGAACCGTAGAAACCTGCTGTGAAGCAAAATTTAAATAGTTTTGCGAATAAGTGGCCGGTTCAAAAACATATTCTGATACATTTCTAGCATTATCCATTACCATAAGTTTGGGGTAAAGGGTAACGGGCGAGGTATCTCCAAATCCTGAAAGCACAATGTCACATATACAGGTACCGTTGCCAAGATTTAACGCGAAACAGCTACCATAGACATTTTGGCTACTTTCAGAATCTACAATGTCAATAAAAACTCCCATAATACCCGAATCGGCATCAGACGCTGTGGATGTTACCGTAATAACATCACCTAACTGATAATTTGTACCGTTTGTTCCCGTTGGTGTACCTTCAACAGCAAGAGCGGTTAATAATGGTAACACATTATCTATTAATGAATTGGTAATAACAACTGAAGGCGCAAATGTAGTACCTGTTGCTGTAGAACCATTATAAATATATTCTGCGCCATTATGTATGAAAGTATGCTCTATATTATCCGCGTCATATACAAAAACATCAGTTACCGTCCAGGTTCCATCCATATTATATTTTGACTTAGGGAACTGACCTGAAAAAACACCCACGCCAGCATGCGTTAAATTTATATATTCAGTTTCATTGGCAGGGCCTGTTAAATTAACGCCAATATATTTCGCGCATGAAAAATCAGCGACAACAGTAATGATAACATTCTCGCTCGTATTTAAATCTAAAGCTGCATTACTTATTGAAATAGATTGAAGCGAAGCAGAATTACAGGTACCGCTCGTAGGCGGCTCAAATTTACATGAAGTATTACATCCAATGGTAATCGTTTCACACTCTTCAGGAGGTGAAATATTTCCATCACCGCAAGTGTAACTATTAGCCCCAACTGTTAAAGAAGCCAATGGTATTGTTGAAGCATAATACTGGTTTATTTGATCACCTGCAGTATGCACAATAGTATAATTTGTTGTTGAAATTCGTGAGTCAGATAAAAAAGAAATAGAATTACCCTGCATATCTAAGATAGAAAAGTAAACATAATAATTGCCGCCGTACGCTGGAGGCATTGTAAAAGTATAGCTTGATTCTGAAGGTAATATAATTCCCGATGAATTCATGCTAATATAAATAGATTCAATTTGACTAGTTGAAGAGGCTGTACTTGCGTCAAAATCACTTACCAGACCCACTACAAAACCATATATGTTTGTTTTATTGGGTACGTTCCAGGTTATAGTTATTGGCATACCCTGCGTTAATGTACCGCTTAGGGTTAAGCTTTCTAATACAGGGTAAAGTACAGTATTCACAGAATTTTTCATGTCTGAAAAAGCTATAGTTACGGCAGTATTTGTTGAATTTTCAAACGCGGTTTTAAGTTCTTCCGCTGTTTGTGCTGTTTCAATTAATGCTATTAAATTTGTATCATTTTTTATTTCATCAATAAATATCGCTGCTTTGTCGGTTAAAAATTCTGACATCTCATATATTTTATAAAGCGAAGTATTCTCTTCAAGAGGCCCGCCAAAAATTGATTCTAAAGCTCTTACGGCCGCGTTTGACACAGGATCGCAAATTAAATTGGTCATATTATCTTTTCCCAGACATTTCATTTCTGAAAGATAATTGCTAATAGGTGCCGCGCATGAAAAAACAATCAGCGCTTCTTTATTTTCAGGAATATTTTCAATGGCAAATTTTCCGCTTTCATCGGTAATACCTTTATAAACAGGCGAACTGCCCGCCCCTAAAATAAATACATTAAAAGGGCTGCTAGAGCATCCAGCTGGTGACGAAACCATTGCGGCGCTTAAATTAGCCAAACTTCCCGCTAATGAGCCTTCTATGGGTTCTACAATTTGAGCGCTGGCAGTTCCCGAAATAGACGCTGACAAACTGGTTTCATCATCAATATTTGTTTCTTCTTTATCTACTTTGGTACAACTGCAATAACCAATATATTGAGAAAATAAAAAGATTATACTAAGATTAAAAGTAAATTTTACCAGAACTTTGAACTTGCCTGATTTCATATATGCCCCTTTTTTTATAAATTTAACTATTATATTTTCAACTATTAAATTTAAATACAGCTTTTAACTACAAACAAAGAGCATAAGACTTTACAAGCTGTATAAGTAATTGAAATTAAAAGAATAACCTTGTCAACTATTTTTTATTTTAATTTGTCTTTCTCATATTAATGCTCATGCGAAAGATTTCTAATTAAAAGAATTGAAGAAATACCGGCCGCAATAAAAACCAGCTGATAAATAGTATGTGATAATTTAGTGTATTTATGTAGACTGGGGAACAAATCGGCCGCGGCTACATATATAAAACTGGCCGCCGCAACCGCCATGAAAAAGGGAATATATTCACTTATTTCTGATAAAAAATAATACCCTAAAATACCTCCTGCTAATGTTCCTAAGCTGGATAAAGCGTTAAATAACAGGGCTTTACTTTTAGAATATCCGCTTTCAAGTAAAATTGCAAAATCTCCTATCTCTTGCGGGATCTCATGAGAAATTACAGCTAAAGAAGAAGCTATGCCCAGAGGAACCGATGTAATAAAAGCCATTGCAATTACAATACCATCTATAAAATTATGAAGAGAATCGCCTATCATAATTAAAACACCCGCACGGTTATGATGATCACATTCATCTTCATGGCAGTGCCGCCATATAATTAATTTTTCAAGAATAAAAAAAAGAAAAATGCCTACTAAAACTGCTGCCAATATTTTTCCCGAACTTATTTTTTCCATAGCTTCGGGCAAAAGCCCTAAAAATGCCGCCCCTAATAAAGCTCCCGTAGCATAACTTATAAGCCAGGGAAGAATTTGTTTTCTTTTTTCAAAAGGAAACAGCAATATTAAACCAGCAGCCGCTATGCTGCCTATACCACCAATTAAAGTACTTAAAATAATATAGAATAAAGTCATCGTTTGAACTGTTAATTTTAAGCAGTTTGTCAATACATATATTGAAAGCGGTTAATTTTTATTGGTCTTGTGATAGGCAGCATAATTGTTTAAACAAAAGATAAAATAAATCGGCTTTATTCTTCTTTTTTACAATTTTTTTACAAATATTGATATTTTATGGTTGATCTTTATAATAAACTACAGATTATTTATTATTATCAATTGAAAAGGAGAAACTAACTATGATATTTGACCCTTTGTATTTAATGTTAATGGCGCCGGCTATGATTTTATCGGCATGGGCATCTTTAAAAGTAAAAAGTTCTTTTAACAAATATTCAAAATACCGTACACAAAATAACATGACAGGCGCCGATGCCGCGCGCGCCGTTCTTGACGCGGCAGGTATCTCTAATGTAAGAATTGAAAGAGTAAGCGGATTTTTATCTGATCATTATGACCCTTCAAAAAAGGTTTTAAGATTATCTCCTGATGTTTACGACTCTCCTTCTGTTTCTGCGGTTGGCGTAGGCGCGCATGAAGCCGGACACGCCATACAAGATAAAGTAAATTATCCCATGTTAACATTTAGAACCATGCTTGTGCCCACGGCTTCTTTTGGCAGTAATATGAGCTGGATTATTTTAATGGCCGGTTTTTTCTTGAATATGACAAGCTTAATATGGGCAGGAATTATTCTTTTCTCGGCTGTTGTTTTATTTCAGTTGATTACTCTGCCTGTTGAATTTGACGCCTCGGCACGGGCTAAAAAAGTTTTGTGGGAAAGCGGAGTTATTACTACATCAGGTGAAAGAGACGGGGTCGCGAAAGTATTAAACGCGGCTGCAATGACCTATGTAGCTGCTGCTATAAGCGCCATACTTACTTTAATTTATTTTCTAATTAGGGCCGGTCTATTAGGCGGCAGCAGAGATGAATAAATAAAAAAGCTTATTTATTCTGAAGTATAAATTTATAGTCTTGCTCGCGTTGTTTAATATATGAAAAAACCTCACTGGGAGTTACAACAAATATTTTTTCTATACTTTTCGAGTATGATAAATTCACAGGCATTATAGGAAGCAAAAGGCCGGTACGAAAAACTTCGAGAAGAGGACTTTTCTTCGCCGAAGCCAAGCTTAAAGAGCGAAAAAATCCTTTTTTGCCTTCTTTAAGAAGATAAATCCATTTTTCAAGTTCTAAATTATCACGGCCAAAAGCTTTTTTCAAATAATCCCACATTAATACGGGCTTTTTAGGCAAAATATTTTCTTTAGTACCATTTGTTGCCTTTTTGGTCTCTCTAATAAATGAATAAGGACTTTCTACTATTTTTCCCCGCGACAAAAAATCTAAGGATATATGTTTTCTATAAATATAATTACGGGCAAACCAAATATATAAAACAAGCGCCATATCTAAATGATTATTTTCAAACGTTATATTAAAATGATTTTCAGATGAACCACCCAATAAAGAAGCAAAATCTTTTTGTTCCTTTAGTTTTATTTTTTTTAATAAAGAAAATAAATAATTTTTTTTCAGATAGTTATCTTCCTGCATTAAATTTTTAATTAATTCTAGGGGAATATATATTCCACCGTTTGGGTGTTTAAATACCCAGGGAAGTTTTTCTTCTATAGAAATTAAATTATCTGTAATATCAGAAGCAGCAATGAATCCAAAATTATTCAACAGATCGAAAAATTCTTTTTCTTCTGCCGTATTTAAGATTTTTGATATCGTGTTTTCTTCATATAATTTTAGTAAATGAACCCAAAACCACTGTACTCTATCTTTTTTGCCGCCTGTTATTAAAAAATTTGTTTTTCTTGAAATATACCCCAAGTATTTTTCACTTGAGGTTAAAACCATCTCAGAAATCGGATACATAAATAGTTCTCTCCCCCGTTTTTTTTTTATGAACCTATGTCGTGCCTGTAAAATAACCGCTTAAAATCATTTGTCTTTTCTAACGTTTCTATGAATTTGTAAACAAGATTTTTTGCTTCAGGTAAATTTTTTCCATATGCCACAATATTTAGTATTCTACCGCCGGATGAAACTATTTTATTTTCTTTTTCAGCCGTACCCGCGTGAATAATATGAATACCTTTTGGTAATTTTTCTGGCAAGTTAAGCTCAATGTTTTTTTCATAACTAAATGGATAACCTTCTGCCGCTATAACTGTATTTAAAGTACAGCCGTGTTTTTGAGGAATTTTATAGTAGTTTTCTTCTTTAATTTTTGGAACAATAATATCATTATCTCCACAGCTCCATAAAATATAGGGTATAATATCACCTTCAATCATAGGGAGTATAGACTGTGTTTCAGGGTCGCCAAAGCGGCAGTTAAACTCTAAAACTTTTGTTTCTTCGGGCTTATCAATATTTACCATTAAACCAATATATAATATTCCCGTGTAAGCAAATTTTTCAAGAACGGGTTTAACTATTTTTTCACAGGCTAAAGATATATGTTTTTCAGACAAGGTGCTTCCCGGGCTAAATGAACCCATACCTCCCGTATTGGGTCCTTTACCGTCGTCATAAGCCGCTTTATAATCTCTTGCGGTAGGCAGTATAATTGCTTCTTTACCATTTAATAATGCAAATAACGATGCTTCTTCGCCGGTTAAAAATTCCTGAAATAAAACTTTTTCGCCGGCTGTGCCAAATATTTTATCAGAAAATATTTCACGCAATTTTTTTTCGGCGGCTTCTTTTTTATCATGAATACTTACGCCCTTGCCGGCCGCCAGTCCGTCTGCTTTTAATACAACAGGCAGTGAAAAATTATCTAAAACTTCTAAAGATTCTTCTAATGAAGAGGCAGATTTTGCCCTCGGAGCGGGAATTTTACTTTCTTTCATAAATTCATCCGCGAAAATTTTTGAACCTTCAAGAAGAGCCCCGTTTTTATCAGGCCCAAAAACAAACAGATCTGGCATTTCTTTATTAAAAAAATCTTTAATACCTTTTACCAAAGGGATCTCTGGCCCTACAACAAGAAGATTAATATTATTTTCTTTGATTATATTTAAAATAGCCGGAAAATCTGAAACATCTGTGTTTAAAATTCTATCAGTATTTGCGATGCCGGCGTTACCCGGTAATATTAATACATTTTTTACTAAAGGACTTTCTTTAATTTTTAAATAAAGCGCGTGCTCTCTGCCGCCGCCGCCAATTATTAAAACACGCATGAGACAGGTTTTATCATAACTTTCTCACGTAAATAAAAAAGAATCAAAAGCTATTTAATTCGAACACTTTTTATCCCTTTACCGGTTTCATAGGTAAAAATTTCGGCCCCGTATAATAAAGCGTCATCCCCTTTCACCCTTTCTATCCAACCTCCCGTATTATGAAAAAAAACCTTTTTACCGTCATGTTCAACAAAGTTTTTATCACATACGTCCCACGCTAAAGGAACATGAGTATGCCCTATTATTACTCTATCTGGCTTTGGTATGTTTAGGTTCTCACACTCTGAAGCGCATAAATCAAGATATTTTACAATTTTTTCTTTGATATCTTCTTTATAAATATAATCGGGATTAAATCTTGAATTTTCAGATTTACCTATTGTATGCAGTATATATCTTTTTGCCAGCTCTAATAATAAATCGGAACCTTTTTCTTTAAAAAAAGATTCGGGCTCAATCATTTTATCCATACCCTTTTGAATATTATTTAAGAATTCTTCTAAGTCTTTCATATTTTTTTCTCTGGTATCTTTTTGAACCTTTTGAACAAGGGGAGTTAAAATACCCGATTGCCCAACACCAGAAGCAGATAATTGATTTAAAGAATGATTTGCCGCTACCGCGTTTTTTAAATTATAATCTTTTTTTGAAATATAGCCAGAATGAAAAGCCAGCTCGCCAAGATACGCCCAAAATGTATGCACAAAATGTCCATGCGTAAGTAATATAGTTTTATTATCTATTCTTAAATATATATTGGGATACGCCACATAGAAAGGAAGGCTTTTATTGTCCGTTAATCCGTCTAAAAAAAGACCGCCATAACGGTTATGGCCGCCGCCTTCATTAATAGATACATCTGGCAAAAAAAACTTATCTTCACCTTTTATGTTTTCATCAAGAAGCCCCGGCAAAACCCATTTGAAAGGTTTTGGTTCTTTGCCTTCTTTTACACGATTTATTATATTTACCTCATACTCTACTTCATCCCAAAAATCATAATCGTGATTGCCAGCCGTGTAAATTATTCTTTTAGCAATATTATTAGATACTATCGCATTAAAAAAATACTTTCCCGCAGAATATGAATCGATATAAGACGCGGTACTAAATTCAAAAGCATCGCCTACTAGAATAAGATAATCATTATTTTCTCCTAAAGCGTTCAGGCAGGCGTCAAAATATCGCCCTTTTGACCAGTTACCTCTGCTACCTTTAACAAGAACATTACAAGGGTCCCCTAAATGAGTGTCAGAAATAATCGCAATTTTCATAAAAAACCTCCTTTATCCATTATTTATAGACAAAATGAAATATCTAAAAATACTGTAAATAAGTATTTTATTGACAAAGTATTTTCGCCTAAAATAAAGGAAATATATATAAAAGGTTAATCAGATGTTAGAAAAATTAAGAAAAGATAGTCTTCAGGCAAGAAAAGATAAAAACACAGTAAAAGCCAATCTTTTAACAACACTCTTATCAGAAGCCCTGATGATCGGCAAAAATGACGGCAATAGAGAACCTACTGAAGAAGAGATTACAGCAGTTATAAAAAAATTCTTAAAATCTCTTAATGAGGCCATAGAAAGCCTGGAAAAAAGCGGCAGGGATGTAACAAAAGAAAAACAAGAAAAAGAAATTTTAGAATCTTTTTTGCCCAGGCAGCTATCTGAAGAAGAACTCGATAAAATAATTCAAGAATTAGCGGCCGCTCTGCCAGAAAAATCGCCAAAATTTATGGGGCAGGTAATGTCAAACCTCAAAGAAAAATATCCAAACCAATTTGACGGCAAACTAGCCAGCCAACTTGTAAAAAAACATTTATCTTAAAATAATAAGATAAATCGCATGTTACATACTTTCGTAAATTATTTTTAATTAATTATCTAAAGATTTATTTCGATTATCTTCTTTTTTTCGATCTTTATTTTTATGATTAGATTTTAGACTTTTTATTTCATCTCTTATTGCGGCGGCTTCTTCATAATGTTCTTTTGTAATAGCCACTTTTAGCATTTGCTCTAAAACTTCTTTTTTTGATTTAAATTCATCTTCTTTTAGTTGAGACTTATCTCCCTTTTTAGCTAATTCTTCTTTTCCTTTAAGAGCCTCAAGCATTGCCTGAATACTTTCATCTGTTTCAGGATCATCGAGATTTTCATCTGTAATGGTAATTAAATCTTCATCTTTTGACTGCCTTTTTTCTTTAATTAAAGCCGCGTCAACCGCTGTCTGTTCGAACACAAACTCTTCCATATAAATGGGTGATTTAAATCTTAAGGCCAAAGCTATACCATCTGAAGGACGAGAATCAATATCAATAACTTCATTTTTTTTATCTTTACCATTAAACTTTAAATATAATCTGGCATAAAAAGTACCGCCCTTAAAATCATTTATTACAATTTTTTCAACAGTTGCGTCTATTACTTGCAAGAGATTTTTAACTAAATCATGTGTTAAGGGCCTTTCTGTTTTTTGACCCTCTAAAGCTGCCGAAATAGAATAAGTTTCTAAAGGACCTATAAAAATAGGAACAATTCCCGGACGTGACGGAGTTTTTAACATTAAAGCAAAACCCATTTGGGTTACTGATACTTCTACTATTTCTATCTCAAGCATATATCATTATAGTATACAAATTTTTTCGTTTTTGTAAAGAAAAAATTTCAAATTGTAAATTATAATTTAAAATTTTTTAATTTTTAAGCTTTATTAAAAGGCTTTCTTCGGCTTTATTTAATAAATTATTTATTTTTTCATTACTCTTTTCTACATTTTCATTTAAAGCACCCGAAGCCTGCGCAATTTCAATTTTACCTCCGCCGCCGCCTTTTAGCTCAGAAAAACTTTGTATAAATTCTTTTATAAAACTGCCTAAATCTATGGATATTTCTTTCGCGTATTCTTTAGTAGCGGCTGTTACCATGTTCCATTTATTATCTTTATGTGACGCTAAAAGAAGTAAAGTCTTTCCGTTTTTTTCTCTTAACTGATCGGCAATTTGTTTTAATTCATTAATTTCCATTTGTTTCAGACCGGCTTTAATTATAGAAATATTATTTTTAATTTGAACAGTTTTTAATAAATCATTTAAAAGACTTTCTTCAATTTTTACTTCTGTTTTATTCTTTTCTTTCTTTTGGTCTTTTTTTATATTGATTTTTAAATTTTCCAGATCTTTTTCAAGATTTTTCAATTGAAGCCTATAATTTGATATCGAAAGAGACGAATTAAAATTTTTCGCGCTGCTAATTTGTGTAAATAAAGAACTCAATCTATCACTTTCATTTGTCCATTCTGTTTTTTCAGTATTATTATTTTTTATTTGCTCTATTTCTCTTTCAATAGAATTTTGCTTTTCTTCAATATATTTTATGGCGCTTTTACCGCTTAACGCTTCTATTCTTCTATTACCTGCCCCGGGACTGCTTTCTTTTAAAATTAAAAAAAACTGAATATCCGATGTATTGCTAACATGACAGCCGCCGCAGAATTCTTTTGAAAAAGCATTCATTTCTATAATGCGTACGATATCTCCATATTTTTCACCAAAAGCCATAACCGCGCCTTTTTTTTCTGCCTCTTCTTTTGGTAAAACAAGTGTATTAACCTCAATAGACTCATGAATTTTTTGGTTCACCATTTCTTCTATGCTTTTTATTTGTTCTTCTTTTAAAGCTGAAGGATGGGTAAAATCAAATCTAAAATGATCATAATGCACCAGAGAACCGCTTTGCGTCACGTGCTCGCCTAAAGTTTTTCTTAATGCCGCGTTTAAAAGATGAGTAGCGCTGTGATTTTTTTTTATACTTTCACGTCTTTTTTCATCAACATTAAGTTCAATTTCATCTTCTTCTTTAATTTCACCTTCTATTTTACCCGCGATATGTATAAAATAATTACCTATTTTTTGAGTATCAATGATTTCTGCTCTTCCTTTAGGAGCTGTTATAACGCCAATATCGCCTATTTGACCGCCGCTTTCAGCGTAAAAGACTGTTTTTTCTGAAATAAAAGATATAACAGATTGATTTAGCATTTCTTTTTCAGTTACCTTTTGTACTTTTTCATTATCTTTATAAATACCCAGCACTTTCGATTTTTCTTTATATCTTTCATATCCTGTAAATTCTGTTTCTTTAATACCAGATATATTCAAAGCCGCTGATTTACCCTTCCAGGCTGAGCGGCCCCTTTCTTTTTGATTTTCCATTTCTTGGTGAAAACCTTTTTCATCTACGTTTATATTTTTTAAGAGAGCCATCTCTTTTGTCATTTCAAGAGGAAAACCAAACGTATCATATAATAAAAAAGCATCTTTACCTGAAATTATAGTATTTGATTTTATTATAATGTCATTTAAGCGCAAAGCTCCTTCATCAAGTGTTCTTAAAAATCTTTCTTCTTCAGATTTAATATAGTTTTCAATTAAAGGAAGAGACTTTTTAATTTCAGGATAAAAATCTCCGTAAATATCGTTTACAACTGCCGCAAGCTTGAAAAACAAAGGCTCCTTTTGTCCCAGCCTTCTGGCGAATAATAGCGCTCTTCTTAAAATACGTCTTAATACGTATCCTCGTGACTCATTAGAAGGATAAATACCATCAGACATGGCAAAAACAAGGGTTCTAATATGATCGACCGCTACCCTAAGGGGAACAATATTATCGCCTTTATATTCTGTGTTAAATATACCAGAAGCTTTTTTAATTAATGTTGATAGCTCGTCAGTATCATACACAGAATCAACATTTTGCGCCAGAGAAGCTATTCTTTCAAGACCAGCTCCTGTATCAATGCCCGTTGCAGCCAAAGGCTCAAATTGTCCTTTTTCATTTTTAAAAAACTGATTAAAAACCAGATTCCAGTATTCCAGAAATCTGTCGCAGTCACAGCCCGGGGCGCAACTTTCTTTTTGACAGCCGAATTCTTTGCCTCTGTCAAGATAAAGTTCACTACAAGGGCCGCAAGCGCCTGTATCACCCGCCGGACCCCAAAAATTATCTTTTTCATCAAGCCGTATAATTTTATTATGGGGTATTTTTATATTCTTATTCCATATATTATAAGCTTCATCATCATCTTTATAAATACTTATCCATATATCTTCAGGTTTAAATTTTAGTCCGTCAATAGAATATTCCCATGCAAATTCAATCGCTTCTTTTTTGAAATAATCCCCAAAACTAAAATTTCCGAGCATTTCAAAAAAAGACAAATGGCGCCTTGTTTTACCTACTTCTTCTAAATCTGTGGTTCTTAAACATTTTTGAATACTCGCTAGTCTGTTATGTGGAGGTCTTTGCGCTCCTGAAAAATAATCTTTAAAAGGAACCATACCTGCTGTCGTAAACAACAGGGTTGGATCTGAAGCGGGTATAAGCGATGAGCTTTTTTCTATTTTGTGATTTTTACCCGCGAAATAATTAATAAATGATTTTCTTATCTCACTGACTGTCTGCATCGGCATTATGATTTAAATTAAAGCAGTTCATATTTTTCTGAACTTCCAAATTCTTTTTCGCCGATAGATTGTAACTGTCTTTTTTCTTGGTCTGACAGCTCCTGACTAATGTATTTTATACAATAAATTTTACTAGGTACAATATCCATTTTCCCGTCTATTGATATTTCTTTATAATCCGCTTTTTCATTTAACGCTATAATAGTTTCTTTATCTGTTAATATATTTTCTTCTTCACATCCCGCTGCCAAAGACGATAGTACTGCGGCTGTTTCAACGGCTCGGCCAAACACTGAATAATCAACTCTGTTAATAGATAATATTTTACCGGCATGCAACCTGCCTGTTCCTATTCCTATGCCTACTTTTAAAGTAGTTTTTATAAAAGAAGGCAGCTGTTTATTATACTTTTGCACCAGTTCTTTAATTAAAGCAGCGCATCGAACCGCATTTAGCGTATCATTATCATAAACCACTGGCAAACCAAATGTGGCCAAAATACCTGTTCCTACAATTTTGTTTACCGATCCGCGGGATATATAAATTAAAGACGTAATCTCTGAATATAAACTGCTCATAAAATTCATTACTTCATGAATATTTTTGCCATCAATTGTCACTTCTTCAATATTTTTAAATTTTACATATAAAACTGAACCAAAAACGGTTTTTTCTGTCGCTTCTATAGAAGTTTTTTGCGAAAGTATATATTCAGCCACGGTTTTTGAGAACTGTTCTCTTACCGAACTTTGTTCTGTTTCGGCTTTTTCATTCATTGCTTCAATATTTTGTTTTGTAAGCACATCTCTTAACCAAACGCTTAACCTAAATACCAGATCTTTCATCTGCACCGGTTTATTTAACACGTCTACCGCGCCCTCATATAAAGCCTGCCTTACAATTTCTTCAGAAAAATCTGAGCTCATTAACACTATTTTTGCATTTGGATTTTCTTCTTTAATTTCTTTCAGCAGATTAAGTCCAGACTTATCTGGAAGATAATTATCTAATAAAATTAAACCGGGCTGCCAGTTTTTTAAAATTTCAACAGCTCTTCCCGCGTTTTCAGCTTCTCTTACAACAAAGCCTAAATGTGTCATTATTTGAACCAGCACATTTCTTTGAAGTTCTTCATCTTCAACAATAAGAATATTTTGCAGTTGACTCATTTTATTATCCTTTCTTACAAAACTACTATAAGTTTTGTTAAGAATTTAAAAACTATTATTTTCTATTGATTTACAAAACCGATCTCTCCAAGAATCATGTAAAACATACAAAACAAAAACCTTTAATACAAAAAAAAATACTAATTATATTAAATTTTCGTTATTTTTCATGAAATATGTTTAACTACAAAACGATATATTAAATATAATGAAAAACAAATTAGCAAAATTCCACTTATATGACTAATACGCGTTAGTAAAGCGGTAGTTATCTTCGCGCGAGCCTTCTTTATACTTAATGAAAAAAAACCAAACCAGATAATAGAACCTGCTCCCGTAAAAAAAGATAACAAAACATTATTTAAATGAGTATCGCCAAAAAAATGCTGGCTTTTTATCCATCCGCCTAATCCCGCAAATAATGCTATAAGAGATGGGTTTGAAAGATAAAATATTATACCCATAAGAAAATATTTTCTCTTTTTGGCGTTTTTTTTTAAATTTTTCTCTGCTTCTTTTAATTTTTTTTCACTGTAAAAAAACTCCTGTATTCCAATATAAAATATGAACAAAATTCCTAAAATTTCTACGATAAATATATACTCTGGGTTTATATTTAATGCAGTGAAACCCATAAGAGCTAAAAGCATATAAATTACATCCATCAAGGCGGCGCCCAAACCTATAAAAAAACCAAACTTGGCGCCATGTTTAGCCGTAGTAGTAACAATCGCTAGGTTTATAGGTCCTACCGGTGCTGAAATTAAAACACCAATAATAAAACCCGAAAGAAATAATAATAATACTTCCATAATATATTCTTATAAACAAATTATAAAATATCCATTTTATAATTCTTATTCGTATTCGCAATTTTTTTTATGATTTGTTCTTAATTATTGCCAGAAGCTTGACTAAGACAAGTATTTAAGATCGAGGATGATATTTCTTATGTACTTTTTTAAGTTCATTGGAAGCCAGATGAGTGTAAACTTGTGTCGTTGAAATATCAATATGTCCTAAAAGTTCCTGCACAGCTCTTAAATTCGCGTTATTCTGTAGAAGGTGCGTGGCAAAAGAGTGTCTTAATGTATGGGGTGTGATGTTTTTTTGAATTTTCGCACGGCTAATGTATTTCTTTAGTAGTCTCCAAGCGCTCTTGCGGCTTAAGGCACCGCCTTTTCGTGATATGAAAACAAAGTCTGTGTGAGTTTCTTTTAGTATTTCTTTTCTGTGTTTTTCAAAATATTTTATTAAAAGCTCATGGGCTATTTCGCCAAAGGGCACCAGTCTTTCTCGGCCGCCCTTGCCCATTATATTTAACAGCATATTTTCCATATCAATATCACCCATCTTCAAGGCGCAGCCTTCTGAAATTCTTAGGCCCGAAGAGTACAAAAGTTCGAACATTGTTTTATCCCTCATTTCAAGAGAATCATGTTCATTAAATACAGAAAAAAGCTGTCTTATTTCTTCTTTGGTTAAAAAATCAGGAAGTGTTTTTTCAACTTTAGGAGTTTCTACATTCTCCATCGGATTTTTGTGTATAATACGGTTTTGTTCCAGATAATTATAAAACTGTCTTAAAGAAGCTACAACTCTTGCTCTGGTTCTTGTTGAAAGTTTTTTCTTTGTTTCTTCCCTTAAGAATTTTTGTATGTCTAAAGGATCACTGTTAATAATATTCTTTTTTTCTTTGCTTAAAAAACGGTCTAATTTATTAACATCTGATAGATATGAAAAAATACTATTATGCGAAAGTCCTCTTTCAACTTCAAGATATTCCTGAAAATCTTTTACAACTTCTTTTTTTTGAACTGCCACTTTTGTTATCCCCTGTTTTAAATCTGGTTTATAAAATGAGAATCGACGTTTTATGTCTACTCTTGAAGAAAAAAATAAAATTTATTAATATAATTTTTTTATAAATTCAAAAAATGATTGCATATAGTGACTTTTTTTGCATTATAATTTAATAATTTTTTTTCTTTCATGGCTTTTATATATAAACGAATATTTATATATTGGCGGCTATATATAAATATTTTTTCTAATTTAAACATTTATTAAAATTTATTTTGACAAAGAGTTTTCATTTATTAGTTCTGCTTAAATGAGTAATTCCGCTCTTACCAATTCTCCCGAGCTCGAAGCTGAAATTACCGCCGAGTATAACGGCGGCGAAAATCTTTCTGCTAAAGAACGAAAAAGGCTTCAAAAGCTTAAGCAGGATAAAGAATATAAAGATAATGAAATAAAATGGGGGCTTAGGTTTAAGTTATTATTTTTATTTTCTGCCATAAGTTTAGGTATCGCGATAGGTATTATGATTCCGGCTATTACAAACCAAACTAATTCTTTGTTAGCAGAGAAAAAGAAACAAGGTAAAGTAATGATTAGAGGCCTTACCTCTGCCATAAAAAACCGTCTTCTTGACCTTTATGCCTTAAATGACAAAAAGCTAAAAAAGATAAATTCATACGAACAGTACAAAAACTTTTATCAAAACAATGGAATTTCTGAACTTATATTTGAAGACGTGGACCAGGTTCTCGCCCAGCCTGATGTTGAGTACGCTTACGTTTTGGGAAAACATGATATTGCGTTGGGCCATACAAACCCTAAAATAGAAGCTTACACAAAATATAAATTTGAAAAGGGTATAAATAATTATTTTACCGAATTTAAGGCAAAACAAAATTTGGACCCTGTTTACTATAAAACTCCCAGAGTGTTAGATAAGACCATTCAAGTAACTAAAAGTGTAAAAATAGATAAAGAAAAAAGCAAAGACAAGGTAATTGATGTTATGGATTTTTCTTATATTATGACTTTTAAATCTAATCCCGAATTAAAAGACGCTATCGGCGAAGTTCACATAGGCATAAGTCTTGAATCGGTACACCAGCAGATATTTGATAACAAGGTAGAATTACAGATGGTTGGTGCCATCGCTATCGCGTTTGGTATATTAGCCGCTATTATCTTTGCCGCTTTTCTTTCAAGACCAATTCGAAAAATTATATTTGGAATGCAGCAGGTTACGAAAGGAAATTTTCATGAAAGCGTAATATTGCATTCAAAAGATGAAGTAGGTCTTTTATCAAGAACATTTAATGTGATGCTAAAAGGGATGAGCATTCTAGTATCACCTGAAGTCGCTCAGGTTGTTTTATCAGGCGGCGACTTAACAAAATCGGGCGAGAAAAGAGAAGTTACTGTTTTATTTTCAGATATTCGTAGCTTTACCACTATATCGGAATCATTAACTCCTCATGAGGTTGTTGATATGCTAAACCAATATATGGAAATCATGACTGATATTATTATAAAATACGGCGGTGTCGTAGATAAATTTGTGGGTGACGAAATTTTTGCCGTATTCGGCGCTCCTTTTGATCATCCAATGCATCCCTTGTGCGCCACCGCCACCGCTATTGAAATGGATATTGAACTTGATAAACACAATGAAAATCGACGAAAAGAAGGAAAGCCTCCTATAATGATAGGTATTGGGGTAAACACAGGTGATGTAATAGCGGGAGCAATGGGTTCCAGCAAAAGGGTAGATTATACATCTATTGGTGACGCCGTGAACCTGGGAGCCCGCCTTGAAGGAACAAATAAGGTTTACGGCACAAGAGCCATAATTTCTGAATTTACATATGATTTTGTAAAAAATGACATCATTACACGGGAACTTGATTTAATTCGGGTAAAAGGAAAAAATAAACCGGTTACAATATATGAAGCAGTGGATCTTACTGAAACAGGCAGGCAAAAGATACAAAAATTTCTTTCTGAACTAAAAAGTCAAAAACACCATTAAAAGAAGACTAATTAATAAAAATGAGTAAAGATAAAGAATCTGTCAATTATCAATTGACCGCAGAAAAAATACAAAAATACGAAACGGCCCAAACAGCAAAATGGGAAGACGAAAATACTTATTGTACCCATATAAATTCTGAAAAAGAAAATTACTACTGTTTGGTTATGTTCCCCTATCCTTCGGGGCGCATTCACATGGGACATGTACGCAATTATACCATAGGCGACGTTGTCGCCAGATACAAAAGACAAAAAGGCTATAACGTTTTACATCCAATGGGATGGGACGCTTTTGGTCTGCCGGCAGAAAACGCCGCTATAAAAAACCAGACACCTCCCGCTAAATGGACATACTCGAATATAAATGACATGAGAAGCCAGCTAAAACGCATGGGCTATTCTTATGACTGGGAAAGAGAAGTAGTCACATGCTCTGCTGAGTACTACAAATGGAACCAATATATATTTTTAAAAATGTATGAAGAAGGCCTCGCCTATAAAAAGAAAGCGCCGGTTAACTGGTGTACCGAATGCAATACGGTACTGGCCAATGAACAGGTAATCAACGGCTGCTGCTGGAGGCATGAAAAAACACCGGTTGAAAAAAAAGAATTAGAACAGTGGTTTTTTAAAATAACTGAATTTGCCGATGAACTTTTAGATGGTCATAATCAATTAGAAAAAGGCTGGCCAAACAGGGTTTTAAGCATGCAAAAAAACTGGATAGGAAAGTCAACCGGAACTATAGCAAAGTTTACTCTTGAAAAAGGAGAACATCTTGAGATTTTTACCACCCGCATTGACACCGTTTTTGGTGTAAGCTACATGGCAGTTGCCCCTGAACATGCTTTATTAAATACTATAGAAGAAGAACCCCATAAAACAAATATCATTGAATTTAAAAATAAAGTCGCGCGCATGAGTGACATTGATCGTGAAAATCCAAATTTAAAAGAAGGTATTTTTACGGGTCTTTTTGCTGTAAATCCGTTTAATAATGAAAAAATACCCATATACGCTGCTAATTTTGTACTACCCCAATACGGTACCGGAGCCGTTATGGCGGTTCCCGCGCATGATCAAAGAGATTTTGAATTCGCTAAAAAATACAATCTTCCTATAAAACCTGTTATACATCCTGAAGGTAAAGAAAAGTTATTAGAACAAGACATGAAAGAAGCTTATACGGAACATGGTATTTTATACAACAGTCAAAAATATGATACCTTAAAAAGTAAAGAAGCCATTGAAAAAATGACCCAAGATTTAGAAGATGAGAAAAGAGGTTCATTTAAAATTCAATATAGGCTACGTGACTGGCTTTTATCGAGACAGCGCTACTGGGGCACTCCAATTCCTATTATTTACTGTGATAACTGCGGAACTGTGCCTGCTCATGAAAAAGATCTTCCTGTAAAACTGCCGGAAGACGTAACATTTGTAAGCGCCTCTTCTGTACTGCCTCATATTGAAGATTTTGTGAACACGACATGCCCCAAATGCGAAAAAGAAGCAAAAAGAGAAACCGATACGATGGATACCTTTGTAGATTCAAGCTGGTATTTCGCGCGATACCTTTCACCAAAAGATGAAAACGCTCCAGTAGATGAAAAAACAGCCAGTAAGTTTTTACCCGTAAATCAGTATATTGGCGGTATTGAACACGCTAATTTACATCTTTTGTATTCAAGATTTTTTACCAAAGTAATGAAAAAATTAGGTCTCTTAAAAATTGATGAACCTTTCTTAAATCTATTAACACAAGGTATGGTAATTAAAGAAGGCGCTAAGATGAGTAAATCTTTGGGGAACATTGTGGACCCCGATGAACTTGTGCTAAAATACGGGGCAGATACCATTAGAATATTTACCATGTTCGCGGCACCGGCCGAAAAAGATTTAGACTGGTCAGAAAAAGGCGTTGAAGGCTGTTTTAGATTTATAAAAAGAATATATCGTTTTATTGAACCGCTTGTAGACGATAAAAATATAAAACTTAATTTTAATTCTCCCGTCATGCCTGATAAAGAAAAACAGGCAAAACTTCTTAGACTTACCCATAAAACAATAGCTGTTGTTTCTAGCGATATGGAAAACTTTTCTTTTAACACGGCCATTGCCCGTTTAATGGAATATATAAATTTTTGCTATAATGACTTTTATGACGAGAAAGATATAAAATACGCTGTAACAGAAGCCTCTGAAGAAATTATTTCATACGGTATCACTTCTTTTTTAACTTTGCTTTTTCCTTTTGCTCCATTTATTTCATTATATTTTCTTGAAAAAATGGGTTTAAAATTTGAAAAAGACTTAAACTGGCCAAATTATAATCCCGCCTATCTTGAAGAAGATACAATGAACATAGTCATTCAAATAAACGGAAAACTTAGGGACCAATTTGAAGTTAAAAAAGATGAAACAAAAGAGAATATTATTAAAGCCGCGAAAAACACAGATAAAATAATTAAATTTCTCGAGGGCCAATCTATTATAAAAGAAATATACGTTCCGGGTAAGCTGGTAAATTTAGTTGTAAAGTAGTATGCGCCTCAAGTATCTGATAAAGTCAGCCTTAAATAAATTCAAATCAAGTCAATTTAGTTTTATATGTTTTACTGTTCTTCTAACCGTTTTTGCTCAATGCTCAGAAAAAAAATTAAGCACCGGCGGAGAAGTTACATTTAAGATAACGATAGATGCTCCTTTTGCCAGCAAAGATGTTAAACTTTGGCTACCCTATCCGACATCAGACAAATTACAGACGATTAAAAATGTTAAAATAAACGGGAATTATAATAAACAACTAATTACACATGACACACAAAACGATATTCACGCCGTCTACGCCGAGTGGAACGAACCCATAAACAATGAACGCTATCTTACTTTTACCTTTACGGCCAGTAGCATTGAACACAAGGTTCAACCGCTCAATGACGACAGTTCAACCGATTTACCCGCAGAAATTATAGAGTTTACCAAAGCTACACGCTACATACCAACAAGCGGCAAGATTAAAGAAGTCGCGCTTAAAACCATTGGCAATAAAAAAACTATTCTGACTAAGAGCCGCGCTATTTACGACTGGATAGTGGATAATATCAAGCGCGACCCTCGTGTTATAGGGTGCGGCACCGGCGAAGTAGAAAAGACGATACAAAGCATGAGCGGCAAATGCGCCGACGTCAGTACCGTTTACGTGGCTATGGCCCGGGCAGCAGGCGTTCCCGCCCGCGAGGTTTTTGGAATGCGCCTTGGCAGTAAATCAAAAACCGACATCACAGATGGACATCATTGCTGGGCAGAGTTTTATCTGCCGAAAAAAGGCTGGGTACCAGTTGATCCCTCGGATGTTCTGAAAACAATTTTGGTAAAAGAAATCACAATCGAAGAGGCCCTTCCCTACCGCGAATATTATTTTGGCTCTGTTGACGCCAATCGAATTGTGCTGGCGCGAGGCGGCCGTGATATTTATCTGAATCCCAAACAAAATGACGCTCCGCTTAATTACTTCATGTATCCTTATGCTGAAGTTGACGGCAAAGCCCTTGAATGGCTTGCCGCCCAGGATAAATTGAAATACCAGATAACATATCACAATCTGTGAAATATCACATCACTTCAAACACTCTTCTTTATCTTCTCTGCGTTAATCTATTTCATCCCTCAAATCTGCGTCCTGTTTTTCTACTTTTCCTGCTTTCATTTGTGCAGATTAGGCATTTATTAGTATCGAAGCATGGCTTCTTTATTTTTTCTCTGTGAACTCTACGGCCTCTGTGGCTATTTCTTTTAATCTCTTAAAGAAAATATTCAATCATCATCTTAAATTACTTTAGAAATATATAAAACAAGCCAATAATCAATTGTGGACTATCTCGCGTTAGGCTTATTATTTATTGGCGCTTTGCTTGTTTTATCGGGAATTCTTTTGACTCATTCTGAAAAAATACGGGAAGGAACCGAGTATGTGGCAGTTGAACTGGCTAAACAAAATAAAATTAAAGAAAAAATCAACTTAGAAGAAAATATTATTCAAAAACAACCTTCACAAACCCTGCCAAAGGAAAACAATTATGCGCCGCGCGTACCCCAGCAGGCCCCTTTTCCCCATATACTAACGGAAGCTCCCGATAAAATCAGCGGTTTTCCCGGATATAAGATTCCTAAAATTTTTTCAAAAGAAGCCGTTTTATATTTTGATAACGCGAATAACAGTATTTATAACGGCAAAGAAGAAACTTTAAACATTGAAGATTTTTCTGGCTTAAGACGCGTTGGCAAAGGGAGTTTTTCATATAATGGATTTAATTTTATTTTTGAGAATAATGGCTTAAAGCAGGAATTTGATCCGGCTTCTTTAAGCCATTTAGCGTTTTATCCTAACTGTTTGGTTCTTGTTTCAAAAAGTGATTTACCGCCTGCTCTTTTTTTTATGGATGAAACAGAAAATACGAGAAAAGCACTGGAATCTTTTAACTTAAGCAAAGTATAATATGCTTTTTAGCCACCACACAGCCGGTAAACACGTTAAAAAAAAAAGTAACGCAGAAAAACTTTTTAATTTTATATTTTGGATAATTATAATATCCTCTTTTATATATGGGGTACAATATTTATATAACCAAAAAGATAGAATTCTATTTAATTTTCAAAAAGACCGTTACAGTGAAATTGAAAATAAATTAATAAGTTTATCTGAAAACCTTAAAACAAGCGAGATTGAAAACAAAGATGAAATTAAAAATCTTTCAAACTTATTATCGGCGCTTTTAAAAGATCATGAAGATGACGGATACCTATATTTCTTATACGGAAAACTGTACTTCATTCTATTTAATAAACCTTTTCATTACAATGATAATCTTTATAGAAATTTTCTATTTAATTTATATTTAGAAAAAAATGATTTTTACGATCGCTTAAATAAAGACTACTGGAGCAAAGCTTTAATCTATTTTAGAAAATCAATGCTGCTGACAATTCCTGAAAGCTACATTGAAACCGCCAAAGAAAATCTTTCCTTTTTATATTTTTGGGGAGGAAGACCCTACTGGAAGGCCGGATATGAGTTAATTAAAGAAAACATATCTAAAAAATTTACATTTGATATGTATAATATCTTTCTTTTAGAAGATACTCCCGACTGGGAAAAACTAAACGCAGATTTTGACAGCGACCATATTAATTTATGGCAGTCTTTTTACTACCTGAATACTAAAAATACGCCTCTGGCTTTTTCAAAGTTAAATAAACTTGCCCTTTCTGAAAATATAAATTTAAGAAATATGGCGCAATATCTGCTTGGATATTTAGCGGGAAAACAAAATAAAATGAAAACTCAATTTCATTTTTATTCTATGATCAATCTTGAAACTTTTTTACCTCAAAACAAATGGTTTCTTCAGGAATATTATATAGTAATACGTTTTCTTGGCTACGAAAAACTAGCCGCGCAGGTTTTAAAAAACTATGAACCTATGGTTTTATCAAAAAGCAAATAACTCTTTCTCATTCGTTTGACCGCCTGTTTTATATCGAAATTTTGACCCAATGCCCAGGCGAAAAGATCTGCAAAAAATTATGATCATAGGCTCTGGTCCTATTGTCATTGGGCAGGCCAGTGAGTTTGATTATTCGGGAACGCAGGCCGTAAAAGCTTTAAAAGAAGAAGGATACGAAATTCTTTTAATAAACTCGAATCCGGCTACTATCATGACAGATCCCGACTTAGCCGATAAAATATACATTGAACCAATCAGCCTTCCTTATCTTGAAAAAATAATTAAAGAAGAAAGACCTCAGGCGATACTGCCAACAGTAGGCGGACAAACCGCTTTAAACGCGGCTTTGCTGCTTTACAAAGAAGGTATTCTTGATAAATACAATATTGAATTAATAGGCGCGAAACCCGAAGCCATAGAAAAAGCTGAAGACAGAGAACTTTTCAAACAGGCAATGGAAAAAATTAACGTAAAAGTTCCCTTATCTGTTACCGTAAAAACCTATAAAGACGCGCTTAAGTTCCTTAAAAAATCCGGTTTGCCTATAATACTACGGCCTTCTTTTACTTTGGGAGGAACCGGCGGCGGAATTTGCTATAATAAAGAAGATTTTGAAACTATGGTATTAAAAGCTCTTGCCGAAAGCCCTACGCATCAGGTATTAATTGAACAGTCAGTTCTAGGATGGAAAGAGTTTGAACTTGAAGTAATGCGCGACCTGGCTGACAATGTTGTTATCATATGCAGTATTGAAAATTTGGACCCTATGGGTGTACACACGGGAGATTCAATAACCGTAGCGCCCCAGCAGACCTTAAGCGATAAAGAATATCAAAACTTAAGAAATATAGCCATAAATGTTATACGAGAAATTGGGGTAGAAACAGGCGGCTCTAATATACAGTTTGCCGTTAATCCTAAAAACGGCGATGTTATTATTATTGAAATGAATCCTAGAGTGAGCCGTTCATCTGCTTTGGCCAGTAAGGCTACGGGCTTTCCTATCGCGAGAATTGCCGCGAAACTATCGGTAGGATATACTCTGGATGAAATACCAAACGATATAACAAAAAAAACGCCGGCTTCATTTGAGCCTTCTATAGACTATATAGTAACTAAAGCTCCCCGTTTTACTTTTGAAAAATTTCCCGATACACCCAGAACATTAGATACTCAAATGCGTTCCGTAGGTGAAGCCATGGCCATTGGGCGAACTTTTGGCGAGTCATTTCATAAAGTTTTTCGTTCTCTTGAAACGGGCCGCGGCGGATGGGGATTAGATTTTGATTTTACTGAAAAAATTGAAATTTTAAAACAGAAAAAAAACAATACTCATTCAGCTTTTTTACGTGAAACCTTAAGTATACCCACGGATAATCGTATATTTTATCTTAGAGAAGCCATGCTTGAAAATTTATCTAATGAAGAAATATATAGTCATACAAAAATAGATCCATGGTTTATAACGCAATTAAGACGCTTAATTGACCTTGAAAAATTATTTAAAAAATCATATGAACAAAATAATCTTGATTTTGAAACCTTTGAAAAAACTAAACAGTTCGGCTATACTAATTTACAGCTTGCTTGTTTAATTTCTGAAGAAGAAATAAACCCTATATTAATAAAATTAGCAGACCTAAAAAAAGGCTCAGAAGAATATAATTTGTTATCGGCTAAAATTAAAAGCATTGTAAAAGAGAATAAAAAATTACTGGAAAATAAAACACACAAATGGGAAAAACCCCCCGTTTATAAAAGAGTTGATACCTGCGCGGCAGAATTTGAATCTTTCACACCCTACTTATACTCATCTTATGAAGAAGAATGTGAAGCAGAGCCTGATGATACAAATAAAGTGATAATTTTAGGCGGCGGACCAAACCGCATAGGACAGGGAATTGAATTTGACTATTGCTGCTGCCACGCTTCTTTCGCTCTTCAAGAAATGGGATATGAAAGTATTATGGTAAATTCGAACCCTGAAACAGTTTCAACTGATTATGATACTTCTAACCGGCTATATTTTGAACCGCTGACAATTGAAAGCATCTTGTCTATTTATGAAAAAGAAAAATTAAAAGGCAGCTTAAAAGGTGTAATATTACAATTCGGAGGTCAAACTCCGCTTAGGCTAGCCAGAGAACTTTTAGAAAGCGGGGTTATTGTGTTGGGAACCTCGCCTGCTGATATTCACAAAGCTGAAGACCGCAATGAATTTAATAAAATGATTAAAAAATTAAATTTAAACCAGCCTCTGGGAGCAATGGCAATAAGTCTTGATGAAGCGCTGGCAGCCGCTGAAAAAATAGGTTATCCGGTACTGGCCAGACCCTCTTATGTATTAGGCGGCAGGGCAATGATGATAGTGCATAATCCTGAACAATTAAAAGATTACATGGAAAAAAGCACCGAACTTAGCCAAGATAGACCTGTTTTAATTGATCAATTTTTACAGCATGCTGTTGAAGTAGATGTAGATGCTCTTTGTGATAAACAAGATGTGTTTATTACCGGCATATTGGAACATATTGAAGAAGCAGGAGTTCATTCTGGTGACAGCGCCTGCATATTGCCGCCTGCCAATATTTCTGAAAAACTAATAAACGAAATAACTGAAACCACGCGAAAAATTGCTCTTGAGCTAAATGTTTTGGGTCTTATTAATATTCAATATGCTATTTATGAAAATGAGCTTTATGTGATAGAGGTGAATCCGCGTGCGAGTCGTACTGTTCCCTTTATTTCAAAAGCAATAGGAATTCCTATAGCAAAAAAAGCTACTGAAATTATCATGGGTAAAACTTTAAAAGAATTAAACTTAATTGATAAACCTAAGTTTGATCTATATTACGTTAAAGAAGTAGTTTTACCTTTCAAGAAATTTGCCGGTACCGATACAATATTAGGTCCTGAGATGAAATCAACAGGAGAAGTAATGGGTATAGGAAAGACTCCTTCTGAAGCGTTTTTTAAATCACAGGAAGCATCTGGGCAAACTCTTCCCTTAAAGGGTAATGTTTTTATATCGGTAAGTGATACGGCCAAAAAATACTTAATAAAGCCTTTAAACGCGATTGTAAAAAGCGGTTATGTAATTTACGCTACAGAAGGAACCCATAACTTTTTAAAAAATAATAATATAAAATCTATACGTGTCTCAAAAGTATATGAAAGCCGCCCTAATATTGTTGATCTTATTAAATCAGGTAAAATAAATATTGTATTAAATATACCTACAGATATACAAACCCGAAATGACGCTCTTGAAATAAGACTCTCTGCTCTTCGATATAATGTACCCTATTTTACTACAATTGAAGCAGCCGCTCAGGCATTTGCCGGTATAGTAGAAATGCAGAACAGTTCTATTGAAGTATATCCTCTAAGAAAGAATAAAATATAAATGAAAGATAAGATAAGAGAAATTATACAGACAAGATAACAGATTTTTTTTCAATATTTTGCTATTCTGCAAAAAAGACATTACTTAAAACATCAACCTCTTCTTGTTTTTTCAAAAAAAGCTGAATCTAAATTGTGATATTTTTTTTTAAAAAATTTATTTTCTTTTCTTGACAGATGTGCGCACTAAAAACCCCTGTCCTAAATTAGGGTATTGCTAATAACTTATGAGTATACTTTTGAATATTAAGTAGTATTGTATCATGAATTTAAGAGTAAAAGCATGCGCCCTTGGACTAGAGAAGAAGAGGTTTTGTTTTTAATGAATAAAGGTTTAATACTTATCTGATAGAAAAAATATTTAATAAATAAAATGTTAATTTCAGGACTATTATTAGAAATGCAAGACGGAAAAATAAAAGAAGTATTGCATGCAATAAAAAAAATTAATGGTCTTGAAGTTACAGAAGAGTTTCCTGAAAACAAACTCGGTCTGGTCTTAGAATCTAAAAACACACAGCAGGCTGTTGATGCTTGTAATAAAATAAATAGTCTGCCGCAAATAACAAATTTAAGTTTAGTTTATTATCGCTATGTATAATTTTAGACTAAGCAAAAGGAGATTTTCAATGACAAAATTAACAAGAAAAAGATTTATTAAGGCAACAGCCGCTTCTGCTGTAGCGGTTGCAGCTATGCAAAATTGTAGAAAAAAACGAAAGCAGGGAGAGGGAAGAAGTCATTTGACTAATGAAGCACTTAAAGAAATGGATCTAAACTGGGTAAAAACTCAATGTAGATACTGCGGTTCTGGCTGTGGAGTATTAGTGGGTGTAGATGAATCTGAAAACCAAATTAAGGCTGTTAAGGCAGATCCAGATTGTCATTCAAACAAAGGTTTAAACTGTATCAAGGGCTACTTTTTGGCAAAAGTTCTTTATGGCGAAGACCGTTTAACGAAACCTTTAATACGAAAAAACGGAAAGCTTAAAGAGTCTACATGGGATGAGGCCTTAGATTTAATTGCAAATAAATATAAAGAAGTATTAACAACGCATGGCTCAAATTCCGTTGCTATGTTTGGCTCTGGGCAATGGACAATTTTTGAAGGTTATACAGCAGTAAAATTTATGAAGGTGGGTCTAGGATATATTTCTAAAGATAAAATAGGTTCAAACAACATTGATCCTAACGCGAGAATGTGTATGGCCAGTGCGGTTGCAGGATTTATGAGAACCTTTGGTTCAGATGAACCAATGGGCTCTTATGATGATATAGAGCATACCGATACTATTTTTACCTGGGGGGCGAATATGGCAGAAATGCATCCTATATTGTATTCACGATTATCGGCTCAAAAATTAAAAAATCCAAATTTTTTACACTTTGATTTTGGTACCCAGTTTACAAGAACATCAGCTAATGCCGATTACTATTGTGAGTTTAAGCCTCAATCTGATTTGGCAATTCTTAATTACTTCGCAAATTACATTATTCAAAATAATTTATACGATAAACAATTTATGAAAGATAATGTAACATTTAAAAAAGGTAAAACAGATATAGGTTACGGAACTGATGACAAACCAGAGGATCCTAATGCAGGCGAAATGACAGACTTTAGTTTTGACGCATATAAAAAATTTGTTTCTGCTTATACACTTAACTACACTTCTGATATTAGCGGAATTCCTAAAAACACACTTGAAATAGCAGCTAAAACATTCGCCGATAAAAAAAGAAAATGTGTTTCTTTTTGGACAATGGGTGTCAATCAGCATACACGAGGTACGTGGGCAAATCATTTGATATACAACATCCATTTGCTTACCGGTAAAATTTCAAAACCTGGCGATGGCCCTTTCTCGCTTACTGGTCAACCAAGCGCTTGCGGTACCGCGCGCGAAGTTGGTACATTTGCTCATAGACTTCCGGCCGATATGGTTGTTATGAATCCAGAGCACAGAGAAAAAACGGCGAAAATTTGGAATATTGACCAAAGTTTAATAAATCCTAAACCAGGATTTCACACTGTTAAAATGTTCCGCGAACTTGAAAAAGGTACAATTAAACTTATGTGGATTTCATGCGCAAATCCGTTTCAAAGTATGCCAAACGCCGGAAGATATCAAAAAGCGGCTCAGAGAAAAGATAATTTTATCATTGTCTCAGATGTATACCCTTCAAAGTCAACCGAATACGCAGATGTTGTACTACCTTCAGCTTTTTGGGTTGAAAAAGAGGGCGCTTACGGCAACGCCGAAAGAAGAACCCAGCATTGGCGTCAGGCGGTAAAGCCGATGGGCGATGCTATGCCCGACGAAATGCAGTTTTATGAAATCGCCAAAAGACTGGGATTTGCCGATAAAATTTATCCATGGAAAAAAGAAACATGGCACAAAGAGTTATGGGCAGAATACGCGAGTTTTTCAAAAGGAACCGGAAAAGATCTTGCGCCTTATGATGTTCTTGATAAAGAACATGGTGTTGTTTGGCCATATGTTAATGGTAAATCTGTAATATGGCGCTATAACGCAGACTATGATCCTTACGCGAAGGCAAAACTCGAAGAGATGAAAGCTCCTGCGGATAGAAAAATAGTATTTTATAAAGCTAAAAAAACCGACAGTAAAGCGGTTGTTTTAGCGGTACCCTATGAACCGCCCGCAGAAGTTCCCGATAACGACTACCCTTTTTGGCTTTGTACGGGAAGAGTTCTGGAACACTGGCACACTGGTAGTATGACAAGAAGAGTACCTGAACTTCATAGAGCCATGCCTGAAGCATACTGCAACTTTAATCATGTTGACGCAGAAAAACTTGGTATAGAAAAAGGTGATAAAGTTAAAATAAGCACAAGAAGAGGCAGTATTGTTATTACAGCTGATGTTCACGGCAGAAGCAAACCACAGCAGGGCATGGTTTTTATTGCTTTTTTTGATGAGACAAAAGAAGCAAACCTTTTAACATTAGATCAGTTTTGCCCTATTTCGAAGGAGCCTGATTATAAAAAATGTGCCGCAAAAGTTGAAAAAATATAAATAATAACTTAAAAAGCATTAAATAATATGCGCGGTGAAAATGAAAAAATAAATCAAAGCAGACGAGATTTTTTTCGCCGCGCTATTTTATCTAGTGTAAGTATTGTTACCGGTTTTTCATTATTTAAAGTATTAAATACGAAAAGCAAAGTTAACAATTTCGTAATAAGGCCGCCCGGAGCTGTTAATGAAGAAGAATTTTTATCAAAATGTATTCGGTGTATTAAATGTGTTATAGCTTGTCCATACGAAGTAATTATAAGCGCCGATGCCGAAGATATTACCGACATAGGTACACCTTATTTAAATTTAAGAGAAGGATATTGCAAATTATGCGCAGATTTTCCCTGTATTGCTGCGTGCCCCACAGACGCTCTAAGTGATATGGTAAAAAAACCTAAAGATGTTATGATGGGAACAGCTGTTATAACAAACAGAGAAGCCTGTCTTGCTCTTAGAGGATTAAGATGCGAAGTATGTTATAGAATATGCCCTTTTATAGATGAGGCGATTGTTATTAAAGAAAGATTAAATCCTTATACTCTAAGGCACACAATTTATGAACCTATCGTTCATAAAGAAATTTGTGTCGGCTGCGGCCGGTGTGAACAAGCCTGTGTTTTAGATGAAGCTGCTATTGAAGTTCTGCCTCTAAAAAGAGGAGATATATCTAAGCACTACATTGAGGCTTATGAAATATGAAAATAAAAGGCTCAGATAAAAACTATGTACAAAACAGACGAATAATTCGTCATATTGTACAAATATTATTTATTATTTTATTTTTTTCACCTACAATAGGATATCCGTCTATTTATTATGGTACCCTAATATCAAGTTCCTTTTTAGGCATTGAATTATCAGATCCTCTTGCTGTATTAGAAAATATAGCTGCCCATAAACATTTTTATCCTGATTTAATAATATCGGGGTTTATTGTTTTATCTTTTTTTATTCTAATAGGGGGTAGATTTTTTTGCGGCTGGGTATGTCCGTATTATCTGTTAAGCGAAATTATAAATAAAGTTAGAAACTATTTTGCAATATATGATATTAAAATATCTTCAAGTTTTAAATATTGGTTTTTTATTTCAGTTTTAATATTAAGTTTTATTTTAAGCCTTCCTATTTTTGAATATTTTTCACCACCCGGTATTTTGCTTAGAACATTTTTTAATGGATTAGGAATAAGTATATTCATTATCATATCTATTCTTCTCATAGAAATTTTTATAAGTAAAAGAGTTTGGTGCAAATCAATTTGCCCTATAGGAGCCCTTTACTCTATAGCTGGTAAGTTTTCAAAACTTAAAATAAATATTAATAAAAACATATGCACAAACTGTATAAAATGCCACAATGAATGCATTGATTCTAATATGCTTCAAAATATAACGGAAAATGCCAAAGGGCTTGAAAAAAACAAAATTAAAAAATTTGATATTGAATCTGTAAAATCAGGCGAATGCACTTATTGTTTTCAGTGTTATGATGTTTGTCCTAAAAAAGCAATCAGCTTTGGATGGATTAAAGCGAATAAAAATTAAATACCTTAAGGAGGTAAAAATGAAAATGACAAAAATTTTGCTTATGCTTATGGGAATGCTAATGGCAGGCTTATTGATTAGCGCCTGTAATGATAAGGGAGGATACGATAATTATGCTTATTGGGGAGCGCCGCCGACAGTTACTCATGAGTTAGACGGCGATTATGAATATTGCATAGATTGTCATGAATCAGGAGAAGAAATAGAAGGTAAAATTTCTACAAAATTTGCCGAAGATCATGACCCTAAAAAAGGGCACATGAATTGTCTACAGTGTCATGCTTCAGAAGCAAAAGAAATTACCGTATATAAAAAGAACAACTTTTGAGAAATTAAAATGCATAATGTCAGCAGAAAGAATTTATTTAAAAACTTGATTTTAAAAACTGCCGATTTGGCTCAAAAACCGGCAGATAAATTAAATACTTTTATTGATGGTTATGCAGAAGAAAAAATTAAGAAAAAAATATATATTGCTAAAATAGAAACCGATGAATGTTTAACATATCGGGGCATCGTATGCATGAGCTGCTTAGACGCCTGCCCCCAAAATATAAATGGCTTGTTAATAGAACATGGCTGCCTTGTAATAAATAAAGAAATATGTAACGGATGCGGCGATTGTATTAATAAGTGTTCAATTTCTCCTTCGGCCATTAAACTTGAAGAAAGACCGGTTTATGTAAAGTAAACCGGTCATAATTGTTTTAATAAATGGACGTTGATTTTATGTAAATTACATTTTGATATAAATAAATAATTATGAATAATATTGAAACAATAAACCTCATTTATCTGGCATTATTATTTTTTTTAATAGCTTTAATTTATTCATCAGCGGGATTTGGCGGAGGATCAAGTTATCTTGCCATATTAGCTTTATTTTCGTTTCCTTTTTATTGGATACCAAAAATCGCTTTAATATGTAATATTATAGTTGTAACCGGCGGCTTTATTATATTCTATAGGCAAGGTTTTTTTTCATTTAAAAGAGTTCTGCCTTTTGCTACCAGCAGTATTCCATTCGCTTATTTAGGCGGATCAATAATTGTTTCAAAAAATATTTTTTTAATTATTTTATCAATTAGCTTGATTTTAGTGTCTATGCGTTTATTATTTATGAACGAAAAAAACCAACAGACCTTAAAAAATAATTTTTCTTTAGCATTAAGCGTAGTTACAGGATCTGTGATAGGTTTTTTTTCAGGAATGATTGGAATAGGCGGCGGTATATTTTTATCTCCATTTTTATTTTTAATGAACTGGGGGCACGCGAAAGAAATAGCCGCTACTTCAAGTTTTTTTATTTTGGTAAATTCTGTTTCGGGATTATCGGGCCAGATAATTAAACATGAACTGACAAAAGATTTTTTAAACATGGGCTTTAAATTATTACCTCTGCCAGCAGCGGTATTTTTAGGAGGACAGGCAGGATCCCGCTTAGGTGCTTACAAGCTTAAGCCTGAAAAAATAAGAATAGTAACCGGAATTATAATTTTAATTGTAGCGTTACGTCTTATTGTAAAAATTATAGAAGAAGGTATATTATGATTGATATTGTATCAAAACAAATAAGTTTAAGAACTGCGAAAGCGAGTGCTATAGTTATATGCGCAGAAGAGACAATTACTCAAATAAAAAACAATACGTTGCCCAAAGGAAACTTATTAGACATTGCCAAAGCGGCAGGCCTTCTTGGCGCGAAAAAAACAGCTGAATTAATACCCCACTGCCACCCTATTTCAATAGATTATTTGAATATTGACTACGAAATTTTAAGCGCGAGCGAAATTGAAAAAAAAGAACCCGCATATCATAAAAACAAACCGGGAATTTTAATTACAGTTACCGGAAAAGTTATTTCAAAAACAGGTTTAGAAATGGAAGTTTTAACCTCAGCATCAATAACAGCATTAACAATATATGATTTATTGAAACCAATCGATAAGAGCATTGAGATTTTAGCGACTAAACTTCTTGAAAAAGAAGGCGGAAGAACAGATGCAAAAAATCAGATAAAACATAATATTACAGCCGCGGTTCTCGTATGTTCTGATTCTACAGCAGCGGGCAAAAGAAAAGATAATTCAGGCATTATTATTCAAGAAATTTTAAATGAATACAATGTTGATATTAAAGAATATAAAATAATTCCTGATAATCCCGATGAAATTCAAAATCAAATAAGAAAATGGGCAGAGGAAGATATTCATTTTGTGTTCACCACGGGAGGAACAGGACTTGGTCCTCGCGATAAAACAGTAGATGCAGTAAAAGATATTTGCGAAAAAGACGCGCCGGGAATATCAGAAACAATGAGAAATTACGGGGTACAAAGAACATCATGGGCAATGCATTCAAGATCATACGCTGGCAGCCTTCATAAAACCTTAATTATATGCATGCCAGGGAGCTCAAACGGCGCACGTGAAAGTTTAGAAGCGATTTTACCGGGTGTTTTTCATGCCAGAAAAATGCTAAAAGGAGGCGGACACTAAAAAATTTTAATATAAAATTATTAACTCCGATCTGGATATTCTAAGACTAATTGTTAAGAATGCCCAGACGATAGGGTATATTCAGAAATGTTTATGCCTGCCATAACGCAAACAGATGTGTAATATTGCAAAGGAGAAAACATGATTACAGTTGATAAAGCTTCTAAAATAATAGAAAACCATAGAATAAATTTAAAGACAAAAATTGTATCTATTCAAAACTCATTAAATTATATTTTGGCAGAAAATATATATGCCGATAGAGACTATCCCCCGTTTAATAGAGCAACAATGGATGGTTATGCTTTGTCATTTGAGAATTTTAAGAAGAATGAAAATAGTTTATGGAACTCAATAGATACTATTTTCGCGGGTGAACAAAAAAATGTTCTTCTAAAAAATAATGAATGTATAAAAATTATGACAGGCGCGCCAATACCTGACAGCGCCAATTTAGTAATTAAAGTAGAAGATTCGGTATACAAAAATAACAGTATTTTTTTTAAAAATCCGTCCGTAAAAAAATGGATGAATATCTCCCGAAAAGGAGAGGATATTAAAAAAAATAATCAATTACTTGAAAAAGGCACAAGAATAGATCATATTGCCATATCAATTCTAGCAACAATAGGAAAAACCAATATCAAGGTTTATGAACCCCCAAAAGCGGCAATCATTTCAACCGGTAGTGAAATAATAGATCCGTTTCAAACGCCAAAACCATTTCAAATTCGTGATTCAAATTCATATTCATTAAAAGCATTTTTAAATGAGTATTTAATAAAACCAGAATTTATGATTAAAGTTTCTGATAACAAAAAAGAAATTAAAAAAAATATTAAAAAAGGATTAAAATACGATTTACTGTTTATTTCTGGAGGCGTCTCTATGGGAGATAAAGATTTTGTTCCTGAAATTCTTGAATCCCTTGAAGTTAAAAAAATATTTCATAAGGTCAAAATTAAACCCGGTAAACCGGTATGGTTTGGCAAATATGCCGATAAAACACTGGTGTTTGGAATGCCAGGCAACCCCTTCTCTTGTCAGGTTATTTACAAAGTTTTAATTGAACCGTTAATTCGAACTTCTTTTTCTATGCCAAAACAAAAACCTATAAAAATTCCCATTGCGTTTAGCAGAAGAAAAAAAAATAATCGTGATGAATTTTTTCCCGTAAAATTTAGTTCGTCTAAATTCATAAAACTATTACCTGTTATAAACATGGGCAGCGGAGACATTAAAGCGGCCAAAGACAGCATCGGTTTGGCAATTCAAAAAGCTGAAAAAGTGGAATTAAAAGAAAACGAATGCGTAGATTTTATTTTCTGGAGAACTCTATGAAAAATACTATTACAAAAAGAAAATTTGAAATTTTACGCCTAAGCGTTACTTCAAATTGTAATTTTTCTTGTTTTTACTGTGTACCCTATAAAAAAAATAATTTAGCAGAAAACAAATCTCTAAACGCAGAAGAATTCAGCCGACTGGTTTATAACATTCATAAAATAAATCCCCTAAAAATGGTAAGAATTACCGGGGGCGAACCTATTTTATATAGCTCGTTAGAAAGCTTAATTAAACAATTAAAAACAATGGGTATTCAAAAAATTTCAATGACAACAAATGGAAGCTTTCTATATAAATCAATAGACAAGTTAAAAACAGCGGGTCTGGATGAAATAAATATCTCTCTTGATGCAGTTAATAATAACATCTTTGAAAAAATTTCAGGATTTAATAACATTGATGTTGTATTAAAAAGTATTGAAAAAGCCCTTGAGGCAAAAATTTCTGTAAAACTTAACTGCACTATTCTTAAAAATATAAACGAAAACCAAATAATACCGGTTTTAGAATATGCGGCAAAAAATAAAATAATTGTGAGATTTCTCGAGCTTATGAAAATGGGACATTTAGTCAAGAATCATGAAGAGTTCTTTTATCCCGAAAGTAAAATTTTGCAAACAATCAGAGAAAAATATCAATTTTCTGCGCTTAAAAGAAATAAATCTTCTACCGCACGCTACTGGTGTTTAGATAATGGTTCAATATTCGGCATCATCGCGAATCATTCCACACCTTTTTGTTCAGACTGTAACCGTCTTAGAATGGATGCAAGAGGTTATATATATGGTTGTTTGAGCGTAAACAAAGGCTTTATTATTGAAAATAATAAAGAAAATATTAGGAAGAATCTTGAAGATGCATTAAGTCAAAAACAAACAGATTATTTCACAGGAAGTACGCTGCCTATGAAATCTATAGGAGGTTAAAACATATGCGAATATTTGTAAATACTTTTGGACCGCTTAAAGACTATTTTGGCCAAACGATAACAATAGAACTTGAAAACAAAGCAAGCATTATAGATTTATTTAATAAGCTTGTGCAAATAAATCCTAAAGGGGAATTATTATTAAAAAATTGCCAATGGGCGGTGAATAATAATATTATCTACGGAAAAAATTATGAATTAAATGATAAACAAGAGGTGTTTGTCATGCCGCCTTTTAGTGGAGGCTGATGATGAATTATTTATCTGAAACAAATATTAATATAATTGATTATATTGATAAAATACACCACCCAAAAGCCGGTGCCGTTGTAGTATTCTGCGGCGAGGCGCGAAATCATAATCATGATAAACCAGTAAAATATTTAGAATATGAGGCTCATACTTCTCTAGCCAATAAAGTTATTAATGAGATAATTAAAGAAACTAAAAAAAAATGGAAACTGCATGACGCCTTTTGTGCTCATCGAACAGGTAAAGTAAACATATCTGAAACTGCCGTTATAGTAATCACTTTATCATCACATCGAAAAGAAGCTTATGAAGCCAACCAATTTATAATAAATAAACTAAAACATGAGGCTCCTATATGGAAAAAAGAATATTATACTGATGGAACAACTGAATGGAGTAAAGAATTAATAAAAACAGAGTAAGCACGTTTATTATTAAGCTTTAATATATTTATTATGATTGGTATTGTATTATGCGGAGGATTAAGCCATCGTATGGGAAAAGATAAAGGGTTAATTATAGATAAAACTAATAATAAAGCATGGGGTCAAATAGCAGAAAATAAATTAAAAAAACTAAATATACCCGTATTCATTTCAATAAATATGGACCAGAAAGAACAATATTCAAAATATTTTTCTCAAGAAGAATTATTAGTCGATTCAACAAATTTAAGCCATATAAAAGGACCAATTAAAGGTATTTTAACTTTACATCAACAATATCCTCAGGAAGATATATTCGTTTTGGCATGTGACATGCCTAAATTAACTTTACCTACCTTATCTGCTCTTTATAAAGAATACAATAGTTTAAAACATAGTTTCAATTATTTTTGCTTTCAATCAGAAACTCATCTCGAAACACTTTGCGCCATATACACTTCAAAAGGATTAAAAAAAATTTCAACAAAAAATCTTAAAGAGTTTTCACTAAAAAATATATTCAAAGGCGATACAGTTAAAAAATATTTAATTTCTGGAAATATTAAAAGTGAATTTACCAATTATAATTCGTTACCTGCCGAAAAAAATTAATATTGTTTTTAATATTTTAAAATTATCATACACCATATCAGCATTTTCACAATATTCAACCCGGTGCATTTGATACTTGAATTTGCCCTCTTTTCTATTTAAACAAATTTAAACTCTTTACTGTATATCTAATTTTTATAACAGGTAATTTGAATCATCAATATATCAACCTTTTGTTGAAAAGTATAAGATATAATAAAGTATATTCATGGTTTCTAAAAGTAAAGTTTATCTAATAGGTGCCGGACCCGGCGATCCAGATTTATTAACCTTAAAAGCGGTTAAAGCCATTGAAAAATCTGAAGTAGTTATGTACGATCAGCTGGTAAGTAAAGAAATTTTAAAGCTTTGTAAAAAAAATACCAGACTTATATTCGCGGGCAAATATAAAAACAATCATGTACTTTCGCAAGACAGAATTAACAAAATGCTCGTTAGATTAGCTAAACAGTATAAAACAGTAGGCCGATTAAAAGGCGGCGACCCTATGCTTTTTGGGCGCGGCGGTGAAGAAATGGAATATTTAAGACAACACAATATAGACTGTGAAATAATACCCGGCATTACCGCCGCTGTTGGAGCGGCAGCTTCATTGGGCATTCCCCTTACCCATCGGGATTTTTCATCAGAAGCCGTATTTTTAACAGGGCACAAGCAGAAAAATAAAACTTACTATGACTTTTCTTCGTTAAATTTAAAAGGTAAAACCCATGTCATTTATATGGGTATAACCAGAATTTCGGATATTATTAAAGAAATACAAAATTCCAGTAAGTCAAATAGAGATATTCCCATAGCCATAATAGAAAACGCCACAAAAGACAATCAAAGAGTATTTGAAGGTAAAATAGAAAATATTTTAGAAGTAATTGAAAAAGAAGAAATAAAATCACCAGCATTAATTATTATTGGTGAAACCATTACGCTGCTAAAATATAAAAATAAAATCTCTGATGTTTTTAAGCAGTCTACCATTGCTTAAGATAATTATTACTAAATGGCTTATTTCATGAAATAAGCAGCCATATACCTTAATAATGAGTAGTGAAAACAAGAAAACAAACTTTGACTTAAAAGCTTCAAGCTGGGATAAAAAACCCCTTCGGCAGATTTTAGCTGAAAAAGCGGCCTCAGCGATTATAAATAATATTCAACTAACTGGGAAAATAAAAGCGCTTGAATTCGGCTGTGGAACCGGCCTTGTAACACTTAGCCTTGCGCCTAAATTAAAATCTATTTTAGCCGTAGATTCATCAAAAGCAATGCTTAACGAGTTAAATAACAAAATAATAATGAATTCAATCAAAAATATAAAAACAATGTTTCTTGATATTGAAAATGATAAAAATCAAATAAAAGAAAAATTTAATCTAATCTATAGTGCCATGACCCTGCACCATATACAAAATATTGAAGTTTTAATAACTTCTTTTTTAAAAATGCTTTCACCAAAAGGCATACTTGCCCTTATTGATCTTGAAAAAGAAGACGGTACTTTTCATAATGATAATACCGGCGTTATGCATTTTGGTTTTGAAAAAACTTATATTAAAAATTTATTATCTGAAAATAATTTTAAAAATATTACTTACCAGATAATTCATACTATAAAAAAAGAAGATAGTGAAAAAGATTACCCGGTATTTTTAGCAACAGGCAGCAAAGCATAAAATTTTGTAAATTTGACCCGCACTAATAAAGTTTATACGCTAAATTTATAAAAACTACTTTATGCACGTTACAAGATAATTTAAAATATCATTATTTGAAAATGTACAGCCCGGTTTATATATATTTAAATTATCAGGAGCCTTTACTATTTTTCTTTCTATTAATTGATCAATTATCTTTATGAAAGATAGAGAAACCTTACCTGTTAAAAGAGGAGAAATATCTCTTTTACTTGCCAGTTTTACAATATCCCGAAACCCGCTTAAATAAAGATAATCTTTCGTAAATCCGCCGCCTCTAAAAACTCTAGTAGTTAACATAAAAGCAGAATCAATGGAAAGATGATAATCATTATTTAACCTATGGAACACTGTACTAAAGCTCATACCTTTAACCATCATTTCAACGGCAAGTGTTCTGAGGGCCAATCGTCTTAACCGGCTTAAATTTAAAGAATTAGATATATGTTCCCAAAAAATAGCCAGCCCTTCTTGCGTGTAGGTATTTTGCGGTAAACCCAGAATAAATACCTTTAAAGGCTGCTTTCTCGCGTTTATTGTTGTTGTCATGTGCACGCCTAATTCATGATATATTAAAGACTGTAATTCTATTTCTGAAATTTTCGCGTTTTTATTAATAAGAAGAGTTCTTTTCGCTCCATCGACCATAGCATTAGCTACAATTTTAGAACTTAACACAATATCACATTCTATACCTAATTCTTTCGCCGATCTCTCGCATGCCGCTTTAATCTGCTCTGCTTTCATATTTTGCTCTGGTTCTGCATAAGTTCCTGTTTCTGCCGCGTGCAGTAAAAACTTAGCATTGGCAATATCTAATGAAGACGGCTCTCCGTAATATCGAAGCGAACTATAAAGAAACTGCGGCGTACCTACATGGGTCAACATTTCTATTTTTGTAGCGAAGTTATCTACCACGCGCCGATACATTTCACGAAGCGGCGGATCTGAAATTTGCGATACCGGCAGTTTATAAAGTTTTTCGCGAAACTGATAGGGATCAATTTTTAATTGACGATAATGAAACTGAGGTTCATAACCACGACGGCTTAAGAATTTTTTTCTTTCTTGCTGAATATTTACTGGATTTACATAATGTAAGGTATCAATTTGTCCGGCTAGTTTACCTAGAGCCCTATCTACTTTTATAACTACAGGATCTAAATCTGCCGGTAAAAGATCAGCATGTGTAATATTGACCTTTTCAAGACGGCGGCTAAAATGAGCAGCTGTAGAAAGTATTGTGTTATAAAGCCCATGTCTTAAACTTTCAATAACAAGCGGAAATAATGTACCGGTTTTTTCATCCATATAAACTTTTTTTACTTTAAGCAAAAGAAGTGTGGTTTTTGCTAAATTTTCATTAACATATGACACTAAATAGCTATTTGAAATAAGAGCGTTATCTTTGCTTACAGTGGTAGTAATATTGGGAAGGTCTATTTCTTTTAGTTTTTTTTCAAAAAACTCTAAAACATTATAACCCCTCTTTTGTATTCTTTGCGATATGCCTATACTAAAAAGTGAATCTATTTTTATTTGTGTATTATTTGAATGAAGACCAATTAAAAGACAACTGCCAAATTTTTCTTTTATAACCGAAACCAGGGCATTTAATATCTTATAAAATACAGCCTGTTTTTCTATACTTGCCGTACGTTCTTTTTCTGTTAAAGGGCGGCTCCATATTTTTTTATTTAAATCTGTCTCATAAATACAGTTTTTAGGCTCAATATCAATATCATACTCATATCGTGAATCACGCGAAATGATTACAGCGGGAAGAGAAGATATTAATTTATCAATACATGTATCTTCACTTAATCTTCTTTCTTCAGGCGTTAAAAGACAAAGATGAAGTAAATCTTCACGTATATTTTGACCCGAGTGAACAGCGGCGCATAAATAGGGCACATATTCTTTTATTTTAATTTCAAGCGATAAATCTTCTAAAATACCTTCAAAGGGTTTACCTTCTTTTATTATTTGTAGAACCTCTTTTTCTGAAAATTTGTTCAATATTAAAATCCCTATTTTCGCTTTCTTTTATAATTATCGTTCACAGTATTATAACGATAAAATTCGCACCAGCAATTCTTTTTTTACACCGTGTCAAGATAAAAACATGATTATCAGCTGTCTTGACCTTGCGTCTATATTTTATAAATTAACCTATCTAACTTATGCGTGAAAAACAAGCCTACAATTTATTATTTGTCTGCTGGATTATTGCTATGATTGCCTCTTTAGGAAGCTTGTTTTTCAGCAGTATTATGAACTTTGTTCCCTGCACGTTATGCTGGTATCAAAGAATATGTATGTATCCTCTCGTCTTAATTTTTTTAACCGCTTTAATTCGGTTTGAAAAAAGTGTGTTTTATTATTCGTCTTCTTTAATCGCTATTGGCTGGTTTATTTCTTTATATCATAATTTGGTACAATTAAAAATTATTCCCGAAGAGGCCTCACCCTGTGTTCAGGGAGTCCCCTGCGCGATGAAATATATTAACTGGTTAGGCTTTATTACCATACCCATGCTTTCTTTTTTTGCTTTTTCTATACTATTATCATTAATGTACTTATTTTACAGGAGGTTTGTAAATGAAAAATAAAACTATAATTATTGGAGGTTCGGCACTTTTTCTAATATGCTTGTTTTTAATAGGCGGATATTTTTTTAAGAAAAGTGAAATTAATAAATACAGCGAAGAAGTTGAAAAAAATCGTCAAAAATTATTAACCGAATTTGCTCCCTTATATGGCAATAAAGACGCGAAAGTAGAGATTGTAGAGTTTTTAGATCCCGAATGTGAAACATGCCGAAATTTTTATCCTGCGGTAAAAAAATTAATAGCAGAATTTGACGGTAAAGTAAAATTATTCGTAAGATACGCTCCTTTTCATAAAAATTCTATTCAAGCAATACAAATTCTAGAAGCCGCGCGTATGCAAAATAAATACTGGCAGACCCTGGAATTTTTCTTTCAAAAACAGCCTGAATGGGGCAGCCACCAAAAACCGCAGCCTGAGCTTTTATGGACATACCTACCTAAACTAGGTCTTGATGTTGAAAGAATTAGACAAGACATGAACCATCCGCAGGTAATCAATCAAATTGAAACAGATATGAAAGATTTAAAAACATTTAATATAAAAGCAACACCCACATTTTTTGTTAACGGAAAACCATTACCAACTTTTGGCTATGGGCCCCTAAGAGAAGCCGTTAAAAAAGCCGTAGAGGAGGCTTATTAAAAATTTAATTTTTTTCTTTTATTTTTACGCTGGCAAAAACAGAATTTACTATTACCTTGAGGTAAGGCTTTGATTTGTCATATTTTTTATTTGAATAATTAAAACTTCCAAAAGAAGTAATACTTCCATCTGGTGTAAAAACACCCGCAAACGCAGAATTTATTTTTATATGCATAGGAATTTCATTATCTATAAGAATTTTATTTTCAGCAAAAATAGAATTAATCTCAATTTCTAAATTTACATTGGTAATTTTTATATTAGTAAGATCAATTTTTCCTTTGCTAAAAATAACATTATATTTTTTTTCATTACCTTCAGCAATAAAAGTATTTTCTGAAAATATCGTGTTAGAGGCATCTTTAAACTGCCAGCCTTTGCCTGTTAAAACACTAATACCAACCGCAATAATAAAAAGTCCAAAAAATATTCTGATTATTGGTAAATCTATGTTAAAAAATACTCTTAGAAGAATTGTTAACCCAACAATAATTAAAAAAACACCCCAAAACGCGCCTGAAAATAAAAACCACATTTTCACTTTATTATCCGTTATTATATATTTATTATTTTATTATCAATCTATTGTCAACAATTTTTCAATATCCTTTTCAATCTCTTCTGGTTTTACTTTAGAAGCAAACCTCTTTACGGGTTTTCCCGCTTTATCAATTAAAAATTTTGTAAAGTTCCATTTTATTCTTTCTGTACCAATAATACCCGGCAGATTTTCTTTTAAATATTTATAAAGAGGATGCGCCTCTTTACCGTTTACATTTATTTTAGAAAACATGGGAAAAGAAACATTATAATTTATGCTGCAAAATTTCAAAATAGCCGCCTCGTTTTCGGGCTCTTGACCGCCAAACTGATTGCAGGGAAAACCTAAAACAAGAAAATCTTTATTTTTATATTTTTGATATAAACTTTCTAAACCCGCGTATTGCTTAGTAAATCCGCATTTACTGGCCGTATTTACTATTAATAAAACTTTTTGTTTATATTTACTTAATATTATATTTTCCCCTTTTATATCTTTGGCTTCAAATTGATATATATTTTCTATCATTCGTATAATATACAACTAAATTATTTATATATCTTCTTATTTTATTGATTTTTATCGCCATACTTATTTCTGGTGTATAAATTCATAAAATGAATAAAATAATATATATTTCATTACTAATGTTTGCTTTTATGTGTAAATCATACCAAAATTCTCCCTTAAATAAGTATGTTTTGCAGAAAGTAGACTTAAAAAAATACACAGGCAAATGGTTTGAAATTGAAAGATTCCCGCATTCTTTTGAAAAGCATTTGAAATGCGTTACAGCGGAATATTCATTATTAGAAGATAACAAAATCATGGTAATAAATTCAGGATACAATATTGAAAATCCCAAAGAATTTGAATCGGCTGAAGGCATTGCTTATGTTCCCGATCAAAATATTCAGGGTAAAATAAAAGTAAGCTTCTTTAGACCTTTTTATGGCAATTACTGGATTTTACATCTAGAAGAAAATTATAATTACGCTTTAATAGGCGATCCAACATTAAATTATTTATGGATACTGGCAAGAAAACCTGATTTAGAAGAAAAAAATATTCAAATGCTAAAAGAAAAAGCAAAAGAAATGGGATTTGATATCTCAAGACTCAAAAAAGTACCCCATGATTGCTCTAATTAAATAACAGAATGAATAGCGGCGGCCATGAATTTTTATTGGCCTTAATCATTTTCTATAATTAAACTTCAAAAATACAAGCTTCTTTAGGTCTGTAAATAATTTCATCTAATTGATTTCTTTTATATAAAAAACCGTTTACAAAAGAAGCAATAACCTTAGAGTTAAAAGTAAAACCCTCAAAACCGTTCCATCCGCATTTTGAATAAATATCACCTTTCGAAAGTGTCCACATTTCTTCATGAATGACAGCGAGATCGGCAAAATTGCCTTCTTTAATTTCTCCCCGTTTTTTTATATTAAATCGTTTTGCCGCGTTTGAGGATAATATTTTAGACACGTAATTAAAATTAAGCTTACCGCTAAAAAGTTCATTTAATATTAAATGCGTACCCGCTTCAATAGAAGGTATACCGCTGGGCGGCCATTTACTTGTTTCTTGTTTTTCTTCTATTAAATGCGGAGCGTGATCGGTGGCAATCATTTCTATTCTTTCTTCATACAGAGCCTTACGCAAATTGCCTGCTGTTTCTTTTTCTCTAATAGGCGGATTACATTTAAGTAAAAATTCTTTGTTTTCATAATCGCTTGTATCTAAAAACAAGTGATGGGCGCAAACTTCATGAGATATTTTTGTATCACTTAATAAATCAATTTCTTGGGGAGAGCTTGCGTGGCACAAATGAAATTTGCCGCTGGTTTTTTTTTGAAGTTCAACAACCTGCTTTACGGCGCTTACAGCGGCTTTTTCACCTCTTATTTTTGTATGATTATAAATGTTAATTTCATGACCCCATTTTTTTGTGTTTTCTTGTATAATTTTTTCATCTTCAGCATGAAAGGCAAAAAGCATATCGCCTGCAGTATCTATATTCATAATATTTTCAAGCAGCATGTCACCTGTTGTCGATGCCATATAAACCTTAATGCCTTTAAGTGTTTTTATTTTTTTTAACTCATCAATATTGTCTTTTGTTAAACCGCCAAATAATCCAAAATTAATTAAAGAATTTTGATTAACAATATCTTTTTTGCTTTCATATGATTTTAAATTGGTTACGGGAGGGTTATTATTCGGCATATCAAGAACTGTTGTAATACCCGCCGACAAAGCCGCCTTTGAACCGTTAAGCCAGTCTTCAGCTTCACTTTTACCGGGCACACGAAAATGCACATGCGGATCAATAAATCCCGGAAAAACAACCATGCCTTCAAATTCTTCAAGAAAAACAGCATCTTCTTCTTTTCGTAAATGTTTATCAATTTTTTCAATAAGGCCGTCTTTTGTATTAATTAAAATATCACATGCTTCTGGCTCTTTTTTTTCAGGTAAAACAGCTTTAACACCCGGTAAAATGTACTTTGTATTATTGCTCATTTAGATACCTATATACTTAATTTAATTAGATGTCAATATATTTCTATTAAAAAGATGTTAAAAATAATTTCACTATGGATATAATTTTTTACCGACCCTATTTATATGTTCGAGCAGTTCTGTATTTTTTATATGATGATAAATAGATATATCAAATTTTTGCGGCAGCAGTAAATCATCTAATTCTAATGAGATTTTATTTAACAATTCAAGGTTTATTTCTTTTCCTTTTAAGGCAATATCTATATCAGAGCCGGGATGATAATTACCTTTTGCGCGTGAACCATAAATATAAGCTTCTTTAATTTGAGTATATTTATTAAAAATACTTTTTATTTTTTCAACTTCTGTTTCTTTCAGGCCAAATAGCATTATTGTTTTGAAATAAGATTTTCTATTTTTTCTTTCAATGTCTTAAACAAAGCAAAATATGTATTAATAATTGCCTTTGTAATTTCTTCGGCTGTTTCTTCATTATATGTATGCGATGTTTTATTTCTGCTCATTAGCATATCCATCCATTTATCGCCTTCTGCTATTAAATTTACCTCATATGCTTCTCTAAAGGTATCTCTTGCTCCGGTAATATTTGTTTCGCCTTGATACTCAAGATAGTCTTTCAGGGTATTCCACGCTAATTCATAAGTATATTCAAATGATTTAATTAGTCCCTGCTTTTCCATATCTGATAATTCTTTTTTCTCAATAAATTTAGTTAACTGCTCAAACGCTTTCTTATAATTTGAAAACCGCTGAATATAGCGTATATCTTTTTTTCCTTCATGCATAATAATATTTATAATTTATTATAATTAGCCGTTTTTGAGATTAAATATTGATCGGCAAAAACCAAAGCGGCAAATGCTTCAACAATAGGAACGGCCCGCGGCAGTACGCAGGGGTCATGGCGTCCCTTTGCTTTTAATATAACTTCTTCACCTTTTTCGCTTACGGTAGGCATTTCTTTTCTTATTGTGGCCGTAGGTTTAAATGCAATTCTCATAAAAATCCTCTCGCCATTTGTTATACCACCCTGTATACCGCCTGAATAATTAGTTCTAGTTCTTATTTTACCTTTTTCATTAAAAAACAAATCATTATGCTCAGAGCCTTTCATTGAAGCCGCTGAAAATCCGCTGCCAATTTCTACGCCCTTAACTGCCGGTATGGCCATCATCGCCTGTGCTAAAAGAGCATCCATTCTGTCAAAAACAGGATCTCCTAAACCAGCTGGAACATTATCTGCAATAAGCTCAATAACTCCGCCTAGTGAATCACCTTCTTTTTTAATATTTTTAATCTTTTCTGTCATTTTTTCTGCCAGTTTTAAATCGGGACATCTAATATCATTTTTTTCTGCTATATCGCGGATTTTTTTTATGTTAGAATTATCAAAGCCATTGGGCAATATTAAATCATGAATTTGAGAAACATAGGCGCATATATCGGTTTTTAATTTTTCTTTTAAGATTTTTTTAGCAACGGCTCCCGCGGCAGTTACGCCAATGGTACTTCTCGCCGAGGCCCTGCCCCCCCCCACATATGTTCTATACCCATACCTTTGATGATACGTAAAATCGGCATGAGAGGGTCTGTAAATATCTTTAAAATCTGCATAGTCAGATTCTTTGGCTTCTTTATTATAAACAATTAATGAAATAGGCGAACCAATTGTTTTTTCTTGAAAGGTTCCTGAAAGTATTTCAACCGTATCTGGTTCTTTTCTTGGCGTTGTTAAAGCACTTTGCCCCGGACGCCTTCTGTCAAGATCGGGTTGTATGTCTTTTTCGGTCAGGATCAATCCCGCAGGGCAGTTTTCAATAACACATCCCACGGCTTTACCATGCGATTCACCATAAGTAGTTATTTTAAACAAACGTCCCAATGAGCTTCCCATAACGTCAATATCTTTTAAAACGAGATATTGTAAAGAAATATAGCGGTTTTACTGAACCGACCCCTGAATAAGTTTTTTAATATTTTCAGCCTGTTTATGATTGGGGTTATATTCAATTGCTTTTTTAAAATGTGAAATGGCCTCATCTTTTTTGCTCATATGATAATATAAAATAACAGCTAAATTCGCGTGGGCATCAGCTGATTCAGGTTCGAAGCTTAACTGATTTCTGAAGGCTTTTTCTGAAATATCATACCTGCCCATTTTTTCAGCCAGCATGCCCAGCCTTTCTTGCACTCTGGTGTTTCGCGGTTCTTTTTCTGTTAAACTTTGAAAAAAACTTAAGCTATAATTACTATCCATTATTTTTTTAATGTTATCATCTAAAATATTAATACTAAAATTATGATTAGGTATCATGGATAAAAGTTCAAAAATAATTTCATTTGATTTTTTATAATTATTTAAGTAATTATAACACAATGCCGTATTCGCAATAACCATTGGATTATAAGGACGCGTTTTTCTTAAATTGTTTAAAATATTTAAAGCTTTTTCATATTCTTTTTTATAAATTAATCCCGTGACCAATTCATTATATTGAAAATCATTAAAATTATTTAATTTTAAAGCTTTCTCTGTCTCATAAACAACTAAATCGCCGTTTTTATTTTCATTATAAACGAGCGCTTTGCTGTAATGCAGTCTGGCTTTAATCCAGCTTATATTCTTATTAATTACAAAATATGCCCCTATTAACGTAAAAATAATAAACACAAATAATATTTTTTGATCTATTTGAACATAGCTTTTTTTATCACCTGTCGCTATAAGATTTTTTTCTATAGAATATTTTATATTTTCAGGATAATCGTTTAATTTATCAAAAGCGTTTTTTCTAAAAATTGAATTCGAGATAATACCTAAAAACACCATAAAAATATAGGGAGCCAAAGGCAATTTTAAGGGAAAACTAAAAAGTGAATTTATAATTATACCAACAATTGAAATTAAAGATACCATAGCCGCGTAATTTGAGGCTTCATCTTTTGTATACATTTCTCTAAATTGTTTAATTAATTGATAAAACAAAAAACAAAAAAGAAAAAATCCTACCAGCCCCAATGACGCAATAATCTCTAGCAGATCATTGTGGGCGTGGGGATGAAGCCAGCCTTCACTCATTAGGCGATCAAAATATACGCTGTTTGCATACTTAGGATAAAATATTCGCCAATTACCTATTCCCGTGCCAATTAAAATATTTTCTTTTATAAGGGGCCAGGAATTAAACCACATTAACAGCCTGTTATTAACACTTTTTTCTTCCAATGATATTTGATTAATAACAGAACCGATTCTATCTTGCATATCGCCATACATAGATGGTTTTTGATTAATAAGAAAAAGAAATAAAATAAAAAATATTACAGCGCCAATTTTTCTATCTTTATTATTAAACAGCAATTTATAATTTTGCTTTCGAATTAAATAAAAAAACAAAATTATCTCTGCCGTTATGGCAATCCAATTGGCCCTTGAACTTGCGATAATTGAAAAAGATAAAATAAACGGTAGAAAAACAGATGTTAAATATAATATCCGCTTATTATTATTAAATAAAAAAACATAAAGAGCCAAAGGAAAAGTTAAGGTCATATACTGGGCCGCCTGGTTTTTATTGCCAAAAGTTGCCGCGGGAGGAGCAACCTGCGGTATTAAACTTAATCCGAATATATGCTGTAAAAAACCAATGCAGCTTATCAAGAATCCGCTTATTAATATAAAAAATAACAACTGAAACTGCTGTTTTTCATTTAAAAGAATGTTTGAAACAATAAAAAATATTATGACCGGCGGTATCCAGTTTGCTAAAGCTAAAAATGCTTCATATTTATTTAACGCCCACAATACACTAACAGCGGACCATAATATAATGAATACTACGGGCAGTGATAAAGGAGATCTAATAAGAATAAATGATTTTTCATTAACCCGTATTATTAAAAAATAAAAAACAACGAATACAACAGATATTTCAATATAGGCTCTTCTTATCTCATCAGGAGGCATTAGCCCATTAAAACCTACCGGAGCAATTAAAGCGCTTAAGGAGATTAAAAAAAACAATACAGGATAATATATTTTTTGTAAATAATTCATATTTTAATTTTTATTTGAAACAAAAAACTTAAAATTTTATATAAGTAAAATTTAACCAAAGTACAATGTCAATAATTTTATTTAACCATCCTATATAAAAAAAAAATCTCTAATCTGTAAAACAGATTAGAGATTCAGAGTTGTACGGCGATATTTATATGTGCTTGTTATCTTAACAGCTGTAAAACGCTTTGCGGATTTGTGTTCGCCTGCGCCAGCATTGCCGTTCCTGCCTGTGTTAATACCTGCAATCTGGTAAACTCAAGCATACTTTCAGCCATATCAGCATCTCTAATACGAGATTCAGCGGCCTGAATATTTTCATAGGCGTTAAACAATCCCTTTGCCGCAGATTCTAATCTGCTGTAATATGCTCCCAGGTCGGCTCTTTGTTTTGATATTACTCTTAACGCGTCATCTGCTAAACCAATTACCGCGTTAGCTTTACCCGGAGTTGAAATTGAAATAAACGTCATAACAACCGGATTTCTTAGCTTTAACGCGGCTGTTGTCATGGTCTCAATAAAAACTCTTTCTCTTTGATGCATATTGGCACCCATATGAAACCACATACTAGTCGTTGGGTTCAATCTCGCAAAGGCTCCTGTTAAAAGCTTCATTTTATTAAATTCGGCTTGTGAAGCAATTCGGTCAATCTCATCAATAAGACCCGATACTTCTACCTGAATTAACTGCCTATCTTCATCAGAATAAATACCGTTAGCAGCTTGTACCGCCAATACTCTTATTCTTTGAATAATATTAGAGGTTTCCATTATATAACCTTCAGCGGTTTGAATGAAACTCATACCGTCTTCTGTATTCTGCTCGGCCCTTCTTAAACCCTTTATCTGTGTACGCATTTTTTCTGAGACAGCTAAACCTGACGCATCATCTCCAGCGCGGTTAATTCTCATTCCGCTGGAAAGACCCTCCATCGATTTATTCATTTCCCAGTGCTTGAATTTTAGGGTTCTATGCGCGAAAATTGCGCTAAGATTATGATTGATTATCATTTTTGTTTCCTCCTTGAAACTTTTTTGTACGCTTTCAGGCTTCCCTGCCTTAGATGCCTTTTTATATTGTAAAAGGCTTTAGGCTTTAACGCCTTTTCTTTTTATTTTATTATTATTATTTTCGAAGATTTAAAATATTCCTAAAGCTTTTTTTTATTTTTTTTAAAAAAAATTACCCTATTTTATTTCTTTTTGTTTTTCAATAAGTAAAGGAACATACGAACTTTTAGGAAAAGCATCCTGAAGTTTTTGAAGGTAAGAACGAAATTCTTTTTCTTTTTTTTGCAGTAAAAAAACCAAAGCTGAATTATACATAGCTTTTTCATAAAGATCATTTCTTGCGGAATATAAATAAACTACTTTAGTAAAACTTCTTGCAGCCTCTTCATAGTTTTCTTTTTTTAAATTAATTTCACCCGTATAAAATAATGCGTCAGCCGCGAGAGGGTCGTCTTCTTTTTGAGATACACTTTTAAATAAATCATAAGAACGAACAAGATCGCCTTCAAAGTAAAAAGCTTTACCTGTATAAAACCTTGCCGCAGAACCGTATGTTGAATGGCCCAAATATTTTTCAAGATTTTCTCGGGTTTTTTTATAATCTTTTAGTTCAATATAAAACTTAGCCTGCCATATTGTAAGTTCTATTTTAGCGTTTCTACTTTGGGTAAATAATTTTTCTTTTTCACTTATAAAAGCCAGTCCCTTTTCATATTCTTTATTATAAAAAAAATATTCAAGCAGATGATACATGGCTCTTTCTTGATAAGGCAGAGCCTCTGCCTGACGATTATTCATGATTTCTGAAAATATTTCAACCGCTTTTTTTACATCACCCTTCTCAAGATATAAATCGGCTCTGGAAAAATTTCCCTCCCATTTTTCTTCATCGGTTTTTGCTTCACTTATAATTTTTAAATATATTTCATCTGCTTTTTCAACCTGCCCTTGTTTTCTATAAAACTGTGCCAAGTTTTGTATAATTTCTTTCAGATAATCTGAAGAGTTTATTTTTTGTTTTAATTCATCATATACTTCTAAAGCTTCTTTGGGCATATTTCTTTTTAAATAAGCAGAAGTAAGATTATACATAACTTCTTCATAAAAACCCGACTGGGGATATTTTTTTAAAAATTTATTAAACGTATTTACAGCGCCGTAATTATCATCTCTGGCCAGCTGAACTTTGCCTAAATCTAAAAATGCTCTTTCTTTAAACGGGCTTTCTTCTGGCGCGTTTTCCCATACAATGTTAAATTCTTTTTGAGATTCAACGTATTTAGAAAGATGGAACAAACCCCACGCGTAAAAATATCTCGCTTCAAGCCTTTTTAATCCCGTGGGATATTTGTTTAAGTAGGTTTCAAATTCTGCTGTTGATTTTTCATATTCCTGTTTTCTGTAAAATACCCATGCTTTTTGAAACTGGGCCTCATCGGTACTTTCTGAAAACTCAGAATAGTCTTTTAATATTTCATCATATATATTTACAGCCTGAGTAAAATCCCTTAAATTATATAAGCTTGAAGCCATGGCCAATTTAATTCTTGCTTGTTTTTCTTTATCATTAAATTCAGATAATATTTTCTTAAACTGATCATAAGATCTGGCATATTGACTTAGTTCAAAATAACACCATCCAATACCCATCATCGATTCAAAATATCTGTTATGATCCTTAAAAAATCTTTCAATCATTCCATAATTTTTCAATGCTAAATTATAATCGGTTAACGCGAAAGCAATTTCTGCTTTTAAAAAATAAGCGTCAGGCTTTAATTTTGAAGAGGGATATTTTTGAAGTATAACTTCAAGACTTTCATTTGCTTTATCAAACAAACCAGATTTAAAATAACTTTGAGCCTCCATAAATATATTTTCTGCGGCTTGATCGTCATTAGGATACTTTTTTCTTAATTCTTCAAATGACTTAGAGGCTTCTTCATATTTTTGCGTTAGAAACAAAGCGTCGGCTTTTTTTCTAACTACTATTTTATAAACATTTTCTTTGATGTTTTTATCATTTAATATTTTATCATATAATTCTAAAGCTTTTTTCTGATTTCCTGTTTCGCGCCAGCAGTCTGCTAACAGTTCTAAAGAACCTATATAAAACTCGCTTTCTTTATGTTCATTCGCTACTTTTAGGAACTCCACAGCCGCTTTTTCAAACTCTTTTTTTTCATAAAAAATTTGACCTTTGCGAAAATAAACTGAAGATATTTTATCCCACTTCAAATATTTTTTAATGATAAGATCAAGATTATCAATAGTTCCCTGAAAGTCATCCTGCTTATACCGGCATAAAGCTATTAAATAAAGCGCTTCAGGAGCTAAAGATTCTTTGGGAAATTTTTCTAATAATAATTTGAATTCTCTTTCTGCTTCTTCATATTTTTTTTCTGCAAAGTATGTTTTACCTGTCCAAAACTGCGCGTCATCTGTCATTTTTGTTTGACTGTACCTTAAAATTAAATCTTGAAACTGTTCACGGGCCAAAGAATAATCTTTTGAATTATAATAAGCAATGCCAACCTGCAAAGAGGCGTCTTGAGCTATTGCGCTTTCAGGATATACTTCTAAAATTCTTTTAAATTCTGCTATTGCTTCATCATAACGAAGCTGCTCCATGTAAATATAGCCAATGGTATAAATAGCATAAGGTGTTCGCGTATTCTCTGGATTTTTTCTTGAAAACGAGTAATGACTTTCAATTGCCTGACGAAAATCTTTCAGATAATAATACGACTCGCCAATCCAGTATTTCGATTTTACAGTAAACTGCGAATTTGGATAATCTCTTTCTAACACGTTAAATTCAAAAATTGCAGTTTTATATTCGCCTTCATAATAATACGTTAGCGCCAGATAATATTGAGCTTTATCTCCGTATTCACCCATTGGATCTTTATACAAAATTTCTTGAAGCAAGAGCCGTGTTGAGTAGTAATTTTTTTCTTTAAAAGCCGACATCGCGGCGCGATAACTTTTTTCAGCTGAAAAGCCCTGAGCAGTTATTTTATTGGAAAATAATAAAATAAATAAAAGAAAAATAAACTGTATGTAAAAAACAAATTTTTTATTATAGAACATCATAAATGAAAAAAAATTGTTATTGCCAGACATAAGGCCCTTACACAGGCTTACAATATATATTTTGACAGATCTTGATCTTTAACAATATCTTTTAACTGTTTTTGAACATATTTAGAATCAATTTTTACTTCTTTATTCTTGTACTTTTCTGGGTAAAATGAAATTTCTTCTAAGACTTTTTCCATAATTGTATGCAGCCTTCTTGCCCCAATATTTTCATGTTTAGAATTCATATAATCTGCTATTTCTGATATTTCTTTTAGCCCGTCTGAAGTAAACTCAAGAACAATACCCTCAGTAGACATTAAAGCCTGATACTGTTTTGTTAGAGCATTTTTCGGATTATGTAAAATAGAATAAAAATTATCTTTCGTGAGAGATTTAAGCTCAACCCTTAAAGGAAAACGCCCCTGAAGTTCGGGAATTAAATCTGATATTTCGGCCGTATGAAAAGCTCCCGCGGCCAAAAATAAAACATGATCTGTTTTTACCGTACCATGCCGTGTATTTACCGTAGAGCCTTCGACTAAAGGCAGTATATCGCGCTGTACTCCCTCGCGTGAAACATCCGGCCCGCTGCCTTTTGAACTTCTTGACGCTATTTTATCAATTTCGTCTATAAAAATTATTCCGCTTTCTTCGGCTCTTCTAATGGCTTCTTCTTTTATCTTTTCAAAATCAAGAAGATTTTCAACCTCTTCTTCTATAATTATTTTTCGCGCTTCGGCTATTGTAATTTTTTTTCGCGCCTTTTTTTTAGGGAACATGTCTCCCAGAAGATTTTGCATCTGGTTTTCCATTTCTTCCATTCCGGGTACCGCCATTATCTGCATGACCGGTCCGCTTTTGTGACTGGTTTTTATTTCTATTTCTCTATCTTCTAACATTCCCTGTTTTAATTTTTTTCTAAATATTTCTTTTACAGCTTCTTCTTCTTTGGGTTTTTCATCTGTTTTTTTATCTTTCACTTCAACCGCAGATTCATCACTGCCTGATAAAAGTATATCAAGAATTCTATCTTCAGCGCGTTTTTCGGCCTTTTCTCTTATTTTTATTTCATGTTCCTCACGCACCATTTTAATTGAAACACTTACCAGATCTCTCACCATACTTTCAACATCGCGCCCTACATAACCTACTTCGGTATACTTTGTGGCCTCCACTTTAACAAAAGGAGCGTTTACCAATTTCGCGAGTCTTCTCGCTATTTCGGTTTTTCCGACGCCTGTTGGCCCCATCATTATTATATTTTTAGGATGTATTTCTTCTTTAATAGGATCATCGCCAAGAGACATTCGCCTGCTTCTATTTCTTAAAGCAATAGCTACAGATTTTTTTGCTTCTTCCTGACTTATTATAAATTCGTCTAATTTTTTAACAATTTCTTTAGGAGTTAAACCTTCAATCATAATTCTTCTTTTTCATTACTTCTTTTAATAATACAAAGATTATTGTTTTCTTTCTATAATTTCAATTTGAATAGAATTATTTGTGTAAACACAAATATCCGCGGCTATTTTCAGGGCCTCTTTGGCCACAGCATCGGCTTTCATTTTTGTATGCGCAATTAACGCCCGCGCCGCCGCTAAAGCGTAATTACCGCCGGAACCTATCGCTAAAACGCCGTCTTCAGGCTCTATAACGTCACCCGTGCCGGTTAAAAGTAATATTTTTTTGCCGTCAGTTACAATCATCATGGCCTCAAGCCGTCTTAGCATTTTATCCATGCGCCAGTCTTTCGCGAGTTCTACAGAAGCTCTCATTAAATTACCGCTAAATGCTTTTAGTTTTTCTTCAAATTTTTCTAAAAGAGTAAAAGCATCTGCAGTGGCCCCGGCAAAACCGGCTAAAATTTTATCGTCAAAAATTTTTCGTACTTTCACCGCGTTATTCTTTAGTATAGTCTGCCCGCCTGAAACCTGCCCGTCGCCCGCCAGAGCTACCATATTATCACGCGCAACACAACATATGGTTGTCCCATGAAATTTCATATTATCATCGTGACTCATTTATAATCATTCTTTTTTTTCGCGTGAGGATGACAATTCCTAAAAGTATTTTTTAACATTTCTTTTGCTACCGCGGTATAATTTTGCGTAGTAGATATACTGCTGTGTCCTAACATCTCTTGAACGGCCCGTATATCTGCTCCTTCATTTAATAAATCTGTCGCGAAAGAATGTCTTAAACTGTGAGGCGTAAATTCTGCGTCAATCTTAAGAAAATCTTTTCTTTTCTTAAGTAAATATGCTCCGCCTCTTCTTGTTATTCTAGTGCCTTTGTTATTTAAAAATAATGCTCTTTCTTCATTCTTCTTTAAAAAATACTCCCTTACTTTTAAATACTGGAACAATACTTCGGCGCATTTTTGACCTACAAAAACAACTCTTTCTTTTTTACCCTTACCCATAACTTTAAAAGAATCATAAATTCGGCCTTCAGCATCTGCCACAGACTCTATATTTAAAGATAAAATTTCAGATATACGCATACCCGTACTGTACATAAGTTCCCATATGGCTTTATCTCTTATTTGAAATTCTATATTTTGCCCGGTTTCATCTTCTAAAAAAACTTCCATATCTATGGGTCTAACGGGACGCGGCAGTTTTCTTTTGTACTTGGGGGGTTTCGTATTTTTAAAAGGAGTTTCTTTAATAAAATTATTCTTTTCTAAAAACCGGTAAAAAGATTTTATAGAAGCTATTCTTCTTGCCATTGTACTTTTTTGAAAGTTATTCTTGTCTTTCGCAGAAGAAAGAAAAGCGTATAGATTTTTTTGCTCTACCTTTATAAAAGAAATATTTTCTTTTTCAAGAAATTCTGCCCATTTTGAAAGGTCACTGCCATAACTTTCTATTGTATTTTCTGACGAATTTTTTTCTAATGACAGATATGACAAAAAATTATCAATAACATTATCTATATCATTTACTAATTCAATATTCGTGCTTTTGTTCATTATATATTAGCCGTCATCACTTTTTTCTTCAACCATATACTTACACTCTGCATTTTGACAATTAAGTATTATTCCAGATTTTTTAACCCGTTCACCCATTATAGAAGAACATTTGGGACACTTTTTTTCTGAAGGTTTATCTGTCATAATAAAAGTACAGTTTTCTGTTATATAATTTTCACACCCGTAAAAAGCTCTTCCTTTTTTAGAAGCTTTTCTTATAACTTTTCCCTTACATAAAGGACATTCTCCCATAGCAATGCTTTCGGTATATCTGCATCCCCCCACAAAATTTTCACAGCCTATAAAATATCCGTTTTTTCCCAGTTTTTTTAGAAGCTCAAAGCCGCATTCGGGACATTTCTTATTAATAGGAGTTCTTATTAAATGACTTAAATCTGTCATTGCTTCTGAAGCTTTCTTTATATCACGTTTTAAGGGGCCGTAAAAATCTTTTAATATGTCACGCCAGTTAATATTTCCGCTGGCTACAGAATCTAACTTTTCTTCCATACGTGCCGTAAATTCTAAGTTTACAATTTCAGGAAAATATTCTTTTATCTGATCATTAATTACCATACCCAGCTTTGTAGGTATAAACTGCCGGCCCTTTCTTTCAACATAAGAGCGCTTCTCAAGAGTAAAAATTGTAGGTACATACGTAGCCGGTCTTCCTATGCCCGATTCTTCCATAATTTTTATTAAAGAAGCTTCGGTAAATCTCGCCGGCGGCTGGGTAAATTTTTGTTCTTTTTCGATATTATTTAAAATAATGGAATCATTTTGTTGAAACTTTGGTATATACTCTTCTTTTGATGCGCCAAAAGAATAAATAGCTCGAAACCCCTTAAACTTTTGTCTGCTTGATGAAAATCTAAATAAATACTCATCATCTTTATTTTTAGCGGTAATTTCTATGGTTACAAGTTCGTCAATACCTATTGACATTTGAGAGGCTATGAACCTGCTCCAGATTAAAGTATATAATTTTAACTGATCCTTTGATAAAAAAGCCGCCATTTTTTCGGGTGTTCGGCCCACATCGGTTGGACGTATTGCTTCATGCGCGTCTTGCGCGCCCTTTTTGCTGCTATAGAAATTTGCTTTTTCTGGCAGGTACCCTTTTTCAAAATTTTCAGCAATATAATTTCTCGCCATGGCAATGCCTGTTTCAGATATTCTCGTAGAATCTGTTCTCATATACGTGATAAGACCGCCGTATTCTTCAACACCCTCATATAAACTTTGAGCGATTGACATAGTTTTACCCGCTCTAAAACCAAGCCGGGTAGAGGCATCCTGCTGCATTTTAGAAGTAACATAAGGAGGTATAGGTTTAATATTTCTATCTGATATTTTTCGCATAGAAACAGTAAACAAAGTATTCTTTAAGTTATCTTCAATTTTTTTAGCCTCTTCTGCAGAAGAAATTTCTGTTTTCTTTTTATTTATTTGAACCAAACGAAAAGGGCACGCGGTATCTTTTATTGATGAATTCTCATTCTTAAAAAAACCATCTACTTCCCAATATTCTTTTGCTTTAAATTCTTCAATTTGCTTTTCGCGTTCACATATTATTTTTAAAGCCGCCGACTGAACTCGACCCGCTGAAAATCTTTTGGAACCTAATTTTTCCTGAAGAAGAGGCGATATACTATAACCCACAATTCTATCAAGTATACGCCTTGCCTGTTGTGAATTCACTCTTAATATGTCTATGTCGCGGGGATGTTTTATCGCGTTAATTACCGCGTCTTTTGTTATTTCGTGAAACTCTATTCTCTTAATTTGTGTCTTTCCATTTGAAAGCACTCTTTCTAAATGCCAGCTTATGGCCTCGCCTTCTCTATCAGGGTCCGTTGCCAGTAGAATTTCGCTAGAACCCTTTGCCGCTCTTTTTAAATCTGCCAGTGTCTTGCCTTTGCCCCGAATGGTTATATAACGCGGTTCAAAATCATTTTCTACATCTACACCCATTGTACTTTTGGGAAGATCAATAAGATGCCCCACTGAAGATTTTACAAGATATTTTTTACCTAAAAACTTTGTAAGACTTTTCGTTTTAGCGGGAGACTCTACAATAATTAATATCTTATTTGTTTTTTTTTCGGTTTTCTTTTTTTCAGCCATATTTGAACTCTATTAAATAATTTTTATACTAATAAACCATATTTTTTATACACTTACATTTTCTTCAAGCGGTTTATCACTTTCTTTTTTTACTTCATTTCGGATTAAAGGCATTTTATTTTTATCTGATAAATATAATAAATAAAATATAGTCTGCTTATCTTTAATTTTCCATATTCCTTTTCTTTTTTCCACTTTTATTTTTTCTTTCGCGACAAGTTTTTTCAGAAGACCTTCTTCTATCATTAAATATCCTGATGGAGTTCTAAGTGCAATGGTATGCGTAACCCTCAACCCCTCAAGCGGAAAAGAAGCTTTGCCTTTCGCTGGTATTTGCACGGCGGCGCCCCTTATTAAACTTAACTCTCTTTCAGAGAAATCAAGACTCGCGGTAAAGGTTTTTTTTAACCACCTGACCAGGCTTCCTCTTGCTATATAGCCCCTAAAATAATTATCTGATTTTTCGGCATACAAAAAACTCTTTTCTTTAAGTTTTATTTTCTCAAATAATTTTTTTTCATTACCTGAAAAAATTAAAGTAAACGCGGTTAACGAAGAACTAGACATGTATCTGTATAAATACTTTATTAAAACATACAATAAAACAACTGCTGCTGTTGCCAGATGAATTTGAAAATAAAGTTTATTTTGTATTATTTGGGTAAAAACCTGAGATTTCGCGGGCTCATTAGCTGAAAATGACCAAGCGATAAATTGATCTTTTTGTCTTCGGTGGCATATCTCGCATGGCTTTGGTGTTTTTTCATTATACTTTATAAAATTGGTATCATTATAAAAACTATTTAATTTTTCTGATTTAAGCTTAGGAACAAACTTAAAAGATGTTTTTATGCAGGTAATTTCATCTTTTTTTGTTTTTTCATAATTTAAAGATTCACATGCAAGTAATGGCTGCCAGATATAAGGTCCGGCGGCTGAAAGTTTCATTTCAGAAATTTCTCGCTTTCTATTTTCAAGTGATCTCTCAAATAGTTCATACACTTTATCATTTTTTTCCATCAAATGAAAAGCATAAATTAATCCCCATACCGTTATATAAACGGCAGAAAATAGAATTATATAGCGGAACGGCCAAAATAACGGCTGCCGGAGAATCCGCCTGGTGACTTCCGGTAGTTCTAACATTTAGTTTTATTCAGTTTCTAAAAACGCCTCTATTTCTCTTTTTCGGCCGTATTTTTGAAGTTTTAAAAGAGTTTTTTTCTCAATTTGTCTAACCCGCTCTTTTGAAAGATTAAATTTTTTACCCGCCTGCGTTAAAGACAGTCTGGGTTTTTTATTTAAACCAAAACGATATTCAATAATTAATCGTTCGTTTACCGTAAGCTCTTTTAATATTGAGTTTATAGTATCTGTTAACGCGTGGTTTATGGCAAGAGTTTCAGGTGATTTGTTTTTTTCATCCTGAACCGTAGATATTTGAGTATTTTCAGAGTCATTTGATAAAGGAGCATCTAAAGAAACATAGTCAGATGAAATTTGTTTTAACCATTTAATTTCCTCTTCAGGAATATGTAGCCTCTCGGCTATTTGAGCCAGCGTTGGTTCTTTACCAAGTTCATGCTCTAATTCTTTTTGAATCTTTTCAATACGATTCAAATCGATTGTTCTATTCATTGGCAGTCTTATAATAGACGCCTTTTGATTAATAGCAAGAATAATTGCCTGACGAATCCACCATACGGCATAACTTATAAAATGATACCCCATATCAGGATCAAATCTTTCGGCTGCTTTAATTAATCCCATATTGCCTTCATTAATTAAATCTAATAAGCTGATACCATATTTTTGATATTTTTTAGCTACCTGAACCACAAAACGTAAGTTTGAAACTATAAGCTTATTTTTGGCTTCTTCATTGCCTTTTACCACTTCTCTGGCAAGCGTATCTTCTTCTTCACGGGTTAATAAAGGGATTTTATTAATTTTTTCAAGATACCACTGGATGCTAGATTCAGTATAAATACCTTTTTCTTTTTTTATTTTCTTCGCTTTAGAATTACCAACGCTTTCATCTTCAGTATCATCTTCAGTATCTTCATCTGCATCAGTATCTTCTTTACTTAAATCATCAACAGGATCTATAACATCAGCAGGATCAATAGCATCATCATCTATATCTGTAATGAAAGATACCTCTTTTTTTTCTTCTTCTTCAGTTAAAACATTATCTTTAGATTTTGTATTTACTGTTTCTTTTAATTTAGACTTTTTCAAAGGAGCCTTTTTAGTAACAGCTTTCAATTTGGTATTTACTTTCGCGCTATTTTTCTTTACTGCTTCTTTTATTTTTTCACTCATAATTTTATTAACCTTTAATATTGTTATTTAAAACCAATAAAAAAGTATATCCTGCCTATTTTTTAGTTATATCAATAATTATTTTACAAAATTTTCGCGGATAGTATTTTAGCGTTACTGAGTTCTCTTTATTAGATATCTTATACAATCTTACAATATACACCATTAACTATGCTTTTTTGTCAAGCCTATTTTTTTTATATTCCCCTTTTCTTATTTATTATACGTATTTATCATAGATATTTTACATATAAAAACAATCTTTTAGACGAAATAATTTTACAAATAAAAACACATTAAGTCAAATTAATCTTGATTTTTTAAGAAATTGTATATAAAATATGACTTATTATATTTTTTCATTATAAATATATCCTGAATACTTTGAGGAGTTTTATTTACTAATAAAAAGATGACTTTATATCTTTTATTAGCATTATGTCCCATGAATATACTATTGACCAATGACGACAGTATATCTTTTATCGGTTTAACCGCTCTTTACGAAGAACTGTCTCAAATGGCCAATGTTTATATTTTCGCGCCGGCACGCGAAAAAAGCGGAACTTCACAAGCCCTAAGCATTTATGATGACGTATACGTTCAGCCTCAAAATGAACATATTTATATTGTAAACGGATTTCCGGTTGATTGCGTAAATATAGGACTTCACTCTAATATTGTTAATATTAAATTTGATTTAGTTATAAGCGGTATAAATAAAGGCGTAAATATGGGAGACGATGTCTATTATTCAGGAACAGTTGGGGCCGCACGGCACTCTTTTATTCATGGATATCCGTCAATAGCTGTTTCATGCGGATATTTAGATGAAACTGGCGATTTTAAAACTATATCAAAATTTCTAATTGAATTTATCAATGACAATCAATCTATGCTTAAACAACCCATGCTTTTAAATATAAACCATCCTGTACCCGCAAAAAATGCTTTAGGCATAAAATGGACTAAACTGGGAAAGAGATTATACCGAGATACATATAAGAGAACACCCATAGATCACAGCGAGTTTTATTTTAACTTAGGGGGTTCTGAATTATTCTATAAGGAGGAAGAGGGATCTGACTTTGAAGCATACTACAATAATTATGTTTCAATAACCCCTTTAACTAGAGATGCAACAAACTACCAACTACTTCAAAAACAAACCAAAGGAACTCAATTTATCTGATGATTATAATTCAAAAAGAATTGACAAAGAATGGTTGTATAAGCAAGAGTCACTAACAGATATAAACGAAATGGCAGAAGAAAACCAAAATACTAAAACAAATAAAGAGTTCGATTTAGATCAAGTAGATTTAATTATTGATTTAAAAAATGAAGCAACCTCTTTATACAAAAGAAAACAATATATTGAAGCATTAGGACGTCTTGAAGAAGCCATAAAAATACTGCCGGGAGACCTGGAACTTTTATTTTTTGAGGCCCAATGTCTATATCAATTAGGCGACATTAATAGAGCTGAAAATATCTTATCTCAAATATATAAACTTGAAGACAGTCATGGCATAAAACACCTTCCTAAAATGCTGGGATTGTGTCTATTAAGACTTGAAAAGTTCAAAGAAGCTGAAAAGTTTTTAAGAGACACCATAAATAATGTAAAAAACGACATACAGCTGAAAGGAATGCTGGGATACGCTCTTGAACGGCAAAATCTTTTAGATGAAGCAAAAGAAGTGTTTGAAAGTATTCTAAAAGAAGAACCTGATAATCCCAACGCTTGCAATTCTTTGGCGTATATTTACTATAAATTAAACCGCAGCCTTGATAAAGCAATAGCTCTGGTAAAAAAAGCGCTTAGCCGCGAACCAGAAAACCCGGCCTATTTAGACACTATGGGAATGCTTTTAATGAAAAAAGGAAATACCGCCCAGGCACGAAAGACTCTTAAGAAAGCTATAAAGATTGATCCCAAAAATACTGAAATTATGGCTCACTTAGGAGAACTTTTAAAAATTTGAAAATAAAAAAAAACCGCGCCCCCGCCGGCGCGGATATTGTAATACCTTCATACAACAGAAAAGAACTTACCATTGAAGCTGTAACCAGCGTCTTAGAACAAACTTTTACAAATATACAAATTATTATTGTTGAAGACGGCTCTTCGTACTTACAAAACGAATTGCCAAACACTAACAAAATAAAATATTATCAATTAAATAAAAACCAAGGGCCGTCTTTTGCGCGAAACTATGGGGCCCAAAAAGGCAGCAATCAATATCTGGCTTTTTTAGACAGCGACGATTTATGGCACAAAGATAAACTTCTTGAACAAATTGAATTTTTAGAAAATAACCCCAATATAAACTGGGTGCATACCAACGAAACATGGTTTAGAAATAACACATTAGTAAAACAAAAAAGCAAACATAAAAAACAAGGCGGCGTCTTTATTGAAAAATTAATGAAAACATGCCTTATCTCACCTTCATCCGTACTTTTTAGAAGACCGTTTTGGGAAAAATACGGCTGGTTTTGTGAATCTTTTCGTGTTGCTGAAGACTATGAACTATGGCTTAGACTAAACTTGCTTTTTCCCGTGGGCTATATTGAAAAACCGCTTACCATAAAAAAAGCCGGAACATGGCCGCAGTTAAGCCAAACTTTAGAAATTGATAAACAGCGCGTACTGGCCCTGCATAAATTCTATAGAACATATAAAAATCATCCGGAATTTAAAAATATTTATCAAAGCTGGCACTCTGAAATTTTACGTAAAATACAAATTTTAATTAAAGGCGCCCAAAAGTATAAAAATAAAGCAAAAATTATAAAATATCAAAACTGGGAAAGATTATTTACAATTTCACGAACCCGCGCCATTTTTGAAGCTTCAGATGGCACACGCAAAAATTCATCCGCATAGTGACTAAGCAGGGTTTGATAACCCTCTTTTTTTATTCTGGGGGGCCTTCTTCTTATTTTTTCATGACACAACAATACAATGTTATAAGCCGACAAAGTATTTAACATATCAAGCTCATGCGCTATCTGGTAATGATATAAAGAAGCGTCAAAAAAAGCCTCATCCCATGAAGTTTTCGGATAAGAGTATTTTTCATCTCTATAAGGCATATAAATAGGTTCATACAAAATATCACGTTCTTCTTTAGAAAGCCAGGTTAAAACTTTATTTAAATTATTATTATTTAGTATGTGATATATATCTTCCATCAATTTGGCAAAATGATATTGAAACATTCTATCAGGAATACCTTTCTTTTCAAGCATAGATAAAATTTCTATATCAAAAGATTCACGAAACCATTCTAATTTTGTTTTATAATAGCGAATTTCAGATAACAGCTTTAATTTATGCTTTAACAGCTCTTTATCACTTTTAACACTTTCTTCATTTTCATTCCATTTCAAATATAATCCAGGCAGCCTTAGTACGTCATTGGCATCTTTAAATTTACTTAATAAATTCCACGCTTTTTGAATATACTCTTTTGCCTGAATCACTCGCTCTTGTTTTTCACCTAAAATAGCCAGTCTTATATATGTTTCAGGCCGTTCAGGATCTTTGTTTAAACTCTCTCTGTATTTTACAAACGCGCCCGCTTCATCATTTAATGCTTCTAAAGTCTCGCCTTCCTTATACAACACCCATGCTTCGTTTCTAATGTTTCCCAAAGATTTTCGGGCTATAAAATATCCATTTTTAACCATAGATAAATTGCCTGACGCTTTCATCATCCATCCCTGAAATTCTGTTTTAAAAATAGAATAAATTTGCGCCTCTCCCATAATATATCCATTCTTATATTTTCTATGATCAGGCTCTTTTTTAATGATATATACAGTATCACCCAGTCTTAAACTTTCAGATTCATACAGTCTGGCTGTTAAAATCATTTCACGCGTATCATAATCAAGAAGCCTTTGCCGTGATTCACTCATGCGATGGCTTTTATAAGTCACCTGCCCGATAATTTCCATTGACTCGATAGTAGGATCAGAATAACTCTTAAAAGCATGTATAGGATAACTTATACCAAAAAGATCAAGTGTATAAAAAGAAAAAATTAAAAAAATAATTATAAAGCGCATTTATTTTAAATATCCCCTCATAAATAATGTCATTTGACGGTTCTTAAATTTATATCGTCTTAAATTTACCGGATATAAAGAATAAAACAAAGCCTTAAAACCTGCAGTATGCCCACTTCTCTTCAGTACTAATATGGCCCACCCTTCTATCTTTTTCATTGCGCGGAACCTCTCTTAATATCTGCCAGTTATAACATAAAAAAATAGTTTTATTGATGGGATAAAATTGAAGAAGTCTGTCATAATACCCTCTGCCTCGGCCAAGACGATATCCAGATTTTGTAACAAATAAACCGGGTACAATAATGGCATCTAAGTTAGACAACGATATTTCTTTGTTACTAATAATAGATACGGGCCTTAAATGTTCACCTTGTATCAAAGGAACATAAATCTCTAAATTAAAATCTTTTATAATTTCTAAAATAGGCGGCTCTGATTTGAAAGAATTATATGCCATTACTTTTTTCTTACTCATATCTTTTAAAATTAAACCTAAAACCTGTTTTAAATTTAAACTCATTTTCATATGAATTTTTTCAAATTTATCACTGTTTTTTTCTCTATACCTTTTAAATTTTTTAAAATAACACCGGCGAAACCTTTCTTTCATTTCGCTAATTTCAGCTAAACTTCTTCGTTTATTTTCCATTTATTTTATTTAAATATCAACGCGGCAAGACATCGATTCAATGAAATTTTTTTCATAATCAAAAGCTCCGGCGAATATATACCGATGAAAATATGCCGTATGACAAATTTCAAGAATGCCTTCTTTAAGATAATCAAACTGATATTCTGCGTAAAGCCCTTTTCGTTTTTCTACAACAACGCTAAGCTTTATTAAAGGCTTGAGTATTTTAAAAAATAAACTATTATTTTTATAATCATAAAATTGTATGTCTGATTTCAAAGTTACCACCTTACCCTTAAACACGTTTTCAAAAACATCTTTTCTTGGCGTTTCTTTTATAATTTCAATTATTCTTTCCCGCATTATATGCTTTTCATCTGATATATATAAAAAACGTTCTTTATGACTTCTATAATAATTTTCAATATATTCCCATAAAATTGTCTTAAAATTACTTTCTGGCCCTGCAGGCTCCATTAATTCTTTTTGATGAATATATTCTAAATCTTTCATGCGGTTTTTTGATATTAGTTTTTTATAATTATCCTTTAACACCGGCTTTAACGAAAACATACTTATAAGAATTTCATCAGGCGCTTTTGATAAAATAAACGAAAGCTCTTTCTTACTCATATAAGGCAAAAGATCATCCTGAAAAACATGATTTTGAACCTCATTAAAAAAATTCTCATCTTCTTTTAAAAGCGCTTCCATTATTTTTTCTTCTTCATTTGTTTTAGCGACTCTTATTATATCAAGAAGCTTACCCATCTTCTGCCTGTTTTTTATCTGGTTTTTAGCGAAACTGCCGCGTAAAATATCTTCAATTAAACGCTCAATTCCATTATCAGGATCTAAAATATCTTTTACAGATAAATATCCTCTTATTTTTTTCATAAAAATATCTTTCGTCTTATATTGATAATTTACATTGTCTTCCCACTTTTCAAGAACATAACTAAAATTTTCCTGCGAAAATAAAATAGCTCCGCCGCAGCCGTTTTTAATGCCTCTTATAAAATTTTGAGGCAAAGATAAAATATTGCCGGCCGTAAACGGTATTTTTTCACAATAATTTATTTTTTGTATTTCGAATTCAACTGCGGCGCCTTTTTCAAACCTGTGTTCAAGGGGCCATATTTTAATTTTCTCACAATCTCTATCATAAGCAGGCAAAGGCGCGAAGTCAATGCCTCTCTTCTTATCAATATTTTTTTTTTCATCTTCCGTAACATCATAAATAAATGACGGCAGAAGCATGGGCCTCATTATAAATGTTTTTCTATGATTTTTTTGGGGTAAAACCAGCGAATTTTCTATACCATAAATTTCTTTTTCTTTTATAGTAATTTCACTGCCCTGAGCCTCAGGCACAATAAAAGTAAAATAATTTTTATAGTGAACCAAAAAATAACCCTATTATATTATCAATTAAGTTTTTTCACTATTTCTTTAATTAAATTATCTATACCTTCTTTATTTTTTGCCGAAATAGCAATAGGAAAAATTCCGTCCTTTTCAAAAGATGCAATCCATTCTAATAAAAAATTCTTATCTTCAACTAAATCAATTTTATTAAAAACAACAATAAAAGGCCTTTTAAGAAGTTTTTTATTATATTCTTCAAGTTCATTTCTTAATACCTTTAACTCTTCTTCTACATGAGCTTCTCTTAAATCTAAAACATAAATTAAAATTTTAACCCTTTCTATATGCTTTAAAAAAGAAAGACCTAATCCATGCCCCTTTGATGCCCCTTCAATAATTCCCGGAATATCGGCTATTAAAATTCTATCCCTCTTTTCAATTTCTAAAACCCCTAAGTTTGGCGAAAGCGTGGTAAACGGATAATCACCCACTTTAGGATTCGCGTTTGTTAACGCTTTTAAAAGCGTAGATTTACCCGCATTGGGAAAACCAACTAAACCTACATCGGCTATTAGTTTTAACGAAAAATATAATTTTATGGGTTCGGTTTGTTCTCCCGGTTGAGCGAATTTGGGCGTTTGATTTACAGCTGTTTTAAAAAATGAATTACCTTTACCGCCTCTGCCGCCTTTAGACGCTAAAAAAGGCTTGTCATCTAAAAAATCATGAATTAATTCTTTCTTACACGAATCATAAATCTGCGTGCCTAAAGGTACCTTTATAACTAAATCTTCACCTTTTTTACCAGATTTATTTTGACCCTCTCCATGATGACCATTTTCTGCCCCGTAAATTCTATCTTTATTCAGATGGCTTAAATTAATAATATTTTTTTCGATTTGAATGTATACACTGCCGCCCTCGCCGCCTTCACCACCATCGGGACCACCCTTGGGAATATATTTTTCACGCCTAAACGAAACACTCCCTGGGCCTCCGTTACCGGCTTTTATATTGATTAAGATTTCATCTACAAATTTATGCAACTAGTCAGGCAGGATAAACAGAAATACGTTTTTTGGCTTTATTTACCCACTCAAATTTCACATTTCCGTTTACTGTTGCGAATAAAGTATCATCACGGCCCTTCATAACATTTTTGCCGGGTCTAAACACGGTGCCGCGCTGTCTTACAAGAATTGAACCAGCCGTAACCAGCTGACCCCCAAAGGCTTTTATACCCAATCGCTGAGAATGAGAATCTCTTCCGTTTTTAGATGAACCGCCGCCTTTCTTATGAGCCATAATGTACCTCTGATTTCAATTTTTTACAAACTTTAATACTTATTCAGTTCGTCAAGAACAATTTAACCTGTTAATTTGTAATTTCTCTCTATTAATACACTATTTTACAGCGGACTAATGACATTTTTCAACGAAGCCCTCGAAATTTTAGTGTAAATACTCGTAGTTGTAATACTCTTGTGCCCCAAAAGCTTTTGAATCATTCGTACATCCGTACCATTTTCAAGCAAATGCGTGGCAAAAGAATGCCTTAATGTGTGGCATGAAGCCTTCTTTTGAATGCCCGATTTTTTAAGCGCCGTTTCAAAAATTCTCTGCGCCGTGCGAACCGCCAACGGATCACCTTTCTTTTGCGACGACTCAATTAAATATTCATCTGCCCTTTTACCCCGCATTAAAACCTCAAATAATTCAAGCTGTTTATCTGAAATAATACTTACCCTGTCTTTCTTGCCCTTGCCCTGCCTCACGCGGATTGTCTTTGACTCAAGACATACATCCCCCGTCTTTATTTTCAATGTCTCTGAAACCCTTAAACCCGAAGAATACATTAAACTTATCAATAACTTATGCTTAGTATTTGAAATTTGCGCCAGCAATAAATTTACCTCATTTTTCGTTAATATGTCAGGAAGCTTCTTCTTCTTTTTTATCTTTATTAAAGCATGAAATTCTACCGGCTTTCTTAAAATCTGCTCAAAATAAAAAAGCAGCGCCGCCCGCAAAATTCGCACATAAACATGCGAAATCTTTCTCTCTTCAACACAATAATACACATAATCAATAATCTCACTTTCATCACACTCATCAAGACGCTTCTTAAATGTCTCTTTAAGCCAAATGTAACAATGGATTAATATATTACCATACTGCTTAATTGTCTTAAAAGAATAATTTCGAAGCTTCATCACCCGACGCATTTCTTCAAGATTCTTTTGAAATACCAAATCTGCTGACGGATGCTCTTTCTTCTTAAAATATTCATACTCTTTAATCATCTGATGAAATATACCGCGGATGTATTTCATCTTTATATAAGCATTTTGTAACGCTAGAAATTCCGCGCTTTCTACAGAAATATCGTGTTTTTTAAGAAATTCTCTAATTTTTACATTTGAAATAAACTGCGCATTCTTTTTATAATATCGCTGAATCGAAAGCAACATTTTAGCCTCTTCACCCGTCAACTCTACAGGCGCATCTGAAAACCCGCTCATACCCCGACCCAACCACACACCATCATACTACACACTTGTCAACATTCCCAACGGGCGCATTTTGTAAAGCAAAAAAAAGAATTTATACGCAGTTCGCACTGGGCGGGAACTCAAAAAGCTGTCAATTCTACCCCATTGCTCTCGAAATTATCCACTACTTACCCTCATGTCACATTAACACACTTTGCGCATATAAAAATGTCCCAAACAAGCATCTTTTAAAGCAAAAAATATGTTTACACGCAGTACAGATTGCAAGCATTCTTCTCCCATTTAAAGCAATACAGCTAATAATAGTTGTCCGTAATTGCTTTTATTTATTGTCTAGTCAGGACATAGGTAACACTTTATTAAATATTATCTAAGATTATTAACTAAAAATTATTTCCATTTTTCTATTTTTTTTGCTTGCTCTTTCATTTAAATATTATTCTATAGTATTTATTGGTTAACAAAATTATTAAATTTATTTATTGAGGTTAAATTATGAAAAAAAGTTTAAAATTATTTTTAAAACAATTTTTATTTATTTCAATACTTTTCTCTTTAATATCTTGTTCAAATATTTTTCCTCCCTATGATGTAGAATTTATTAATAATTCTTCGCATACTGTTGAGGTTAGAGATGTGCATGATGCAGATAATCCAAATTTTATATTAAATTTAAATCAAAGTAAAACCATATCCATAGATTCAGATGAAATACAATTTCAATATTTGCCTGCAAATCTGGTAAATGCTGATATAGATACTTCTGAAAATAAAGTTATATTTACTAATAGATAACATATTATTAATATTTAACTTTATTTTTATAATAATATGAGATATACATATATAATTTTATTAATTTCATATTGAAATATATATTATTCGTTATTTTTTTCAATTATTATAAATACAAATATCAGTAATAATTCAAATTTACATTCAGATAATGGTTTTTACTTTAGATTTAATATTGCTCCTATATTAGCAATTCTTAATACTCAAAAAAAAGAATTTTTATGGCTATAATTTTACAAATATCAGTAATAAAATATCTTTTGATCATATATGAACCTTTAATGTCGAACGCACTATTTTTATGCCATGTTTAGTCTTTAGAGATGGATATCAAAAGAATAGTCATCTTGCCTTTTTTTAATGCTATAGTATCATAAAATTATAAAAGTTCATTTAGACAATTATGCTTCTTTCGTGGTATTTAATAAAAATATTAATAAATATTATATAAGTATTGCGATGGCTTTTACATATAATTAAGTATCTATCATAGCAACTACGTACAACTAATCTTTTAAGCTGTGCGCCCGACTTCGCGGGCTGCTCGGTTTTGCGTTTTATTTTATTCTAAATTATGATTTACTTTTTGTAGATAAATTGTAAAGATGTTTTTAAGGCGAAACGCAAAACTCATCGTAAATCGTTTTTGCTTTACGGCCATCTTCGCGCATGAATTGAGGTTCATTCGCACTCATCTGGCCTACAAAAACGATTTACGACGACTTAAAAGATCAAACGTTATGCGCAAGAGCTACAATTTTTTCCATGCAATTATCTTCTCTCAATATTCTTATCTTATAATCTTTTTCAATTTTTCTTTGATTTCTTCGAGATCACTCGATTCAATGCTATAAAATTTGCAATCATGTATTTTATTATATTTATCAATAAAGTTTTTAGCTGTTTTTGTTAGATTACTTGTGGTGATTAAAATCAAATCACCTTTTTTTTCATGTGCCATACCAATAATTCTCTCTATAACAGTTATTGATATTGGCGTTTGGTATAACTTAATTTCCAAAAAATAATGCCTTTTGTTAGATTCAATCTCAAAATCAAAACCCCTATCCATAGTTCTTTCTTTCTTATAATTTATACTTAAATCATCCAATAAACTTTGAATTGATCTTTCAAAGTCAATTGAATTTAGAACAGAATTCTTTATTTCATTTTCTTTTTTAGAAATATTTTCATCAATCTCTAATTCTTTATTCCTTTGGGCTTTGAATAAAACACTTATGATACCAAAAACCCCACTCAAAATCGAAACTATAATACTTAATATTATTATAAAACTATCAATCATACTTTCTTTTTTAGCTTGCTCCAATCTATAAAACATATCCGAGCCAAAGCTTTTCTTTAAATTTTTAATATTTTCAAATATAATAAGTCTTGTTTCTAATTTAATAAAACGATTAGTCATAAATCTTTCTTGCGCTTGTGTCAGTAATTCCTTTGCTGTAAATGGATATGATATATTATATTTCATTTCATGACCTTTAATAAGTGTTTTTATAAACTCTTCATCAATTTCATTATCATTATATATAATTTCTTGTATTTGCTCTATTAATGAGTCATTCATTCTTAAAATTTTTTCATTTTTACTTTCCTCTACGTATGCAGGAATATAGAATATACCAAAATAAAGAGTTATTAATATTCCAACTACTGTAAATATATTTGAAAAATTCTGTTTAATAAATAAATACATAATAGAATTTCCTTGTTTTAATTAAATTATAAACTACTAGCTCCAGCGCATAACTAATCTTTTAAGCTGCGCGCCCTGATCGGGCTGCTCGGTTTTGCTTTTTTATTAACTTCAAGAAAAGCTTTACTTTTTGTAGATAAATTGTAAAGATGTTTTTAAGGTGAACCGCAAAACTCATCGTAAATCGTTTTTGCTTTACGGCCTTCTTCGGGCATGAATTGAGGTTAATTCGCCCTCATCAGGCCTACAAAAACGATTTACGACGACTTAAAAGATCGAACGTTATATGCAATTTGACAAAAAAATATTTTCCCTTTTTAAACTAATTATAATATTTTTAATTATTTCTCCATTATTTTCACAAGTAAAATATCCTAGAAACGTTGATTTCAATAATACTCAATTATCAAAGCCAAAATACTACTCCAATTGGCTTTATTATAAAAAACCTGATAGAGAACATATAACTATTGAAATACCAAATTATTTTTCAAGTGAATTGGCATTAACTTTACAATTATCAGAATACTTTAAAAATAGTTACACTATTACAAATTCGACTATAAGAATATTTAAAGGGAAAAAACAAATGATATTAATAGAAAATGTGCCTAACTATCATTTTCTAAGTATGAAGCCAAAACTTGAAGTATTTGATTTCGATAATAATGGTTTAGATGATTTTAAATTTAAGTTTTATTCCGGTGGCAATTCTGGCCATGCAAATGTAGGTACGATTTATTACATTTATAGTTTTAAAAAATATTTTGAATTATATTCATTTTATATTAGAGATATCGATTATTCATGGGAAGCTGACCTAAACAATGATAAAAAGTACGAAATTCTAATTGGTCATCATGCAGATAAAGAAAAACCTGGATTTCATGATCCTAACTTAGATAAATGGATTAGTACAGTTCATAGAAAGTATCTTTATATTAATGCCTTTGAGTTTAATAAAGGTGGAATAATGCATTCTGAGTATAAAAAACCTTTTTCACATATATTAGTTTTTGATGGGAAAGATGCTTTTATTGGTAAGGATGTCTTCGATATATATAATGATAAGGAATTCATTCTAAAAAATGAATCCATAATGCCAAAAGAATATTATTATAAAAGAGTATATACAAAATAATAAATTTCATTCTTGTCAAACAGCATATAACAGCGACTATCAGCTGCGCGCCCTGCGGGCTGCTCGGGTCGGCGCTGTATTTTAATTCAAGAAAAGTATTTACGTTTTACTATCAATTTTCAAAATAGATATTGATTTGACGCTTGACCAAATTTGCAAGCGTTTTTGTTTAACAGCTTTCCTCACACATGTATTGAGGTTCGTTGGTGTTCGTCAAGCTTACAAAAACGCTTGCAAACTTCATGATAGTCGCAAAACGTTAGCGGGCATATCAAGGCCAGTGTATTTTTTTAAATAAATATTATGATACCTTTTTAAATTCTAACCGGTATCCCAAAACTGAGGTTATATCATCAAGTTTTTTCAATGTAACATTGCTGGT
>JAOUOS010000102.1 GCA_029880285.1 Spirochaetia bacterium
AAAACACCTAAGCACCTTTTTAAATAAGAAAATACAATAGATTAATAAAAAGTAGATGAATAACATAACTCCTAAAATTAAGTTAGTAAAACCACTTGTTGATTGAACCTCTAAACCATTTATTTTAATATTATAAATGCTAATATCATCACTTAAAAAAATAAAAACAAACAAAAATAAAATTAAGGGAATTGAAAACATAGCAAGAATCCACAAGATGTCTACAATTGTTTTTAAAACATTTAACTTCCTCATAAAATGATTTTTTGTACCACAAACATAATAATATTATTGTTTAACAATAATATATTATTTCAAAACAATATTTTAAATAATTTAATTTTATAATATTGAAATAAAATTACACTTAATTATTACCATTATAATCTTCTCAACTTTCTCTCTACTTTAAAATTAAAAAAAAATAATTAACACACTTTATAGTTTTAATTTGTTTTTAATCATATACATGTAAGTCGTCAGCAAAAAGTGGACTGATTTTAACAAATTAATAGAGAGTGTTTTCAAAATCTTTAAATTTGATAAATTATGAAAACACAAAAGAAACAAACCACCGAAAACTTCATTAAAGAGATTCGTAGAAAAACGAAAAGAATCTTTAGTTCCGAGCAAAAGATTCAAATTGTAATGGAAGCATTACGAGCTGAGATATCTGTTGCAGAGTTATGCAGAAAATATGGTATTCACGAGTCTTCTTTTTATAAATGGAACAAAGAGTTTTTAGAAGCAGGGAAAAAGCGTCTTGCAGGTGATACTGTAAGAGAAGCTACCAGCGATGAAGTATCAGAACTTAGAAAAGAAAATCAGCGTCTAAAAGAGATTGTGGCTGATTTAGTATTGCGCTATGACATTGTAAAAAAAAGCTTATCCGAGTTGGACTAACTGTAAAATACAAGAAATATATGCGTTTTACAGTGTCTGAAAAACAAGAAATCATTCATATGGTGGTTCACTCTGAGATTGGTGTGAATAGAACACTCAGGGAAATTGGGCTCAATAAAAGCACCTTCTATAATTGGTATAATGCCTATACGGAAAAAGGTGTAGAAGGATTACTTCCAAATAAAAGATGTGTTAATCGGCAGTGGAATAGCATTCCTCAGCAGCAAAAGAATTTGGTCGTGAAATTAGCTTTGGATTATCCTCATTTATCATCAAGAGAATTAGCTTATAAAATCACCGATGAACAACAGGTATTTATGTCTGAATCCAGCGTTTATAGAATTTTAAAATCTAGAGGTCTTATTACAGCTCCTGCGCATATTTTCCTCAGTGCAGCTGATGAATTTAAAAGTAAAACAGGATTTGTTCATCAAATGTGGCAAACCGACTTTACATACTTTAAAATCCTAGGATGGGGTTGGTATTACTTAAGTACCGTATTAGATGATTACAGTAGATATATTGTGCACTGGGAGCTTTGTTCAAATATGAAAGTTGATGACGTTAAAAGAACTGTGGATACGGCTATTGTAAAAGCAAAACTGATAACCAAACAACCTCCGAGGTTATTATCAGACAATGGTTCCTGTTACATTGCAACAGAATTGAAATCTTATTTAAAAGACCAGCACCAGATGGAACAAGTACACGGAAGACCTAATCATCCACAAACACAAGGTAAAATTGAACGTTATCACAGAACCATGAAAAATGTAGTGAAACTTGATAATTATTACACTCCCGAGGAATTGGAAAACGCTTTAGAAAAATTTGTACATACTTATAATAATGAAAGATACCACGAATCTTTGCAAAATTTGACTCCTGCGGATGTATATTATGGTAGAGGTGAACAAATACTTCAAGAAAGACAAAAATTAAAAAAACAAGCTATGAACCAACGGAGAAATGAGTATATGTATTTTAAAAAATTAACAAATCAAAAAAATCATTTAACTTTGAATTATTAACTAAATACTCTCTATAAAAAAGTCCAATTTAGTTTGAAGACATACAAATTTGTACATACTTATAATA
>JAOUOS010000058.1 GCA_029880285.1 Spirochaetia bacterium
CTCGTGCCTTAAACGCTGAATCGTATCTTTTTCTCTGTTTCATATTTACTCCTTTCCAGAGTAAAAATCCACCTTAGCCTGTGGTCTATTTTTTGGGGAGTAGTTCAGTTTATGGTTAAGATATTTATCAATATCAACACTTTTAAAGAATTCATGAAAGTTGATGACTTCTGTTTTTGAAGTTTCCTCTATTTCCTCTGGTGTTTCATCACCATTTTCAATATCGGATTTTTTCTGCCAGTTCTTTCTAACATCCTTAAATAAAGGGTATACTTCTTCCGGCCTCAATATTGTATCTTTAGCATGTTCTGTGAGAGCCCAAATTCCCTTTTTATTTGCATCAATATAACCTGCTTTCATTAAATAGAAACGTGCCCAATGAACTTGATTCTTTATTCGATTACCGCCATGAATAAGCTTTTCACCTAGATCATCTTCAGATATATTGCAACGTTTTATTACTAAATCTGTAATATCCTTGGGGCGACCTTCATAATTATTTTCTTTTAATACTTCAATTATAGGGATAGCAAATCGCAGGAATTCGGGACCAATATTTTCCATAGGTAATTATAATAAATATAAAAAGATTGTCAAGCATATAAGGCCATGGAGGGCCTTATGGAGAAATACTAAATTCAAAACGCAAATGTTCACATAACGAAAAATATTACAAGTCGTTGCAAATCGTTTTTGTAGGCCTGATGAGGGCGAATTAACCTCAATTCCTGCCCGAAGAAGGCCGTTAAGCAAAAACGATTTGCAATGAATTTTGCGGCAAGCCACAAAATACTTCTTTACAATTTATCATTAAACCGTAAAGCTTTTCTTGGTAAAAATCTGTCGCAAAACCGAGCGACCGCAAGGGAGCGTAGCTTGTAAGATTAGTTAGGCGATGCACCCAAAAATTGAAAATTATTTACTTTTATAGCTATCTTTTCTTTTTCTTATATCAATTATTATGACGATAATTTTATCATTATCAACTGTATAAAATAAACGGAAATTCCCAATTCTGTAACGGTAAATATCATTGTATTTGCCTTTTAGCTTTTTTATATTTTTGCCATAAAAAGGATTTTCTTTCAACTGGGGATATACAAAGTTTTTTATTTTATTAGATAATTTTATATAATCCCTATGAGTCAGTTTTTTTGAAAATTCATCTGATTCAGCAATTTTATATTCAATCAACAATTTTATACTTACCCTTTTTAATATTTTCAAGACCTTTATCAAGGGTTTTTACTAGTTCAGAATCAGATAATATTTCTTCCATTTCTTCATCAGATACATAAGTTTCATTTGTTATATGTGATAATGTGGCATATTCAATATAATTCGAAATAGATCTTCTATCGCCTGAAGCCGCTTTTTTAAATAATTCATATATATTATCATTGACTCTTATTGTAATTGTTTTTGACATAATTATTTACCTTGATTCAAATATATTCATATGTATTCATATTGTCAATTTATTTTTTGAGTAAATAATATTTAGAGGAAAATATAACAAATTTTTGGGTGTTTTCGCCTAACGTTTTGCGGCTATAAGATGTTTTTGATTGCTTCTTGCCAGTTTTGTGAGCGCGAATTAACCTCAATTCGTGCGCGAACAAAACGGTTAAGCAAGAAGCAATCAAAAATATGCTCAAGCGTAAAGCCTGTTTCTATTTGGAGAATAAGGCATAATACGTAAATACTTTTCTTGAAATAAAATATAGCGCCGAGCCGAGCGACCGTAGGGAGCGGAGCTTATAGCCGCTGTTAGCGGGAGTTTGTGCTTATAAAAATTACTAATCTAAAAAGAAAACAAATCATTTGATATTAATTTTCAATTTGTTCTCGTATGCAATCTGGCTCGAAATTTTCTATAAATCGCGTAATTTTTTTCCTCGCCCAATCGATTTGATCTTTGCCGATTATTTCCAAATTAGAAAGAGAATATTTCCCATTTTTTATAATAGAGGCAACAAAGGAAATATTTACGTCAGGCGCATATGCCTTGCTATTCTTCTCGCAATTAGCAATACATTGGTCAAATGCTTCTTCTCTTACATTAATTTTAATACAATCGCCTGGATACGCACGACAATAGTCAGATGGCCATGAATTTATATCAACTGTATATTGACCTATTATTTTTATTTTAGCATCATCTTCTATGCGCCATTTTATGGGAATATTAATAAATTCATCTACCCCATCGCCAGAACGGATATAACCTGAACCATTAGGTTCAAATATTATATGGAATGGAATTGGTTGTGGATCAGAAAAATGTAAAGCTAATGGCAAACCAAGTCCTAATTTTCCATTTGTTTTTAATTTATTTATTTCATGTATATCGAGACACTTGCCCCCTTTCATGTATAGATAACCTCCAAAGACCCAGCCTTCAAAATTTTTCCATTTTACACGAATCCAATTCCCCTTTTTACCAGAAACTTCAATATTTCTAGCAGAATGTATATATTTTGAACCATTATTTCGTGTATACTCGCTACCCAACTCGCCACGATATTCAACCATTTCACCATCAGGAATTTTTACTATTATTTTTGAATCTAAAATTGGTTTGGTACGCACATTAAGACCACCAATTGCCTGTACAAAATATTCCCTTTCATGATTTTCATTTACAATAATATATTTTTGAATATCGACTGGTATAATGAAATCTCCTGTAAAAGCAAAAACAAATATAATCTGTAATATTAATTTTATTATAGTTTTCATTTGCCCTAATAAATAGATCAAATCATATTGTAAAATAATAATTTGATGAATATATATTAAAATAATTTTTATTTGATTATAATAATCACTTTTTACAATTTATATGGATTTATCAAAAAGCAAAAACTACGACAAAAATTGTCAGATAATATATTATTTTTTCTGTAAGAAAAGTATTATTAATAATAAATAATATGAAAAAATATTCAGTCTAGAAATTATTAAATATAAATAATTCAAGAATATGATATAATATTTTCCTAAATTATGATTATATAGCACAAATGCCCGCTAACGCAAGTCTTACAAGTCGTTTTTGACTGATTCTTGTCAGTTTTGCGAGCGCGAATTAACCTCAATTCGTGCGCGAGCAAAACGGTTAAGCAAGAAGCAGTCAAAAATGAGGTCAAGCGTCAAGCCAATTTCTATTTAGAGAATAAGGCATAATATGTAAATACTTTTCTTGGGATAATTAACAGCGCCGACCCGAGCAGGCCGCAAGGCCGCGCAGCTTGTAAGATTAGTTAGTCGATGAAGCAGAGGTTATAATAAATTTTTAAGAAAAACTTTCAAAAAAACTTGACTCTGTATTACAAATGATATACATTGATAGCATGGCTAAAGATGCAATAATAAATGCTAGGGTTGAAAGTAAATTAAAAAAAGAAGTTGAAAAAATATTTAATAAATTAGGCTTATCTGCAACTGAGGCAATAACTTTATTTTATAAACAAGTTGACCTAAATAAAGGATTGCCATTTGAAGTAAAGATTCCCAATAAAATAACAATCGATACATTTAAAAAAACTGACTCTAATAAAGAAGTAAAGACTTTTCAGAAAAAGGAAGACTTATACAAAGAGTTGGGGATTTAATGATTGAAATTGGCAGAACTAATCAATTCAAAAGAGATATAAAAAAAATTCAAAAAAGAAATAAAAATATAGATAAATTGAAGGAAATTATTGATTTTCTTTCAAATGAAGAGGAATTGCCACCTAAATACAAAGATCACAAACTTACTGGTAATTATATTGGTCGAAGAGAATGTCATATTGAGCCTGATTGGCTTTTAATCTATAAAAAAGAGGAAGATAAAATTATCTTGGAAAGAACAGGTCGTCATTCAGATTTGTTCTTGTAATTAAATAAGCCTTTAGAATAATAGAAAAATTAAACTGCTTTTTCGACTAACGAAAGTCTTTTAAGTCGTTGCAAATCGTTTTTGTAGGCCTGATGAGGGCGAATTAACCTCAATTCTTGCCTGAAGAAGGCCGTTAAGCAAAAACGATTTGCAATGAGTTTTGCGGCAAGCCACAAAAACTATTTTACAATTAATCTATAAACAGTAAAGCTTTTCTTGGTGAAAATCTGTCGCAAAACCGAGCAGCCCGATCAGGGCGCGCAGCTTAAAAGATTAGTTATATGATGTATGGCATTAAAATATACTTTACAAGTGAGTCTAGAATTTTTAATATATATCTTATATGAATGTGCAGGGCGGTCCTAATCCAAAAATTTTGAAGTGGGCGAGAGAATCTATACACTTAACTATCGAAGAAGTTGCAAAAAAAGTTAAAAAACAGCCAAATGATATCATAGAATGGGAGATGGGAGAAAATAGCCCAACTTTACAACAGCTAGAGAAATTAGCTTATGATGTATACAAAAGACCCCTAGCAATTTTCTTCTTTCCCGAGCCACCAGATGAAATACAACCCGAAAAAAGTTTTAGAGCAATACTAGAAGAAGATTTGGAACTCATACCAAGTGAAATAATTAAAGTTTTAAGAAAAGCCCAGATGTATCAGCTTAATCTTGCTGAACTTTGTAATGATAAAAACCCGATGGAGAAAATGATTCACAGAGATATTAAGCTCTCGCCAAGTAAAGATATTGAGAGCCAGGCATTTAGTATAAGGAACTACCTTAGTGTAGATATAAACGAACAATATAAATGGAAGAATTCAGAATTTGGATTAAAGGTATGGAGAGAAAGCGTAGAACAACGAGGAGTATTTATTTTCAAAGAGCCATTTAAAAATAACAACTTTTCAGGTTTTTGTCTATATGATGATGAATTTCCCATCATTGTAATTAACAATTCAATTCCTAAGACTAGGCAAATGTTTACATTGATGCATGAATTGGCACATTTGTTATTAGGTAATAATGATATCCTGACATCTAAAGAAAGGTATTTTAGATATAAAGACAATAATTATGATAAATTAGAAATCCTTAGCAACAAGATAGCTAGTGAAATATTAATACCCAACGAAATATTTATAAAATCTATAAGCAACATAGAAATAAATGAAAATAGTATTAATAAAATTGCGAGTGATTTTTCAGTTAGTCGAGATGTTATTTTAAGAAAATTATTTAATAATGATATTATAAGCCAAAATTATTTTAAGCGATTACACAATAAATGGATAAATGAATTTTTAGAAAAAGCTAAAGACGGTAAGAAACATCGTGGAGATTATTACAATAATATTGTTACTTATTTGGGAAAAAATTATCTAAATCTTGCTTTTCAAAAATATTACACTCAGAGAATTGATAACCAACAACTGGCAGAGTATCTTTCTGTAAAAATTTCAAGCATCAATGGAATAGAGGCAAAATTATAAAGATGGCATATGTATTAGACATGAATACCATAAAAATTATGGTATTGCATTATTATCGAGAGACATTTCATAGTCTTTGGAATGAGATAGATAAACTAATTGCAAATGGTGATATAATTTCTGTTAGAGAAGTAAAAAAAGAAATTGATAACTTTTATAAAAAAGATAAATTATCTGATTGGGCTGATGATAATAGAGAAATATTTATTAACCCTACTGATGATGATTTGGTTTTCATTCGGGAGATTTTTAGAGTTAACCACTTTCAATCTTTGGTAAAAAAACAGAATATTCTCATGGGTAAACCTGTTGCGGATCCATTTGTCATCGCAAAGGCTAAAAATATCAATGGAATAGTTGTAACACAGGAAGCATATAAAAAGAATGCTGCAAAAATACCCAATGTATGTGAACATTTCGACATTGAGTGTATAAATCTGGAACAATTAATGAAGAGAGAACAGTGGAAATTCTAATGCCATATATCATATAACGCAAGTCTTACAAGGCGTTGCAAATCGTTTTTGTCAGCTTTGTGAGCACGAATAAACCTCAATTCGTCTGCGAACAAAGCGGTTAAGCAAAAACGATTTGCAATGCGTTTTGCGGCTTACCATAAAACCATTTTTAAAGTTATTCTTTTAGTAGTAAAGCTTTATCTGGAACTTACAAGACGCAAAACCGAGCAGGCCGCAAGGCCGCGCAGCTTGTAAGATATGTTAGCTGATGTGACAGCCGCCAAAATTTACAGGAAAAATATATAAAATATTAAGTTCTCAATTAAATAAAAATATATTGACTTTGTCATTCCAGAAAAGAAGTTTTCCATAGTAAATAGGATAAAATAATAAAAATCACCCTTTTGGGGGATTGACAAAAATATCTTTTATAGATAAAACTTATATATTAAAGTATAACAGGAGTATTTTTATGAAAAGAATAAAAATTGCATGGTTTATAATACTTTTTATAATATTATTTTCAACAGCAAATGCGCAAGAAACTGAAAAAAATAATGATGAAAAACTTATAAACCGGCGTGTTCTTATACTTGATTTTGTAAATACACAAGGTGATAAAAATTATGAGTATCTTGAGTCAAGTATACCGGATGCCTTTTTGGCCCCCTTAGATAAAACTAAGTCATTTGAGTTATTAAAAAGAAATATTTGGCAAAAGATGATTGATGAAGGTATATACGTAAAGAAAGATGCTCATAAAGAAGAGAAAGCTATTGAGGCGGCGAAAAAAGGCGGAGCCGATGTTGTTGTTATTGGCAGTTTTATTGCAATAGGATCAGAAATGCTAATGATTTCTAAAGCGATTGAAATTTCAAGTGAAAGAGTCATGGTGGTTCGCCAAAAGAAAACAGGCATTGACAGCAGCATGTTTGACGCCATTTTGCAACTGGCGAATGAAATGAGTAAAGAAATGAAAAACAAACTACCGCCTTTGCCCCAAAGAGTAATATTTCAAGATAGAATTAAATACATGGCTGTAGATTCAAAAGAAAAAGATGAGGAAGAAAGCCTTGGCCTTTTTGATGATCCCAAAGTTCCCGGTATAACATGGCGTTCATTGATTTTGCCTGGTTGGGGTCATTTGTATTCAGATAGGTCAAGAGGCTGGATATATATAGGATTATGGACAGCATCTTTGGGATTTTTAACATATGCTATAACAGAAGAAATCAACAAGTATAATGCATATGATACTGAAAAACGGATAAATACACTTTACGAAGAGTATGATACAGCATATAAAAGAAGGTGGATTGCTACTTATACTTGCATTGGCGTTTATACAATTTCTTTTTTTGACGCTCTTTTTTTTAGAAGTAGCCCTCCTTCTGAAAAAAAAGAAGGCGCCATGCTGAAATTAGCGCCAGATTCAACAGAAATAGCTTTTTATAAAAAGTTTTAAGGAGGAAAATTATGTTTAGAAAAATATTTCAGCTAGCTTTAATTTCAATTGTTTTCTTAAGCTTCGCACTTTCATGCTCGGCCCCGTTATTGGTGACAACTATAGAAACTGCTGCTATAAATGTAGATGGCGATGATTCAGATTGGGCGAATATCAGTTATTATCATTATGACCCTGCAAATGATCAAAGTGGAACCCTAGCTACAGATCTTACGAAATTTAATGTCGCAACAGATGGCATGAATATGTTTTTATTAATGAAAACACAGGGGTCAATGGCTTTTCCCCATACTCCCGATCATGAGTTCTCACATTATACAGTTTTTATGGATTTGTATGAAGACTCTGAATGTGAAGGGGGAGAATTAGGCTTTATAGGCGCAAACAATATTACAGACAGTGTTGGCACTATTTCTAATCAGATAGACAACTGGGTTGATAACACTCCTTTACCAATAATTGCAGTATCCCTTAATAATATCTTAGAATTTTCATTTGCATTGAATGTAATACCACCCAATGTAAAATCAGTGACTTTCAATCCTACTGTAAATACCTCAGATACCAGTTATGATGATTTTGGGGGTAATATTAATTATTGTTATGTATTACCTTAATTTAATTTCTTAATCAAGAACAATAATTGGCATCAGTATGTTCAGTAAACATGCTGTCATTTCAGCTAACGTTTTGCGGCTACCCCGAAGTTTGCAAATGCTTTTTGTCAGTTTTACGAGCGCGAATTAACCTCAATTCATGCGCGAGTAAAACGGTTAAGCAAAAAGCATTTGCAAATTTGGTCAAGCGCAA
>JAOUOS010000040.1 GCA_029880285.1 Spirochaetia bacterium
AATATTTATAAAATCTTTTATTAACGAAGAAAATGCCACTAAACTTATACCAATTAGTTCCGCTACTATTCATGATCATGAACTAGGTTCTATTAAGTTCTAATTGCCAATATTTGGGCGCCCTAATTTTGTCGCTATTTGCCAGCTTGCCTCTTTTTGAAGCCTTATCCATTCTGTAACAAACGCGTGTTCTGTCTTCTCTAGAATATCCGTACTTTCAGTTTTTGTATTCTCTTCTTCTATTAAATTTAATTTTATCATATCTCCAAAAGCTTTCTGGTTTTTGAGGTCTCCCTGCAAAATTACGAGACACTCTAATAACGTATCTCGTGGAAATTCTGAGCTTTTTTTTAAGAATTTTTTGATATTTTCATCATAAAACGTCTTACCCTTATCTGTTAACTGAAGCTCGGCATTATTATTTTCATTCTTCTCTGACAGCTCTCCACTGCAAACACGCAATAGATTATTTTTAATCAGCATGTGTATATAATTATACGAAGCCCCCGGCGACACATTTTTTCCTTTAATCCCATAGGTCTCTTTTAAATATGAATATACCTTGTAGGCAGTCGCCCTTTTTTTATTTGCCAAAAAGCGTAATATTAGATACGTGCGCGCGTCCATCACATGATTACTTTTGTTCATACGTGCCGTCCATATTATTACTCGCACAAATGATGGCAAATACATTTTTTCAACTAGCCAACAGCAATAAATGCTTAATAACAATCAGCTCGCCCATGCATCCTTGCGCGATGTAGGATCATACGAAAAGATGCCCCCAGCCTCAAAGATGCCGCTTATTTATAATCAGGCCCTAGACAGGAAATGCGCACTTAGCCCAGGGAAGCGAAGTGATTACTATCAATCACCCGTGGCATTGTGCTATTCTTTTAGCACAGTATCTAAAAATTCCCCATCGCAACTAACCGCTCTATGGTAGCTGTAAATAGATAGGGCAGGGCAGCTTAGCCGGGAACTAAAATACTAACACCATACCAGGCCCTTGAATGTAACGAATATTTACATTATTCTAGCTAGACTATTCTTAATGGAACATTTTACTTTTATTGTAAATAAAAGTAAAATAAAAGAAGAATATTCCGAAAATATATGTATGATAAAAATATATTTATGTGCACTGGTTACTCTTTTATTATCAACAACAGCGCTAGTTTATCCTCAAGAATCCGGCAAATCATTGAGTTCTGTTGATTTATATGAGAAAATCAATAGCTTATACCAAAAGAGAGATTTTGAAAGCATCTTAAAAGCAAAAAGAATTATTGAAGAGAAGAAAGACGAATGGATTAAAAATTCTCAACATTATGCCTTGTTAAGCAATATTTATTCTCATATATTATACAGAAATTGGCATGAGGGCCAAGATAAACAAGACTATCTGAAAAGCGCAGAAGAGTATGCCGGCAAAGCGATAAAATTAGGAAAAGACGAATACCATGGCTACAAGGCAATGGGTAATATATTTTTAATAAAAGGGAAAATATCTGAATCACTTGAAATGTTTCAAAAGGCGACCGACCTAAATCAAGAAGACGCAGAGCTGTGGTACTTTTATGCATGCGCATCTAACGGAAAGCTTACAGACAGGTACAGCTTGGCCGGCCAGAGAATAATAAGAACTCTCGAAATCGAGCCTGCCTTTCTATGGGCCATCGAAGATCTTGTCATGGCCTTTATAATTGAAAACAAATTAAATAAAGCTGAAAATATCATTAAAATACTGATTAAAAATAATCCTAACTATCCGCATATTCCTTACTACGAAGGAGTTTTGCACCTTAGGAAGGGGCAAAAAAAATTAGCAAAGGAAAAGTTTGATGAATTTATTAAGTTAAATCCAAACGTCAACATAAGCAAAATACTAAAAAAGAAAATGTACGATTAAATTTCATATTTATTTTTTACTTCACAATTAGGGCAAACAATAAATACATCTCCCTTTACGCGAGACTTGCCCCCAGAAACAAGCTTTCCGGTAGCTATAAATTGAAAATCTAAATCATCAGGAACATAATGTCCCTTGCCATATTTTGCGGTGCCTTTCATTACATTTCCGCAAGCATGACACTTAACGGTTAACTTTATTTTTTCTGCCATAATCTAGTCTCTATAAATAAGCTGATAGGGATTATTTTTAAAATAAACCGACTTATCTTTAACATATTCAGAAAAAGCTCTAGCATAATAATAAGCGTCTTCATCATGCCAAAGATTTGTATAGCCCTGCACTGTTGAGTAATTTTCATAAAACAGGTTATTTTTTATATTCATAACCGGTTTTGAATATTCTGTAGTACGGGTATTTATCATATTTAATACTATTTTGGTTGTTTCGCTAAATTTTTCGGCATTCTCAAAGAACATAATACTGAAATCTTTAAATTCCATTACATACTCTCGATATTTTTTGGCTCCTGAGCCGATTATAGACCTCATAGTCTTAGGCTGAATATAAGGTATACCGGCTACATATTTTGTCATGGCCTTTACTTCTGTAAGCTTATTCTCTAACGGACTTAAAGCCGTCATATCGGGTTTCATAAATATGTTTTGAATTTCATTCATGACAATTGCTGAATTTTTTACTTCTTCAACTTTTAATATCGAGTATTCATCATAGGTTTCTCCGTGTATATAATCATGAATAATTTCAATATTTACGAATTTTCCCCCAAAATACCCCCATGTTTTCAATGAAATATGACTATTATTTTTTGGAACTAGAAATTCTTTTTTTATCTTTGCATGAGCAATATGCTCTTGGTATCCGCTTTCTATTGTCGTAATTTCGCCTACGATAACGCCCCCTTGGTATCGTACTTTTGTACCTGGGCGAATATCTTCTAAAAAATTTATAGAAAATGACAGAGTATAAAATTCATTAGCATAAGATATTCTTTTTGAACCAATATATCCTATTCCAACTCCCGCAAACACCAACAGTACCATGCCAATCCAAAAAGACGCTTCGGACTTCTTTTTTATCCTTGGCAGCCAATCTACCTTTCTGTCTTTTTTATTTATATTCATTATCTAAAGACAAGATACTACAAAGATATATTTTGCAAAGAAAAAAAAATCGTTTGCCTGCCGCAGCCTGCCATAATATTGGCGCCATGATATTGGCATGCCGTAGCGCGCCAGTTAAGCACGGGATGTTACTACAAAAACGAGTTTACGGGTTGAGTCTTTATTTAATTTTTACAAAATGATTCATACTAAAGAAAAACAAGCAACCTCCACAGAAATTCAGAATCTACATTTAGACATAAGCGAAATATTCTATAGCATTCAAGGCGAGGGTAGTTATGCCGGTTATCCATGTATTTTTATTAGATTAAGCGGATGTAACTTAAACTGTAACTGGTGCGATACCAAATATGCGCGTATAAATAATAAAAACAAGGTAAATATTGCCAATATTATAAAAACCATAAAAAAATACCCCGCAAATGTTGTTGAAATTACGGGCGGCGAGCCGCTTTTGCAAGAAAATATTTTATATTTAATAAATATTTTACATACCCAGAAAAATAAAATATTGCTTGAGACATCGGGCAGTCTACCTATATCGAAGATACCCCAGTATGTACATATAATTTTAGATATAAAGGCGCCCGGATCTGGCGAGTCAGAAAACAATTATTTTGAAAATTTAAAAATGATAAAGCCAGATGACGATATAAAAATCGTTATTTGCGATAAAACCGATTTTTTATGGGCAATTGAAATTTCAGAAAAAAACAATTTAATAAACCGAAAAAATCCTGTAATTTTGCAGCCTGCCTTTGAAAAGATATCTCCCGAAGCGCTTGGCGAATGGATAAAGAAAAGCGGCTTGTCATTCAAGCTTGGGGTACAACTTCAAAAATATATATATCCGAATAAAAAGAGGGGAGTATGAATATAATAGAAAAAGATTTCTTTTTTGATTCAGCGCATTTTTTACCCTGTGTACCTTTAGAGCATAAATGTAGAAATCTTCACGGGCATACTTATAAACTCACGGTGGGCATTAAAGGTCATATTATTGAAGAAACCGGCTGGATAATTGACTTTGCTGAAATTAGAAAAATAGTAGAACCAATTGTCGAAAATCTTGATCATAAACTATTAAACTCAATTCCCGGTCTTGAAAACCCAACCGCTGAAATTATTGCAAAATATATTTTTCAAAAAGTTAAAGAACAACTAATTAATTTATATTTTATTAAAATAGAAGAAACTCCAACTTCGCGTTTTATTTATTTTGGTGATGAAAAATAATACAAACAAGGCCGTTGTTTTACTTTCAGGAGGCCTAGACTCTGCGGTCTGCCTTTATGAGGCCAAAAACTTAGGATATCAAATAATTACGTTAACGTTTAATTATGGGCAAAAACATGATATAGAGCTTCAATATGCAAAAAACTTGGCCAAAAATATTTCAGCGATAGAGTCTATAGTATTTAATCTTAATTTATCTTTAATAGGCAAATCGTCATTAACTGATAATATTGAAATTCCAAAACATCGTGAAAACATTCATGAAAAAAATAATATTCCAAATACCTATGTACCAGGAAGAAATATTATTTTTTTATCAATGGCCGCGGCTTTAGCAGAGTCAAGAGACTGTCAAAATATATTTATCGGCGTTAATCAAATGGATTATTCAGGATATCCAGATTGTCGTATCGATTTTATAAAGTCTTTTCAAGAAATGCTCGCGTTAGGCACAAAATCTGGAATAGAAGAAAAGCCGATAACAATTCACACTCCTTTAATCTATTTAACAAAAAGCGAAATTATTAAAAAGGCAGCGTCATTAAACGTGCCCGTTCAGCAAACATGGTCATGTTATGACCCGCAAAAAACTAATGACGGAACATTCCTTCCTTGTTTAAGCTGTGACTCATGCATTCTGCGCGAAAAGGGCTTTAAAGAGGCGGAAATTTCTTGAAAATATAGCCATAATTTAAGACTTGACCTTTGAATGAAGTTATTCTAAAATGTAAAATATTTTAGAAATATGATTATTTATTTTCTAAAATCATTTAAATACATATATTTTATTATAAATGCAATTTTCAAACGATAATATTTTCACGACAAAAGTAAGCGACCTAATTTCGTTTGGAGCATTTCTGGGTAAATATGAAGCTATCTCTTTGCAACAAGATATTAAAGATAAAAACGGAAATATTTTAATTTCTGCTAAAAGACCTCTTAGAGAAAGCCTTTTAAAATCTTTACTAAACAGAGAATTAGCGTCTTCTTATGAAATATCTCTGGTTATTTCAAAAGATCTTAAAGACGCCTTAGCAGAAAAGATTTCTAAAGAATTTAGACGCGTTATTAATCTAAATGATTTTTCATTTCCGGCTTATTTGTTTGAAAAGAAAAGTATTAATATGCATCGCATTATTCGAGTAACATTAAGAAATCGTTTTTTTATGAATTATATAACTAAAGTTATATACGAAGATAAAAAAATAAAAGGCCATTTAATGGAAGTCAGCGCGATTGCTATCGGGTTAATGGCAAGTATAAAAGGTACCGAGTATAAATACAGTAATTTTATGCGTCTTTTTCAAGCGGCAATGCTTCACGATTATTCTATTTCAGATTCGTCAAACTGGAGCGATGAAGAAGATTTTGAAGGCAAAACAAGACATGATATGGAATCGGCAAACAAAATATCGGGAAATGATTTATCTCCTGATATTGCCGAAATGATACTTAAACACAATCATTTAAATCAAGAATATCAAAATGATGATATTTCATCTGAAGATTCATGGTTTAACAATACTGTCAAACTCGGAAGCGCTATATTAAATCTTACCGAATACTACACTCACGCAAAGCGCTTGATAACATTACAAAAAAATAATAAAGATGAAATGGGTCTTGTCATGTACCAGCTTGCGACACAAACAGAAAAAGGATTTTTTCCTAAACAGCTGATTACAGTATTTGAAGCATTCTTTAGAAAATATGCTGTTTTTTTTGAATATGGAAAAAAGATAGGGGCTCTTCAAAACGAGTGTTTGCATAAAAAATTCGCATTAGCTTATCCAAAACCTAAAGCAACGCAAATATTATGTAAAAACAGCAGTACTCCATGCCAATTAAGGCTTTACGGTCAGCCCCTTATGGTTGTTTCATCTGAAAGCGATACATGGATTAGATTAGGAGAAAAAATTCCTCCGGGATGGCATGACAAATGCCATCTGTCGTCAAAACTTCCGCCGCCGCCCGACATGTTTTAATCTAAATAGAAACAATAGTTCTTCTCATAAGACATATTATGTCGCATTAGTATTATAAAATATTATATTTTTAATATACACCAAACCGGCTTCTCTCTAGTTTCATTAAAATTTTCTAATGAAACGGCAATAACCTGTTGGTTTTGACCTTTCTCGCTTGCCGCTTTTCCCAAACCGGAATCAGAATTAGCAAAAACAATTTGACTTCCTGCTTTTATTGGACCAATAACGCGAACTCTGGCAATTCCCGAAATCGAAAAATAAATCAAATTCTTTTCGCTTTTATTATTCAATATAAAATTTGAATTTTTAGTATATACGCCTATAACATCTTGCTTGTAATTAGAAACTTTTTCAAGCTCTCCAGATTCTGAAATTGTCAATAAGTCGCCCTCAAGAAATACTGACGATGCATATTTATGCCATCCGACGACTACGCTTGAAGACCCCTCAATAGTGACTTTCCCTTTGAAATCAACAGAGCCTTCAGCCAATACCGACTTTCCCGAACCTTTGATATTTTCTATTTCATTAAGAATTTTAATAGAATAATCTTTTTCTGAAAAAAATACGGCGCCGGCATTATTTTTGGATATACTTTCAATAGCTGGATGGTTTTCGCTCACAGCATACAATGCACTATCTTTATTATTTGAAGAAATGATTCCTCCGATAAAACATGCAGCTGTACCTTGATTATTAGAAACGCCAAAAGGAAAATTTTCAATACCTTGAATGTTTGATCCTGAGATTTTGGGCGTTTCCATATTCTTTTTTAATTGCAAATTACCGATATGAGTTGAATAATCATGATTTTTTTTAGCGTAATCATGCTCATGAGGCAGCGGATATCTTTTATCTTCAAGACGTATATCGCTTGATTGTACGGCTAAGCCTTTTATTTTCTTTCCGTTTTCTGCAAAACGTACGATACCGAAAGTTTTTGTATTTGCCTTGTTTAATCGGCTGTCATTAGATTGAACCGCTTTTTTTGCCGAAATTTCTTTATCTTGGGCAAATTGCACTCTACCTTTTATATTTTCATCGCCTTCTAAGAGTCTCGGATCGTCTGATTGTAAAGCCATTTCAGAAATTGATTCGTTATGTTTAGCAAACTGTACGATACCCGGCCACGAAATGGAACCGTTTTTTAACCTGGAATCATTTGATTGTACAGCTAAACCGGCTTTTTTTTCTTTATCTTTTGCAAGTTGTATGATCCCAGGATATTCTACGCTTGATAGGCGTAGGCGGCTGTCATTAGACTGAACTGCAAGGCTGGCCTTACTCTCTCCGTCTTTTGCAAGCTGTATGATCCCGGGGTATTCTACGCTTGATTGACGAAGACGGCTGTCATTAGACTGAACCGCAAGGTTGGCCCTGCTCTCTCTATCTTTTGCAAGCTGTATGATCCCGGGGTATTCTACGCTTGATTGACGAAGACGGCTGTCATTAGACTGAACCGCAAGGTTAACCCTACTCTCTCCGTCTTTTGCAAGCTGTATGATCCCGGGGTATTCTACGCTTGATTGACGAAGACGGCTGTCATTAGACTGAACCGCCCTATACGGCATAGTTCCTTTATCTTCAGAAAATAAAACATTTCCAGGTATTAACAAACTGGCATAATTTGCATTGTTTTTTGATTGTTGAAAAATATTTTCATCATTTTCAGGAACGGCTAATATATCCAATTCAAGAATTTTCGCAAGAAATTCATTTTTTTTAATCTTACTTAAAGAATCGATAGCTATTCTAAGAAAACGATATTTATTGGCCATGATATTCCACGAATACCAATTTGAAGACGATACATAAAAATCTTTTTCGCTTGTTAAAAAATCCCAGTTGGCTTTATCTTTTGAGCCTAGTATTGAAAATGACGAAGGAAAATAATTTGGATTACTTTTTACGGCGCGCATTCTTATTTCGTTAATATAATAAAGATCGCTTAAATCTATATCAAGAGATTCTTTAACATCCTTTGATTCGCTATAGGTAGCCGAGCTCCAACCATAATCTTCTCTTTTATCGATGAGGTTTTCAACAACCCATAACCTGTCTAAAAAAGACGAGGCTTTTAACAATATATCTATTTTTTTGTTTATTACAAGATTGCTTATTTTAACTTCTCCAATTCCGGCGCCAATTTCAGAAGTTAATACAATTTGCAAAAAATTCGATTTAATCAACGGTAACTTAAATAATAGCCTATCGTCGCTTTCATCTATAATTCGAATAGGAATACTCTTCCATAAATTACCGGTTAACGAGTAAAAAAAATTTACCTTTATTGATTTTTTGTTACCTTTAGAAAACTCAAAAATAACCTCGTTAAAAACATTATTAGTTTCAGGAAATTCTAATATTAAAAATACGGGAACCGGCGGCTCTTGTGAAACAACTTCGAATGAGACGTTTTCTGCATTTTTACCGGCCTTTCCCGCAGAGTATTTTAATTTAGAGATATTCAACGATTCCGGCGATACAATAGATATATGATCAAACATTGGCTTTCCTATTTTAATTGAACAAATAAAATATCCAATATATGCCAACAATAAAAATTATAAACATAGAAAGCGTAAAAAATATTGAACTTATGATATATGTACTTTCAAGAACATTTAATTTTTCAGTTACATAAAAAATTATTTTCTTATACTGTTCATCTGATATATTATCAAGCTTTTGTTCAAGATATCCAGCCGATAATGAATAACCGCCATTTAATGAATGAAATTTTTTTGCGGAAATAGATAATTTTGTAGAAAAGGCTATTGCAGAAAAAATAAAAATAATGAAAATAATAACTAATATATTTTGAATATCTTTATCAATTTTATCTAAAGGTAATATATAATTTTCATATATTCCGGTATAATTAAGAAGTACCAAAAATGTCAAAGACAATAATATCACATAAGATATAAATAAAAGCCAGCGACCTTTTAGGCTATAATCATTCATTTTCTTAAATGACATGATCAATAATAAATCGGACGACTTCTTGTCTGCATTCAAGATAGAGTCTAATTCAAAAAATGTTTTATTGCGGTGATTGAATAAAACAAAAGTTAAAGCGCCGACAAGCATGATTAAAAATAATCCGGAAACTTCTGCTGTTGAAACTGTATTTAGAATGCTCATAGATTATCTATACTTTTTATTTTCGGTTTTATCATTTGCAATGTTGAATTTAAGAGAATTTAAATGTTCATCAAAATTACTCATGATTATTTTAATATTTATACCGCTTGTTTTTAAATAATTCTCAATATAGTTTTTAGGAACGTTGCTTTTAGCGACATAATAATGAATATCATCATAGCTGTAATGATATTTTAAATTACTAAAATATTTTCTAAGATTTGAGGGAATACGGTTATCAATTGGGCTATCGCTTTTTACAAAAACTGATTCTTTTTTATCAGAATATTTTTGATTTTTCTTATTTTTAAGAATCCCCTCTAAATATTGAATGTCTCCGTTTTTACCTTTTTTTATGGCAATCTTAACCGCTTCGCCAATATCTAGATCGTCATATTTAGATAATATATTTTGAATTATAGTATTTTTGTAGTCATTATTAAAATTAAAAGTTTTTCCGTAATTAATAAACTCTAATAATAAATTATGAATATTATTTAAAACATCAACTTGTTGGTTATTATAATTATTATTTATATTTATTTGTATCTTCTTCGGGGGGGTATCTGTGCCCTTCTCGGGGGGATATCCGGCCTCCTCTGGGGTAGCCATAACTGCCCCCCTGCGGTTGGCGGTGCGCGCCCTGTAGTCATTTAGGTTTATTGTACTTTTATCGTAATCGAATCGAAAATAATAACGCGTACTAGTTCTGCCAGTGCCCGGAATAAAATCAATAAGGCCCGTTTGAAAAAGTTCTTTTTTGGCTTGTTGCAAAGATTTTTTAGATTTAAATCCCGTAAGCCTAAGAAGCTCTTCTGTTCCTGGCCAAACATATTTGAAATTATCGTCAGAAAAGCGACATAAAACAGGATAAAGCGTTTTCGCAGCAGAAGACAGTTTTGCCCATGCGCATGAATCTATTATATCATGCATAAATTTAAAAAACTGATAGTTATTTTGAAGTGTATAGCTCATTTCATTCTCCAATCCATGATAGATGCCTATTATTAAGCAGTACCATATATAATTAAAAATAATCAAAAAAGGGTTGACAAAATGTTGGCCATGATGTTATGTCACATATCCAACAAGTTCCCTTTGGAACCCTTCGGGCATGGCAAAAGCCATGCCTTTTTTATTGCCTATAACTCATATAAACAATAAAGATTTTATCATGCAAATGTTCTCAGCATGATAAAAAAAATAAAAATCTATTGGATTTAAGAGAATGATTATATATTTGTTACCAACAAGTTCCCAAAAAACCAAAAATATTTTTATATAGACCATAATGTGACATAATATACAATCCGACAAGAAATATTTTAAAATTGGAAAACATTCATTGTTAAATAATATTCTAAATAAAAAAAGCGCAAGAAGATAAGAAATAAAAACAAATATAAAATAATGAGAAACTAAAAAGACAGTTCAGAAAGTATCGTAGTTATAGATTTATTAATTTTCTTCTCTAAAAGATCTAGAGTAAAATTAGTGTTATCTAATTGAGAAATTTCTATTTTAATAGAAACCTTATTTTCATCAATCCATGCGCTTGAAATAGTAACATCTTTTTGTGGAATATTAATTTTTTCTCTCGAAGGCTCTTTGTTGATTATTATTGGGTTATTATTGTCATTTAAACTATATTTTTTATCTTTTATGAAATCTTTGGCGGTTTTTACCGAAGAGATCTCCCCATTTTGAAAGTTTGATAAAAATTCATTACCCTGCCCTATTTTAACAGCTTGAGCATATTGAATTAATAAGTTTCTAGAATAGATGCCAGCTTCATCTGCTTTATGTTGCCACTTTTCTGACAGATCGGCAATAGATAGAATTTCAGAAATATAGTTTCTGGATTTGCCTACAATTTCAGATAGTTGTTGATCGGTGTACGAAAAATAATTTTTCAATTTTTTAAATGCGTGAGATTCTTCAATAGGAGATAGGTTTTCACGTTGAATATTTTCGATAACTGCTACTTTGTATTTATCTTTAGGAATTTTTTTTATAATTCTGCATTCGATATCTTTCCAGTTAAGAGATTTGGCTGCACGGTATCTTCTTTCACCGGCGACTATGTAATAAGAATTATCTTCTTTAGTTACAACAATCGGCTGTAAAAGGCCTTCTTCTTGAAGTGACGCGGCAAGGCTTTTAATATTGATATCTTTATTTTGTCTTGGCTGATCAGGGGATGGCATAACTTGATCGATTGGAATTTTTCTAATAACACCCTCGATATTTTGGTCAAAAATGCCTGCTACTACTGAAAGTTTTTTACTTTTTGAGCTCATTTACAACCTCCTTGACAAATGACGAGTACTCTGTGGCTTGTTTTACGGATGAATTATAATCCATTATACTTTGTCGAGAGAGATGGCTCTCGCCTATGGCGACTCCCATAGAAATAGAATTTTGAAAAACAGGGAAATAATTTTTGATTACAGGTAAAATTGTTTTTGTAAGAACGGTATTATTTTTAAGTTGTGTGATTAGAGCTCCCATAATTTGGAGTTCGGGGTTTATTCTTCTTTTGATACTTTCAATTGTATTTTGAAGGCCCTGAATACCGTCTATAGAAAATTTTTCAGCCTGCAAGGGAACGATAACATAATTAGATGCAACAAGGGCGTTTACAGTAAAAATCGATAAGCTTGGAGGGCAGTCAATTACAATAAAATCGAATTTATTTTGTACTGAAACAAGAGAGTCTCTTAATACGTATGGCGCCTCTACATTGAGAGGGGCCAGTTCGACTTCGGCAAGATTAATCTTAGAGGGAGCCAAGGAAAGATTTTCATATTTTGTAGCGATAATAACATCGCTAAGTTTTTTTTTCTGCAGAAAAACATCCGCTATCGAGGTCTCTAAAGAATCGCTTTGAATAAATATTCCTGATGAATTTGCCTGAGGGTCCATATCGATTAATAATGTCTGGTAGCCTTCAAGGGCGGTGCCATGAGCAAGATTTAAAGAAGTTGTTGTTTTACCCTCCCCTCCCTTTTGATTTGCTATTGAAATGACAGTTGTCTTTTTCATTAATGTTCCAATAATACATCAAATCATATTTTGTCAACCTGTTTATGTCTCTTTGTAAAAAAAAATAAAATAATCATATTTAGAGAAGATCTTGTATAATGTCGGATATCCGACATAAGAATTGGAAAAACCATTGACGCTAGATTAAAATTAGTCAACCTGTGCATAAGAATGCAGGAACATCTTGAAATATACGGAAAATGCGGAATTTGGGGTTGGATGAATGAGCAGGCAAGGAGTATTTTTGCCAAAAACTGGATTGTATGGATATTTGAAGAAAATAAATTAATACCAATCTATAAAAGCCATGAGCAAAAAGAGGCATGGGGTTCGTCAGTAAAATATGATCAAAAAGAATGGAAAGATCAATTATCTATTACGAATATTCCCAGCGGTTATTTGCTGAGCATGCCAGGCATTGTAGCGAATCAATTAATGTTTTACTGGCAAATGGAGTTTTCTCAAGTGCCAAATCAGGCAATAGCCGAAAATATAAAAAGAATATTAGATATGCTTTTAGCAGTGGAGGCGTTAGATAGAGAAACGTACCCGACGTTTTTACCTTTTTTTTATCCGATTGAAGAGGAGTTAAATATAAATTTGGCAATACAGAAAAATAGTTCTTTTGTTTTCATCAATGGCCAAAATGGCGTTGGGAAAAAAACATTTTTACAAAATTTTATTCTTTATAATTATAATATTTTTATAAAGAGAAGAATATTTGAATCTAAAGACGATATAATATATTTTGAAAATGACACCGAAAAGAACATAATAATTGTCCCAGAGGCCGCGCTTTTAGATAAGAATCAGCAGGCCTTTATTGTAGAATCGGCTGAGGATATTCAAAATAATTTAATCGTAGTTATTTCTATTTATAATATTGAAATGCTGCTAAAGCATGATATATTTATAGCGGAATTTTCGCAATTATTAAAGAGTCACAAATTGCTAATTCCATCTTTAGCCAAAAGAGAAAATAGCATAAAGAAATCTACAGAGTTCTGGCTAAAGGCGAAGGGGTGCTATTTTTTATCAATATTAAATAATCTTAATGATAAAAATTTTTCATGGGAAAAAGAAGAAAATTTTTATGGCGTCCAAAATAATTTGTTGAATAATGAAAAATTAAATATTCTACAAGAAGATGTCTCTTTTTTGAAAAACGCAAAGCTTAGGCAGGTAATTACCGATTTAGAAATAAAAGCTATTGATTATGCTCGAAAAATGGTCGGAGATTCTCAGCATAAAGTTGCCAAGTTCTTAGGGGTATCTAGGGGTTCTTTGCAGCATAAATTGAGAAAATATAAAATATATGGAATCAAGTGGGAGTAGATGACAGGAGAGTTTTTAGAAGAATCAACTCGTTCAGGGATAGTTATTAGGGTAAACCTTAAAAAGGGTAATTATCTTTTATTTAAAAATAACAAGCCGATTCCGAACCCTCGCAGTCAAAAGAATTCAATAATTCATAATTTATCGCATATTATTTTTTTAGGCATGGATTTTGATCTTTCTCTAAATCCTCTTGATAAAATAGGCTTTTACCCTGTAAAAAATAATCAATTGCATATTCCATTCCATGTAAAGGGGTTGTCGGATATCCGACATGTAAAATTTCCGGCGTATGTCGAATCAGAAATTTTACCTGCCGTGGTTTCGCATTTTAAATCATTTAATCCTGGCGCTGTTCCAAGAACAATAACAGGATATCAGTATTTTATAACAAGCGACGACATTGAAAGAGAAATGCTGGTAAGAATTAAAATACAATTTCCGAAATCACGCGTTATCGTTTTCCGTCAAGAAAGGGATATTTCAGTCGAGGCAGTTTCTGAAGAAGTTAAGCTGCCTTCAGATGTGAGAGCGGTTGACCTGTTAAAGCATGATGACGTAGGGGAGCTTTCAAAAAATCCAATTTTTTCAGCCCGGGTTTATCTTCGGAATCTTGATTTGCCCAGATTGAATTCCATTCCTTATAAATTTAAACTAGACGGTCAAGATGCAGAGAATATTAAAACTATTTTAGATATTGTTTTAAGAAAGGCATCTGAAAATGCTGATATAAAGCGCCAGGAGCCGGAACTCCGGTTATTACGCGATTTTTTAGAACTATTAACCCCTTTTGTTTCTTTTGAAATACAAAAAGTAGAGCAGTTTTTTGACAAGGGACTACCAGAAATTGAAACTCTTGATAAAATTCAAAAAGTCTTAATTTCGCAAAAAAGATTCCTAATTGAAGCAGGAGAAACTAAAAATATTACTTTTTTTGATAATGCCTTGTCTATGCTGCAGCCACTTTTGCCAGAAGATTCGGTCTAATTGAATTATATTTTCTTCTCCTGTTCAGTGAAATATTGTTTATGCCCTATAGATTAAATAGAATTCAGTATCTGCTCTATCTGTTTGTTGCAAATAAAAAATAAGTTTTTAATTTTTTATCATTCTTGCGATATTTTTCGCTCAATTCCTGTCATCTCTGTAGGCGATATGTATAATATTTATACAATATTTTATTGACAATCTATTTAAATGTCAAATTATTGATTATGTCACATATGAATTCGATATTTTGTGGATTATTTTTAATCATCTCTTCTTTTTTCCCAAAAGATTGTCTGGCAAATGACGGAGTATCTTTTCACGGGCCTGATTCAGGCCCCCCATTTATAGGCGAACATACAGAAGTTTTTCCAGAATCTGAGAAATCCATTTATAAAGATAATACTTTTGTAACTGTTTTTAAGTTTAAAAATAATAGCAATAAAGAAGTTAAAGTGAAAATAGGGTTTCCTATTAATGGCGATATTTGTAAAGCGACGACAGTCAGCGATTCAAGCCCTGAAATACATAGAGATTATTTTATATTTAATACACGCATTAACGGGTGCAAAGTAAAAAGGATGTTTGATGTACAAAAAATAAACAACCAATATTATCAATCTGTTTTTCATACAGAATTAAGTTTTATACCATTTGAAGGAATTGCCGTTAAAAAAGAATATATTCAGGAACCGATAAGAGCATCATTTGCAGAATTGTGTGATTACAGCGAAATCAATTATATTGTCGAAGCCGGTAAAACATGTCGGGGTAAAATAAAAGAGGCAGAGTTTGTATTTTATGCCCCGTTAGTCGGTGACAAGATGGCAGACAAAGTATATCATGAATCCGGTGAAGATATTAGAATAAAAAAATACTCATTTCTCAGTTATTATCCAAATACTCATAAAAAAGAAATAAAAAATGATTTTAACGTAATTCGCTATAGATTTAACAATATTGATCTTGGTTTTAATTTTCGAATAAATTGGGATAATTTTCATATAGAAGATTCTACAATTAAAGGTATAGATTTTTATTCATATATAAACCAATATTTAACTGAAAATAACCGGAATTATAATCGATTATCTAAATTTATTGATAAATATAAACAAGATAAATATGAATCCACATTGTATTTAATGCGTTTAGAATATCTTTTACACTATACATAATATAAGCATATCTGCAAGTGTATATCCGACAAAATTTTAATATATCTAGTTTAGAGCTTTAGAATTATAAGATTACAGATAAAATATACCTTTGGTATTTTAAACAGTTTGGCTGGTATAAACCCAACGAAAGAAATCAGAAATGTATCTTCTGCGTTAAAAGAGATTGGCATTAGAGAATATTTTGACGATAGATAAATGATTTTCATCTCAGAATATTTGATCAAAAAGGGCAGGCTATAATAGGTTTTATACGCTTACATTACTTTTTTCTAAAAGGTCTGTAAATTATGTATGATCCCTTTTTAAGGTAGTTTAAATCTACCATATTTTCAGTAACATACCTTTTATTATTGAAATTTTGTTCAAGAACAGAGAATTTTAAGTTTGTTTCAACCTTATTAATAATTGCTGTATGATCCGGATATCCTAGCGTCATATAACCCCATGAACCTTCTAATTTTACTTTTTTATACTGAATAATATCGCCAATTTTAATTCTAATATCTTTTCCAATATAATGTCTTTTATTGTTTCCATAAGATATTTTTTTACCAAAAATATATTGACCATTCCATGAGGCATTATATTTCTTTAGCGGAATAGCCGCTAAATCCCAGCATTCGCCTCTTCCGACTTTTTTTCCTTTGTTTTTTCTTGCAAAAGAGATTATTTCTTTATTTAAATATTGAATATTATCATCTAATTCAATTTTAGATTGTAATCCGCTTGCTATACCGCTAGTTATAATTATTGCCATAATTATTGATTTTGTCTTTATAAATGTTTTCATGACTTTTTCTGATGTTATTCAATATAAAAGAAATTATATAAATTGTAAAGTAATTTTCTATTAAAAGTCTGTACTTTTTATTTGAGTTCTATAACTAAAGTTGAGATTTTGTAAAGTCATAGTATATAGGCTTAATATAATAACCATTAAATGTTATTTTTATTTAACTTCTTTTTTAAGTATTAAATTTTGTATTGATTTCTATGCCATTTCGTCCTTTTTCTTTGGCTTTGTACAAAGCGGTATCCGCAGCTTTGAATATACTATCTTCATTTAGATTTACATGTTTCATGGTATTTGTTGATGCGATACCTATTGAAATTGTTACAAATTTAGAAATCTTTGATTTTTCATGCTTAATTTTTAAATCACTTATTCTTTTTTTAAGTTTTTCAGCCACTTTTATTGCAGCTTGTTCATTTGTGATAGGCAGTAAAACCACAAATTCTTCACCCCCGTACCGGGCAACCAGATCTCCCGGCCGGTTACAATTTTTTTTCAATACAGATGCAATATTTTTTAATACAAGATCACCGGCATGATGCCCGTATGTATCATTATATTTCTTAAAAAAATCTATATCTATAATTAAAAGCGATAATATCGTGTTAAATCTCTTTGCTCTATTTAGCTCATGTTCAAACGAATTTTTAAAAACACGTCGGTTATAGATGCCTGTTAGCGGATCGATTTCTGATAATGCTTTCAGTTTTTTTTCATATTTTTTTTTGTTCTGTAATATCTTTTCCGTAAATATTTACATAGTTATAATTTAGAACGGGGGTAAAATCAAAGGTAAACATCCTTTTATTTATTTTATAGTCATGAAATATAATTTTATTATCATTTAATGCCGTTTTCACTATAGATATCCATTGGGCTGGCATTGGAAAGTTCTTAAGATCTTTTTTATAATAATCAAACAGCTTTTGCGCAGAGTTGTTGATATACAGTATATTGCCTTCAAATGATACTCTTACAATAGGATGGGGATTTTCTGCCGGTATAGAGGCTATTTTTTTAATTTCTTCATCTTTTTCTATTAAACGAAGTCCTAGAAATGCGGTAATTATGATTACCGAGAAAGCTAAAAAACGGTTGGTTAAAACCATCCACATGATACCGCCCGGTGGCGAAAAATAGAAACCCGCGATAGTTAAAAATATAAATATCGGAGCCAGAAAAATGGTAATTCTACGGTTGGTTAAATAAAGAGAAATTAGTATGGGAATAATATACGGAACGCCTGCCGCGACCCCTAAAGGCAAAAGTATATCAATAGTAAATACCATAATTGTAGTTAAAAAAATAAAAAAATATATTTTATAGTTTGTTTTCATGAATATTTTTTATTTACTTATCAAAGATTATGTCACGTCAAGCCGATTTCTCTGGAAGTATCTTCAATCCTTATTTTTATTTGACGTATTGAATTTCTGATAAAGAACTATGCTTAAGAATAAAAAAACTTTCGGCATTTATATAGGTCTTGTCGCCGTTGTCTTTGTTTTAGCAGTTTTCTTATTTCATTCGAACGAACTTTCTGAGGCAGATACAAAGCTTTTGCATTTTTCAGTAAACAGATATCTTCTGATTATTTTAGATAACATTTGACACAATTATTCTCTTATTTATTTTAATTATAGATATAAAAAAGGTATTGAACTATGACATTAATAGAAGATATTCGTAAATTTATTCAGGAAGAAGCTGAGCGATTTGGTGCGAAAAAGAATAGTGAATTTAACAAGCCTTATATTGAGAGAAATAACACTAGTGATGAAGCATTAAAAGATAATGGGGCCTATTTTGGTTTCATTCATCCTGAGGAAGAAATGTCTGGCCCATTCCATGATTTTTCTTTAACAATATTTCCCAGTGATCAAAATAAATCTTGGCTTGTATGTCTTGGCATTGGTTCTAGTGGTTTCAAAAATGATTATGAACTAGCAACATTTCCTGGTCTTCGAAGATTATTTTCAAAGTTAGTAGACTCTCAAGGTTATTGCAAATCATCTTTTTCAGATATAGAGTCAAATTTACCAAAATCAATTACTGTGAATCCTTCTTTACAACATATAGAGAATACAATTAAAACATATACAAAAGTCTTGCCTGTTTGTCAAATTGTTGAAAACCCCAGCAGTGATGATTTTAAATTGTAGATGAAATAAATCGGGCTAATTTATCTAATGTACTAGGGCCAATATTTTATCTATTTGAACATAAAATGGACAAAAGTTCCGTTGATATTGAAATATTACCCGGTTTTTCTATAAATAAGCTTCCCTCAAATTTTCATGTTATAGCAACAATGAATACAGCAGATCGAAGCTTGGCTGTTGTTGACTTTGCATTAAGAAGAAGGTTTGCTTGGTATGATTTAAAACCAAAGCCAATCAAATCTAAATATTTTTTTTCTGATGATTTTTCAAAGATCCATGAAATATTTGATTGGTTTGCTTCAAGTAATGAATTAACACTTCAACCTGGTCAAGGGTATTTTATTGCAGAAGATGAAGCAGAAATAAAAAATCGCATCAGATATGAAATATTTCCTTTAATAAAAGAATATTTACAAGAGGGTTTAATTCAAAATGCGAAAGAGGATTTCAATAATTATTTTATTTCCAGAATAAATCTCTCTTTATTTGATTAAAATATATGGATGTTTTTTGTGAAATACCTTGTCTTACTGAATTATCTACAAAATTAAGTGGCCTAGCTATACAAAAAAAATGGCTAAAAAATGCCGATAAAAGGTATCTAGGTCAATATCTTCAGAAATTTATTGCATTTAATTCAAAACATTTTAATTTTCTTGGTGTAACACCAATACTCTTTGGTACAGATCAAAATACTTCTCTTGCTTTTCGTTCAACAGAATATATTGGTACAATTCCTCTAAGATCTTCTGATACAGGTAAGCAAATAGGTGATTTCGTTGTATCTCCAAGGTTTATTGGCCGTCATCGTTACCAAGATTATATTAAAATTCTTGATTTATTGGGTACCGAGATTAATCCTGAAGTGATTGATAGTATTCCTTTAGTATCGGGTAATAATTTTCGCCCACCTTTATATCTAGAAGCTATTAAGTTTATTACTTCTTTAGAGAATTTAGTAAAGTATCATTGGCGAAAATTTGATAATATTAAGAAAATTGAGAATAAACCGAACGGACAAATAAAATGGAATGAATATTTTCAGAATGAATATAAAGTTGAAAAACGTTTGAAATTCCCCGCTACTAAAAATATTTTAAGTGAACTTCATATAGAATATAGTCAAGTTCGGTATGTATTTGATATATGTAAATCAGAATTACTTTCAAATAATACGCCCTTAAGAGTTAAGTTTTTTCTTAACCGACGTTTAAACTTTCTTGAAGAAAAATTATATTTGCATAAACCAATTGAAACAAACTCAATTCAAATAAAATTATCTGATAATCCTGTAATTAAAAATTGTAAATTATCTGCAAATAATATTCTTGAATTTAACTTTTTTCAAAGTACTGCTTGGCGAGTAAACTTCTCTGATGTTTTTGAAAAATTTGTACAATATATATTTATGGGGATCTCAAAAACAATTGGCGGTAAGGTATTATCAAATTACAAGTTTTACTCTAAGCACTTTTTATATTTCTCTTGGGCATTAAAGAACTTAGAACCTGATGTGATTTATCAGAAAGGTAATTTATTAGTTTTTATTGACGCAAAGTATAAAGCAAATTTATATAATAAATTTAATAGTAACGAAACACTTAAAAACGATCATAGGCATGATCTTCACCAAATACTTTCATATACTTCTTTTAGCTCGACACAAAGAAAATATTGCTGCCTATGTTATCCATCTGACTCAATAGAAACAAAGAAAATTATTTATAAAAACAGTATAAATGATATTTCTAATACTATTTTTATAATTGGCATACCGCTAAGAATTGAAGAAATAAAAAATATTAAAAGTCAAGTTATCTCTATTTTACATTTCATTGAAAAAGATATTAACTTAACTCTTGGTCAAATATAGTTCAAAAAAATATTCCTAGTGCGTTAATTGATTTTTATCGGGCAGGTTCTATTAATAAAAATCTACAGCCCCTCAAGATATTCAAGCGCATAGTATGAAATAATCCAGTCAGTACCGGCTCGTCTTAAAGCATACATGATTTCTTCAAAAGCTTCTCTTTCATTAACAAGATTTTTTTCATGGGCCGCTTTGATCATGGCATATTCGCCAGATACCTGATAAGCCGCTATAGGAAGATCGCATAAGCCCTTGATTTTTTGAATGACGTCTAAATACATTAACGAGGGTTTTACCATCACCGCGTCGGCGCCTTCTTGAATATCTTGTTCTAATTCAAGACTGATTTGTTTTTCTGACGCGTAATCCATCTGGTAGGTTTTTCTGTCAGAAAATGAAGGCGAGCTGTGCGCGGCGTCGCGAAACGGACCGTAAAAACCTGACGCGAACTTTATAGAATATGACATGATTGCCGTATCTATTAAATTTTCATCATCTAAATACTGGCGAATATATTTTACCATTCCGTCCATCATGCCCGAGGGGGCCACCCAGTCTGCGCCGGCTTTGGCGAGCGTGACGGCCGATTTGCCTAAAATTTCAAGCGTACTGTCATTTTCGATTTCTTCTTTTTTTTCGTTGATTAACCCGCAATGACCATGATCTGTATAGGGGCAAAGACACAAATCAACCATAATGTTTAAGTCTTTGACTTCGGCGGCTTTGCTTATGATCTCTGCGGGGCTGCCGTTAGGGTCAACGCAAACAGATGCGCTCTTATCTTTTTCTTTATCATGGGGTATAGGAAAAATCAAAACGGATGGAATTTTTGCGTTTTTAACTCTTTCAAGATATGATTTTACATTCTTTATCGAAATTCTTTTTACGCCGGGCAGGGTAGGGATCTCTTGATCTTCATCGCCCGGATGCACAAACAAAGGCTGTATAAAATTTTCAGGGCGGATGGATATATCTCTCATCGCCTTTCGAATCGTGTCATTTTTTCTAAATCTTCTTAATCGTAATAATGGGTACTGCATAAGTACTAAATTTAATAAAATATGATATTGTAAAGAAATTTATAGAATTTTTATAGACTTTCTGTATATTTTCAATTCTGTGACGTATGTCTGACGATTACTTAAAAAACCAAACATGGGTAGCGGCCGATCTTGAAACAACGGGACTAAATCCCTGGCAGCATGAAATTATAGAAATTGGCGCCGTTAAATTTGATTTAACGGGTATAATTGACAAATTTCAAATTTTGATCAAACCTGAAAATAAAGTTGATCCTAGATCTCGTGAAATACATCAGATTTCTAATGAAGAATTAGAGGAACATGGAGTCTCTTTGCATGAGGGTCTTGAAAATTTTCTTTCTTTTATTGAAACCCATGCTATTATTTTTCATAATGCGCCTTTTGATCTTTCTTTTTTAACTCATTCATTAAACAGGGTAGGGCGTACCCTGCCTGATAATCTTTATTTTGATAATTTATATCTTTCAAGAAAATATTTTAAAACACGCGCCTCGCATTCTTTATCATCATTAAGAGAATTGTTAGACATTGATACAGGCGATCATCACAGGGCGCTGTCTGACGCAGAGGCTACAGGATTAATATTTTTAGAAACCATAAAGCACTATTATGAAAAAATCAATTCTCATAAAAAGTTTCGAAAATTCATGAGATTCTATAGAAAATGCAGCGATTTTCAGTTAAAATTACCTCGAAATTTTGATAAAGTTCAAACTTATTTTAATCGCTTAATTAAATCCAAGGGGTTTGTTAAAGTAGACTATACCGATAATTCAGGAAAATTTTTCAATCATACGATTCAGCCACTCGAATTAATGATTTTTAATCAAAAAATATTTATAAAATCTTTTATTAACGAAGAAAATGCCACTAAACTTATACCAATTAGTTCCGCTACTATTCATGATCATGAACTAGGTTCTATTAAGTTCTAATTGCCAATATTTGGGCGCCCTAAT